>NZ_JBHWJI010000026.1:0-119024 GCF_042731515.1 Streptomyces sp. NPDC059850
GGCCGGGCATGGCCACCGGCGGGGGCGTCGTCGCCACCTTTCGCGGCGTCAGGCCGCCGCGGGGCGCCGCTCGGGCACCGCCGGTGCCAGTCGGCCCGTACGGTGCAGTCCGAACAGCGCGGCCGCGCAGGCCAGCCCGAGGGCGAGCAGCACGAGCCACGGGACGGCGGGCATGCCCGCTTCGCGGGCCGCGTCCAGCGAAGCGCCGGTGAGCAGGTTCCCGAGTGTGATGCCGACCCCGCAGATGGTGTTGTACAGCCCGTAGTGGGTGGCGACGAGCCGCTCCCCCGAGAGCCGGACGATGGTGTCCATCTCGAACGGGTACGCGATCATCGTGCCCAGCGCCAGCAGGAACGCGGCGAGCGCGGGCGGCACCGCCGCGAGCACCCACCGGCCGGGCCCGCCGTCCGGGACCGGCAGCGCGGTCGCCACCAGCAGCGGCAGGAAGGCCACGCCCATGAGGGCCAGCCCCCAGCCCAGGGCCCGGCCGGGCGCCATGCGGGCCTTGCACCACGCGGTCACCCGGGTCTGGCCGACGATGGTGCTGAGCCCCGAGACGGCGAAGAGCAGCGCCACCGCCGCGGTGCCGAACTCCCCTTCGCCGCCGAGCCGTCGTACCTCCAGCGGCAGCGCCAGATAGACCTGGAACGACAGCACATACGAGCCGATCATGGCGACGGAGAACAGCAGGAACGGCCGGTTGGCCAGGATCCCGCGCCACTGGGTCAGCACCCGCTCCCGGCCGGCCTGCCCCGTCGCGGCCGGGGTGTCATCGGCGCGGCGGGCGGGCAGCGCCCGGATCTGTACGACGCTCAGCAGGGCGAAGATCCCGGCCGAGACCAGGCAGGTGACCTGGAAGTCGACGCCGGTCAGCACCATGCCCACCAGCGGGCCGAGCAGGATGCCCGCCTGGTAGAAGATGTTGAACAGGGCGAACGCCTCCACCCGGCGCTCCCCAGCGTCCGCCGCCAGATAGGCCCGGACCGCCGGGTTGAACAGGGCCCCGGCGAGCCCGGTGGCCGCGGAGGCGGCCAGCAGCGCGGGCAGCGACTCCACGAGCCCGAGCGTGGCGAAACCGGCGGTGCGCAGCACACAGCCCGCCACGATCAGCGGCTTGTAGCCGAACCGGTCGGCGAGCGCGCCGCCGACCAGGAACATGCCCTGCTGGCTGAAGTTCCGTACGCCCAGGACGAGTCCGACCAGCCACCCGGCGAGCCCGAGCGTCCCGGACAGGTGGGCGGCGAGGTAGGGCATGAGCATGTAGAAGCCGAGGTTGATGGTGAACTGGTTCACCATCAACAGCTGGACGCTGCGCTCGTACGACCGCACTTGGGTGAGTGTCGCCTTCATCGGGCGGCCTCCGAGGCGACGGCCTCCGGTGCGGCGGTGGCGGCGGTGGCGGCCCGGGCGGCGAGCGGGTCGGCCACGGCGGTGCAGCGGGTCCAGCGGGACACTTCCCGCTCACCGGGGTGCCCCACCACGTCCGGTTCGGACGCGGGCGGCTGGTCCAGCAGGCCGTTGGCGGCGCAGTAGTCGTCGTTGTACACGGTGTCCAGGTACCGCTGCGGGCCGTCCGGGAAGACCGTGACGATCCGCGCGTCCACGGGGTGGGTCCGGGCCAGCCACCCGGCGACCAGCGCGACCGCGCCCACGCTCCAACCGCCGGTGGCGTAGTGCGAGGAGGCCAGTTGGCGGCAGGTCCACACCGCCTCGTGCGGGGCGACCCAGTGCACTTCGCTGAAGTTGTCGTAGGCCACGTTGCGCGGGTAGATGCTCGATCCCAGGCCGCGCATCAGCCGGGTGCGGGCGGGCTGTCCGAAGATGGTCGAGCCGATGGTGTCCACGCCGACCACTGTGATCTCGGGGTAGAGCTGGCGCAATACGCGGGAGATCCCGGCGGAGTGTCCGCCGGTGCCGACGCTGCACACCACGATGTCGATGTGGCCGAACCGGGAGGCCAGTTCGAGGGCGAGCGGGGTGTAGGCGGCGGTGTTGTCGGGGTTGTTGTACTGGTCGGGGCACCAGGAACCGGCGTCGCGGGCGAGGAGTTCGGTCACCCGCTCGCGGCGGGCCTGCTGCCACCCGCCCTCCGGATGCGGTTCGGTCACCATGTCGACCCAGGCTCCGTAGGCGGTCAGCAGCCGGGTCATGGACGGCTCCAGGCCGGGGTCGGTGACGAGGGTGACGGGGTGGCCGTACACCAGTCCGGCCAGGGCGAGGCCGAGCCCCAGCGTGCCGCTGGTCGACTCGACGATCGTGCCGCCGGGGCGCAGGTCGCCCCGGGCGCGGGCCCGTTCGACCATGTGCAGACCGGGCCGGTCCTTGATGCCGCCGGGGTTGAAGCCCTCCAGCTTGGCCCAGAAGCCGCGGCCGGCCGGGGTCAGGGGCTCGGACACCCGCAGGACGGGCGTGTTGCCGACCAGCCCGGACAGGCCGGGGGTGGTGGGGGTGGCGTCGTTGAGGGTCAGAGATCGCATCTGTCCGCTTTCGGTGGTTGATGGCTCGTCGGATGCTCATCTCGGGCACGGGCAGGTCTATATGCGCCACCGACTGGTCGAGCAGAGGGTGGATCTGACGGTCGGCGCCCGCGGGGCGGGCGTGTGCGGGCGGTCCGGATCCGCCACGGGGACCACGCCCCAGGAGGCCTCGGTCGCGGCGGAGGCGGGCAGGGCACGCGCCGACGGCTGGGCGGCCCGGCCGGACGTCTCACGGGGAGAGGGCGCGCAGTGCTCGTCGCCCGCCGGGTCGTCGGCGGAGGGCTGCGCGGCGGGCCCGGTGGCCGGGGACTGCCGCGCGTCGTACGCGGCCCGCGAACCCTCGGCGTGTTCGGCACCGGTCAGGTGGCCGAGGCAGGTGGGTCCGGTCAGCAGCAGGGCGCCCAGGACGAACGCCAGGATCCGGCGAGGCCACCACGGACCCCACGGACCCCGAGCGGCCCGGGGAGGTGGGCAGGAGACAGGAATCGGCACGGTTTCTCGGTTTCTCCGCACGGCGGCCGCCCTCCCGCCACGTGGGCGGGAGGTGGCGGACGGGAAGTGGCAAGGAAACGGAAGACGGGCGCCGGTGGGCATGGCGCGGGGCCGGAAGACCCCGGACGCGGAAGGCCGCTACGACGCCATCACGGCGCGGGACTCGTCGCGCCGGTCCGTGCTAGATGCGCAGAACCGTGGTCCGCTGGAGATCGGGCGGTGTGAAACCGGTGGCCGTAGCCGGGTGCGAGGACGGTGCGCGCCACGTGGCATCGGATACGGCACCGGCCGGGAGAGCCAGGCACGGGGCCGCCACGTCGGGACCCTGCTCCGGCTGGGCGAGGACGCATTCGTGCGTGGAGTGGGCCGACTCGTCGTCGTGATGCCCCTCCGCATCGCCGCGCTCCCCGGTCTCCGCGCTCGCCGATGCCGAGGACGCGCAGCCGGTCAGGTGGCCGGATACGGCTTCGGCGCTCACCGCGTGCATGGAGACGAAGCCGAGCAGGAGCGCGACCAGGCACAGCAGACGCAGCGGGCTCGCCACCACGCGAGCCAACTGGATACCGAAAAGCGACCGGGCCGTGACCATGCGGTGATCCTAAGCGTTTGACACGGCTACGCTGCGACACCGTTGGAAACGCGTCGTTAACAAGCCAGGCGCGGTCCGCGCAGCGCGGTGACCCTCCGGGCGGCGGGCGGAATCCCCGGCGGCGATCCGCCGGATGACCAGGCAGATCACCCTCGTCCCCGGATCGGCCGGAACATGATCCTCCACAGCGGATGGCGGGCGCACGGGTCGGCCACCCGAAGCCAGATGTTATAAATGCCGACATGAGCAATTTTGCTCGTATGGTCCGGGGCCGAATATGGGCGCTGTCACGGGCGCCGAGCCTCGCCGGACAGGTCTTCATCCTCCAGGTCCTGCTGACGCTCGTCCTCGTCTCCTTGGCGGTGACCGCGCTCGCGCTGGAGGCCCGCAGCCACGCCTCGGCGGAGGCCCGCCAGCGGTCCCTGAGCGTCGCCAGGGCGTTCGCGGGCGGCCCCGGGGTCCCCGAGGCCATGACCGGCGACCGCCCGACGTCGCTGCTCCAGCCCCGCGCCGAGGAGGTGCGCGAGCGCACCGGCGTCGACAGCGTCGTGGTCTTCGACCGGCGCGGGCTGCGCCTCACCCACCCCGAGACGGCGCTGATCGGCAAGCGCATCGTCGGCCCCGACGAGGTGGTGCGTCAGGAACTGGCCGGGAAGACGGTCGCGCGGACCTTCCGGGCGAGCCAGGGCCCCTCCGTGATCTCGGCGGTCCCCATCACCGGGGCCGACGGCACCCTGCTCGGCGGGGTGTCGGTCGGGGTCAGGATCGACAGCGTGAACAACGAGGTCCACCGCCAGCTGCCGCTGCTGTTCGGCGCCGGTGGCGCCGCCCTCGCCCTGGCGACGGCCGGGACAGCCCTGGCCAACAGGCGGCTGCGGCGGCAGACCCATGGGCTCGGACCCGCCGAGATGACGCGCATGTACACCCACCACGACGCGGTGCTCCACTCCGTCCGGGAAGGCGTGCTGATCTCGGACGCCGACGGGCGGCTGCTGCTGGTCAACGACGAGGCCCGGCGGCTGCTCCAGCTGACCGCCGAACCCGAGGGGCGGCACGCCGCCGAACTCGGCCTCGAACCGCCACTGACCCGGCTGCTGACCGCGGGGCAGCCCGTCACCGACGAGGTGCACGCCGCCGGGAACCGGCTGCTGGCCGTCAACATCCGGCCCACCGACCGGGCGGGCGGCCCCGCCGGAAGCGTGGCCACGCTGCGGGACACCACCGAACTGCGCGCACTGTCCGGCCGGGCCGAGGCGGCGAGCGAGCGGCTGCGGCTGCTGTACGACGCGGGCGTACGGATCGGCTCCACCCTGGAGCTGAGCGGCACCGCCGAGGAGCTGGTGGGGGTGACCGTCCCCCGGTACGCCGACATCGCCACCGTCGAACTGCTGGAGCCAGTACTGCGGGGCGAGGAACCGGCGACACCGCACGGCGTACTGCACCGCACGGCGGTCGGCGGCGTACCGCCCGGGCATCCCCTCTTCCGGCCGGGCGAGAAGGCCGTCCACTCACCGTCCTCGCCGCAGCGCCGGGCACTGGAGAGCGGGCAGGCCGTCCTGCACGCCGATCTGAGCGACCCCGCCGGATGGCCCGAGGGGTACGAGTGCGAGGCCCGCCGCCTGCTCGACCAGGGGATCCACTCGCTGATCGCGGTCCCGCTGCGGTTCCGCGACGTACCCCTGGGCGTGGCCACCTTCTGCCGGACGCGGCCGAGCGGGCCGTTCGACGACGAGGACCGGGTGATCGCCGGGGAGCTGGCCACGCGCACCGCCGTGTGCGTCGACAACGCGCGCCGCTACACCCGCGAGCACACCATGGTCACCACCCTGCAGCGCAACCTGCTGCCCAGCGCCCTGCCCGACCAGGACGCCGTCGAAGTGGCCTCCCACTATCTGCCCGCGCGGGCCGGGGTCGGCGGGGACTGGTTCGACGTCCTCCCGCTCCCCGGGGCGCGGGTCGCCCTGGTCGTCGGGGACGTGGCCGGGCAGGGGCTGCACGCGGCGGCCACCATGGGGCGACTGCGCACCGCGGTGCAGAACTTCTCCGCCCTGGACCTGCCGCCCGACGAGGTCCTCGCCCTCCTGGACGAGCTGGTCGCCCGGCTCGACCTGGAGCGCGAGACGGACGCCGACAGCGCGCGCATCACCGGCGCCACCTGCCTGTACGCCATCTACGACCCGGTCTCCGGCCGGTGCAGCGTGGCCCGGGCCGGGCACCCGGGCCTCGTCCTGGCCCGCGCGGACGGCACCGTACACGTCCCCGAGATCCCGGCCTCCCCGCCGCTGGGCCTGGGCGGGGAACCGTTCGAGGCGGCCGACCTGGAGGTGCCCGAGGGCAGCCGTCTGATCCTCTACACCAACGGGCTCGTCGCCAGCCACGACCGGGACCACGACACCGGTCTCGACCTCCTGTGCCGCACCCTCGCCGCCGCCCCGGAACTCAACCCCGCCCAGACCTGCCGTGAGCTGTTCGCGACCGTCCTCCCGGCGCGTCCGACCGATGACGCGGCCCTGCTGGTGGCCCGTACCCGGCTGCTCGACCCCAAGGACGTGGCCCAGTGGGAGGTGCCCACCGACCCGGCGGCGGTCGCCCCGCTGCGCGCGGCCTGCGCCGAGCGGATACGGGACTGGGGGCTGGACGATGTCGCCTTCTCCGCTGAGCTGGTCATCAGCGAACTGGTCACCAACGCGCTGCGGTACGGCGCCCCTCCCGTACGGATACGGCTGCTGCACGGGCGCAGCCTGATCTGCGAGGTGTCCGACGGCAGCAGCACCTCGCCCCATCTGAGGCGGGCCGGGGTGACCGACGAGGGCGGCCGGGGCCTGTTCCTGGTCTCCCAGCTCGCCCGGCACTGGGGCACGCGCTACACCGCGCAGGGCAAGGTCATCTGGGCCGAGCAGACGCCGCAGGGCCTCGACGGCTGACCACCCGGGCCCCGGCGGCCCACCGGCCGCTCGGAAATCACGGGATTACGAGATTACGAAGATCGCGAAGATCACAGTGAGAAGCCGCGCCTGAACCGGCGTACTGAACGGCGAGGGAAACCCACCCTCGACGCTCGTCCACGCCGGAGGTACCTCACCCGTGACCCTCACCAAAGCGCCCCCGGCCCGGGGCGGCCGCCGGGACGACGCGGACGGCCCCCGGGAGCGGCGGTTCAACTCCTCCCTCGCGCTGACCCTGTTGCTGGTCCTGGTGGTGGCGCTGCAGGGGCCGGTGCGCGGGGCGCTGTCCGCACCGGTGATGCAGAGCTGGATGACCGTGTTCGTGGCGGTCGTCGTCCAGGCCCTGCCGTTCCTCGTCCTCGGCGTGCTGCTGTCGGCCGTCATCGCGGTGTTCGTGCCCCCGTCGTTCTTCGCCCGCGCGCTGCCCGGGCGGCCCGCCCTCGCGGTGCCGGTCGCCGGGATGGCCGGGGCGGTGCTGCCCGGCTGTGAGTGCGCCTCCGTACCGGTGGCCGGGGCCCTCGTACGACGGGGTGTCACCCCGTCGGCGGCGCTGGCGTTCCTGCTGTCCGCCCCCGCGATCAACCCGGTCGTGCTGACCTCCACGGCCGTCGCGTTCCCCGGCGAACCGCGCATGGTGCTCGCCCGGTTCGTGGCGAGCCTGCTCGTGGCGTGCGCGATGGGCTGGCTGTGGCAGCGGCTGGGCCGCACCGACTGGATGCGGCCACCGGCCCACCCGTCGCTCGACGGCGCGGGCAAGGGCGCGGCGTTCTGGGGATCCATCCGCCACGATGTGATGCACGCCGGTGGCTTCCTGGTCGTGGGCGCGATGGCCGCGGCCACCCTCAAGGCCGTGGTGCCCGCGAGCTGGCTGCACACGGCGGCGGACAATCCCGTGGTGGCGATCCTCGCCCTGGGGCTCCTCGCGGTGGTGTTGTCGATCTGCTCCGAGGCCGACGCGTTCGTGGCCGCGTCGCTGTCGCAGTTCTCGCTCACCGCCCGGCTGGCGTTCCTCGTCGTCGGACCGATGATCGACCTGAAGCTGTTCGCCATGCAGGCCGGTACGTTCGGCCGCGGGTTCGCGCTGCGGTTCGCGCCCGCCACCTTCGCGGTGGCCGTCCTTGTATCGGCGCTGGTCGGGGCGGTGCTGCTGTGAACCGCCAAGCCCAGGCAGCCGTGCTGTTCCTGCTCGGCGTGGCGGTGCTGCACGCCGGGTTCACCGACCTCTATCTGCGCTACGTCAAGGCCGGGTTGCGCCCGTTGCTGCTCGCGGCCGGTGTCGTCCTGATCGCCACCGCGCTGGCCACCGTCTGGTACGAACTGCGGCAGCCGCGCGACGACCACGAGCACGACCACGAACCCGGGCACCGCGAACCACGCGTGTCCTGGCTGCTGGTGCTGCCCCTGTTCGCCCTCATCCTGGTCGCCCCGCCCGCGCTGGGCTCGTACAGCGCCATGCACACGGGCACGGCGCTGCAGCGGCAGCCCTGGGGCTTCCCCGCCCTCTCCGCACGCGGCCCGCTCACCCTCAACGTGGCCGACTACGCGGGCCGCGCGGTCTACGACCACGGCCGGTCCCTCCGCGACCGGAACATCAAGATCACCGGCTTCGTCGCCCTCGACCGCCACGGCGCGCCCTATCTCGTGCGCATGGCCCTCAACTGCTGCGCCGCCGACGCGCAGCCCGTCAAGGTCGGCCTGTCCGGGCGGACTCCCCCGGTCCTGCGGCCGGACACCTGGCTCCAGGTCACCGGCACCTACACCGGCAAACGGACGAAGGATCCGGTGGGCGGGGGTGTCATCCCGTATCTCGACGTCAGCCGCGCCACCCCGGTCCCGGCCCCGCGCGACCCGTACGACGAGAGCTGGAACGGCTGAGCCGGGCCGGGTGCGGTGAGGGCGTCAGCGTATGGCCGCGGGGAAACCCCGGATGAGGTCGGCGGCCTTCTCCGCGGCCATGATGACGGGCGCGTTGGTGTTCCCCCGCGTCACCATCGGGAACACCGACGCGTCGACGACCCGCAGCCCCTCCGTGCCGAACACCCGCAGCTCGGGGTCGACGACCGAGCCGATGGCACAGGTCGACGTCGGGTGGTAGAGGGTCTGCCCGACCCGCTGCGAGAAGGCGAGCAGGGCAGCGTCGGAGTCCGATTCCGGCACGTCGAACGGCCCGGTGGTGACCGCCGTCAGTGCGTCCTGGGCCGCGATCCGCAGGGCGATACGGACCCCCTGGACCATGCAGTACTGGTCCTCGGCGGTCATCAAGTAGTTGTGCGTGATGCGGGGTTCGGCGTCCGGGCGGGCGGAGCCCAGCGTCACCCGGCCACGGCTGGTCGGGGCGAGCACGCACGGACCCAGCGCGAAGCCGTGCTCGGTGGCGGGGCCCAGCCCCTCCTGGTGGAAGAGCACCGGCGCCATGTGGAACTGCACATCCGGTATGTCCAGTCCGTCGCGGCTGCGGAAGAAGCCACCGGCCTCGCCGATGTTGCACGTCAGCGGGCCGCGCCCCTCATTCGCCAGCAGCGCCGCGTTCTCCGGGGTCGCCGCGGTCATCAGCGATTCGACATCGGTCCGGAAGTTCAGCAGCGCCATGTAGTGGTCCTGCAGGCCCTCCCCCACCGGGAGGTCGCTCACCACGTCGAGTCCGAAGGCCGACAGCGTGGCGGCGGGCCCGATCCCGGACAGCATCAGCAGCTTCGGGGACTCGTAGGCGCCCGCGGACAGGATCACCTCGCGCTCGGCGCGGATCACCTCGACCGTGCCGCCGCGTTCCACCTCCACACCGGTGGCCCGGCCGCCCTCGATCCGCACGCGGTGGACCCGCGCCGACGAGAGCACGGTGAGGTTCGGCCGCTTCAGGACGGGGTGCAGATAGGCGACGGCCGCGCTGCAGCGCATGCCACCCCGCTGGGTCAGCTGATGCCGCCCGACGCCGAACTGCGTCGGGCCGTTGAAGTCCTCGTTACGCGGATATCCGGCCTGCACCGCGGCCTCGATGTACGCGGTGGCGAGCGGGTGGTTGGACCTGCTGTCGCTGACGGCGAGCGGCCCGCCCACCGAGTGGAACCTGTCGTCGCCGCGCTCGTTGTCCTCCGCACGCCGGAAGTACGGCAGCACCTCGGCGTACGACCAGCCGGTGGCCCCGGCGGCGGCCCAGCCGTCGTAGTCGGCGCGGTTGCCGCGCATATAGATCATCGCGTTGATCGAACTGGAGCCGCCCAGCACCTTGCCACGGGGCAGATAGGTTCGCCGGCCGCCGAGCCCCGGTTCCGGGCCCGTGTGGAGGTCCCAGTCGACCTCGCTCTTGAACAACTGCGGGAAGGCGGCGGGCGTGTGGATCTCCTGCGCCGTGTCCGGGCCTCCCGCCTCGATCAACGCCACCCGGACTTCGGGGTCCTCCGACAACCTGGCCGCCAGCACGCATCCCGCGGATCCGGCGCCGACGATGACGTAGTCGTGAGTGTTCATCCGATTTCCTTTGACCGAGACTGCGCGGACCGTGCGCGAACCATTGTGCTGGTGTCCAGCATGTGCGGCCCAGCCAGGTAGATCTGACGCCAGATCAGGACGTCCGGGCTTCTTGCCCATAAAGTCCCCCGCTGCCACACTCATGCGCGGTAAGCGCTTACTGGAATAAGTACACGTACTCATCCCCGTTCGGGATTTCGAGATGCGGAGAAGTCAGTGAGCCGACACAGTCGCAGGCACGTGCTACGGACCGGTCTCGGCGCGGCGGCCGCGTCGACGGCACTGGGCGCGGGCGGCGGCGCCGCCCCAGCCGCGGCGGCCACCACCGACACCCTCGCGGGGGCGGGCGCGCAGGCCGCCCGGGCGCGGGGCCGACTGCCCTGGGTGGCCGACCTGGGAGACGGCCGCTATCAGAACCCGGTGCTCAACGCCGACTGGTCCGACCCCGACGCGATCCGGGTGGGCGACCACTTCTATCTGGTCGCCTCCACCTTCAACCGGGTGCCCGGACTGCCCGTCCTGCGCTCCACCGACCTGGTCAACTGGACGGTCATCGGGCACGCCCTGACCGAGTTGCTGCCCGAGGACCACTTCAGCGAGCCACGGCACGGCCAAGGGGTGTGGGCCCCGGCCCTGCGCCACCACGACGGCAAGTTCTGGATCTTCTACCCGGACCCGGACTTCGGGATCTTCGTGGTCACCGCCACCGATCCGCGCGGCCCGTGGAGCACACCGCATCCGCTCAAGCCGGGCAAGGGCTTCATCGATCCGTGCCCCCTGTGGGACGACGACGGGCAGGCCTATCTGATCCACGCCTGGGCCAAGAGCCGCAGCGGCATCAACAACCGGCTGACCCTGCACCGGATGAGCCCGGACGGGACCACCCTGCTCGACGAGGGCCACATCGTCGTCAACGGCGACGAACTGCCCGGCTACACCACGCTGGAGGGGCCGAAACTCTACAAGCGGGACGGCTGGTACTGGATCTTCGCTCCGGCCGGAGGCGTCACCCAGGGCTGGCAGTCGGCGTTCCGCTCCCGTTCCGTCCAGGGCCCGTACGAGGACCGCATCGTGCTCGCCCAGGGCGACACCCCCGTCAACGGACCACACCAGGGCGCGTGGGTGAGCACACCGGGCGGTGAGGACTGGTTCCTGCACTTCCAGGACCGCGGCGCTTACGGGCGGGTGGTGCACCTCCAGCCGATGCGGTGGTGCTCCGACGGCTGGCCGGTGATGGGCCACGACGACGGCAGCGGGCGGGGCACCCCGGTGCCGGTGCACACCAAGCCACGGGTCCACGGCCGTACGAAGGTGACGGCACCGGCCAGCGGTGACGAGTTCACCGGGCCGGAGCTGGGGAAGCAGTGGAGCTGGCAGGCGAACGCCGACCCGGCCTGGTGGTCCTTCCGCCACTTCCCCCGCCGCCTCGCGCTGGCCTGCCGCCCCAGCCCGGTCAGCCATGATCTGCGGCTGCTGCCCAACGTGCTGGGCCAGCGGCTGCCCGCCGAATCCTTCACCGCGACCACCTCGATGAGGCTGTCCACCGCGAGCGCGGACGCCCGCGCCGGGCTGGTGATGCTGGGCGACACGTACCGCTGGGCGGGGCTGCGCCACGACGGGGCGCGGATCGTCCTGGTGTGCCGCACCGCGGAGGAGGACGCCGCCGAGGTGGACGCCGCGCCACCGGTGCCGCTGGGGAGCGGGCGCGCCACGGTGCGGCTGCGGGTGACCGTGGGCCCCGGAGCGGCGTGCCGTTTCGCGGCCGACCCGGACGGCCGGGGATTCGTACCGCTCGGCCCGCCGTTCACGGCGACCGCGGGCACATGGATCGGGGCGACCGTGGGGCTCTTCGCCACCGGGCCGGTGGGCGGGGCAACCCGGCTCGGTGCGGCGGAATTCGACTGGTTCCGGGTGGGCCCGGCCCTCTGACTCCCGGCCCTGGCGGGCCTGCTCATTCCCGGCCGTTTTCGGCCACCTCCCGTTAACCCGAGCACGGCTCGGCCGCCCCTGGCGGTCGAGCCGCTTGGCACATTTTTTCTTGAGAAACAGGAGGCCAGCCCGGGGAGGCGGCAGAGAAGTCAATCAATTGGCCGCAAGGGGAAGCCGAGACGGCCGAGACCTGCGACGCTGTCTGGATGCAAACCCTTTACAGAAGACTGCTGAATGTGCTTCCCCGGATCGGTGTGCAGGTGCTCGACCTCGGCTCGGGCACCGCGGTGCTCTCCCGGCGCGGCAAGCGGAAGCGCGTCGCCGTGGGCCGGGACGCCGATCTGGTGACACGCGGCGGCGGCCGCTTCGCGGTGACGCGGGTGCGACCGGATACCTGGGTGGTGGCCCGCGGCCGCGGCGACCCGCCGGACACGTGGACGAACGTCCGGCTCGGTGACACCGGCGCCCATCTGCTCTTCGACGCGAAGGCCTCCGACGAACGCTCGCTCCAGCTGGCGGCCGCCGCGTATCTGTGCGGCCACCATGTGGCCGGGCTGCTGGAGAAGTACGAGGTGAACTGCGTCTTCGACGTGGGTGCCAACGCCGGTCAGTACGGCAGGCGGCTGCGAAGCCTCGGCTATACCGGCAGAATCGTTTCCTTCGAGCCAACCGACGAGGCGTTCGCCAAGCTGGAGAAGGCCGCCGAGAACGATCCCGAGTGGTGGGTGTTCCCCTTCGCCCTCGGGCGCGAGGAGTCCAGCCAGTCCATGCACGTGGGCTGGGCCACCATGAACTCCCTGCTCCCCGCCAGCGATTACGGCAAGGACCGCTACCGCCGGTTCGCGAAGGACCGTACGGAGGAGATCGAGATCCGCAGGCTGGACAGCGTGCTGGACAAGGCGCTGGCCGGGCTCTCCGATCCCCGCCCCTATCTGAAGATGGACACGCAAGGGTACGACCTGGAGGTGTTCGCGGGCGCCGGTGACCGGATCAAGGAGTTCGTGGGATTGCAGTCGGAGGTCGCGGTGCTGCGGCTCTACGAGGGAAGCCCGCCGATGAGTGAGGCCGTCGCCGTGTACGAGGACAACGGCTTCGGGATCACGGGCATGTACCCGGTGACGCGCGAGGACACGACGGGACGCGTGGTGGAGTTCGACTGCGTGATGATGCGCGCTGACGCCGCCCCCAAGTGAAGACAACACCCGTACGGGGCCGGTGCGTCCGGCCCCGTACGGGCAACGTGGGCCGCGCACGGCGCGTCGCATAGGGTGACATCGTGAGGAAGTCGATATCACCGCCGGCACTGCCCGCCGGCAACCCTTATGGCGCGGTTCCCGGTACGGGGTACGGAACGGCGCGGCCCGTGGCCGATCCGCCACCGCTGCCGGGGTATCCCCTCCGCCCCGCCCCGTCGGCGCGCCAGGCCGGGCCGGAGGCCCCGTATGCCGCGCCGGAGCAGCTCGCCTGCCAGATGTGCGGCGGGTCGCCCGCGGCCCAGATGGCGATCCGTCACCACCAGGGCCTGGTCCTCTTCATGCTGTTCCGGAAGCGGAAGGGACACTTCTGCCGGACCTGTGGCACGGCGCTGCTCCGTAAGCACACCGCCATGACGCTGTGGCAGGGGTGGTGGCATCCGCTGTCCGCGCTGCTGTTCAACCCCGTCACCCTCCTGCTGAACTGGCGGGTCCACTCAAAGATCGAGGGCCTGCCGGGCCCCGGCCCCGACCCCTTCGCCTCCCGGCTCGCCCCCGGCAAACCCCTCTTCCTCCGTCCGGGCGCCCTCATCGGGCTGCCGCCCGCCGCGTTCGTCGCGTACATCCTGGCCATGGTGATCGCGGGGTGACGCACGGCGGACCGGAAGGGCTCGGTAGAGTCCTGTGGCATGGGTGACGGGGAGGGAATCGCGGTCGGCCGGACGGAATACCAGGCGCCGCCCGCATGGCAGGCGCCGGGTGCGGTCGAGCGGACGCTGTACGAGGCCAAGCTGCGCGGCGACTGGCCCGCGTTCTTCGATGCGCTGGCCGAGGCGGATCTCTTCTTCGCCGACTCCGTCGCCAAGATCGAAGCCCATCCGGGAACACATCTGTTCACGTCCTACTGGTACTCCCAGGTCCGGACCAACTGTCTGCCCCTCCTCACCGAGGGCATGCTGCCCGCTCCCGATGCGGAGACCGCCTTCTGCCGCACCTCCCTGGACTGGCTCGCGGACGGGTGGCAGGACAGCGCCGTCTCATGGATCGTGATCAACCCGGGAAGTCCGTGCGAGGTGTTCTTCCCCGCGACACCGGCCCATCGCACCCTGTGGCAGCAGCATGTGCGGCGCATCGAGCAATCCGACTGCGATCACTCGCACCAGCACATGCGGTTGCGCGCCGTGGAGGGAGACATGGCGGCCTCGGGAGCGCTGGGGCACGGGCTGGGGCTGATCGGGCTGCTGTCCGTCAGCAACGGTGATCTGTGGAACACCAGGGCCTACCACGGCACGGGCTACACCGGGGAGAAGAGGCGCCTCAAGGAGTGGTGGGGCATCACCAGCCGCGAGGAGTGGCGCAGCTGCGAGGAGCGGCTGCTGGACGCGGAACTGGTCAGCGGCGTCTGGGAGTTCGTGCTCGGCGTCCGGCGGGCGCTGTCCCGGGAGTTCGGCGGCCATGTCGAGGTGGACCAGTGGCGGCAGGCGGCCGAGCAGGTGCTGCGGCGGGGCTCCGAGGAGACCGAATACCGGCTGAGTGCCGACGGGGTGACCAAGGTCGGCCCCCGCGACAGCGCCGATGTGACGGCGCAGATCGCGGGAGTGCAGCGGCTCATCGGCCGTATCGCCCGCTACGAGAAGCGGTTCCGGGCCGACGGTCTGCTGGCGGAGGGGAAGTTCATCCCCACCGTGGAGGCGTGGGACTACGGGCGGGCCGTCGGAATGGCCCGCTGGGGACTGGGTGCCCGCTACTGCGACCAGCGAGAGGCTGAGAACGCGATCCTCCGTGCCAGCAGGCTCGGCCGGGCCAACTACCGCTCCTGGGAAGAGTTCTCCGCGTCGTACATTCTGGGCCGCTGCCTCCACTTCGACGAAGAGGAATTCGGCAGCTGGTACCAGGACATGCTGGAAGCGCATCGCATCCTCACCACCGACCCCACCAGCCCCTGGCTCACGATCCCCTGGAAGCCGTGAGCGGTCAGCTGGACAGGCCCAGCTTGCGGCGCAGGCCCGCCGCCTTGGACTCGGTGTCGCGGGCGACGCGGGCGCGCAGGGCCAGCAGGTAGTTCTCGCGCGTCCGCATGATGTGCGCCTTCAGGATCTCCTCGAGTTCGTCCGTACGGCCCGCGGCGAAGATCTCGATGATCCGCCGGTGCTCCTGGAAGGAGCGCGCCGGTTCGGTCGTGGCGAGGAAGGTGAGGTGGACGCGGAGGGCCGAGACGCGGGCCAGGCTCATCTGGTAGGCGTCGCTCAGGTAGCGGTTGCCGCAGTGGGCGAAGAACGCCTCGTGGAAGGCGGTGTCGGCGGTGCCGTACGCCTTGGTGTCGTTGGCCGCCAGGGCGTCGGTCATGGCCTCGACGGCCCGGCGCATGGCGGCGAGGGTGGCGTCGGGGTTGCGTTCTAGGGCGAGCTGGGCGGCGCGGATCTCCAGGGTGGTGCGGTATTCGCACAGCTCGAAGATCTCGTCCTCGGTGGGCTGGAAGACATACGTGCCGGACTTCGGCACGATCTCGACCAGGCCTTGGAGCTGCAGCATGCGCAGGGCCTCGCGGACCGGGGTGCGGCTCACCCCGAGGGCGGAGGCGAGGCCGTCCTCGGAGAGCGCCTCGCCGAGGTCGAACTCGCCGTCCACGATGGCCGCGCGCAGACGGCGTGCCACCTCGGAGGCCAGCGACGAGGACCGTCCGCCGCCCGTCGTGCGTGCCATGCCCCTCCCAGCGCGTATGTCCATCGGTATGTCCATGGGTATCCCGAACTTACCGTAGTTGTCGTATCGCCGGATCCGGTCCTGGCTGGGTGAGGGCGAGGCGGGCGGTGCGGTGGGCGGCCATGCGGACGGGGGCGTTGGCGGCGCCGTAGCCGGTGTAGCGGCCGAGGCGCTGGACGAGTTCGAAGAACACCGCGCCGCCCAGGATCTCCGTATAGCAGTGGAGGAACGCGCCGTCGGCGTCGCGGTCGTAGAAGATGCCCAGCTCGCGGAGGTCGGTGAGGAGCGCGGGGTCGGGGCCGAGCCGGGCGTCGAGGTCGTCGTAGTAGTTGTCCGGGACGGCCAGCAGGGGCGCGCCGCGGTCGCGTACGGCACGGGCGGTGGCCACGATGTCGTCGGTGGCGAACGCGATGTGCTGGGGGCTGGCCACCGGCGGCGCCCAGTCGCCCCGGCGCAGCAGGGTGACCGACAGCGCGATGCGGAGCCGCTCGGCGGGGTCGGTGAAGGCCCGGCTGCGGACCAGGCCGAAGGGGGCGGCGTATTCGGCGGTGGGCTGCGGGGTGAGGCCGAGGACGGCGCGGTAGAAGAGGGTGGCCTCGTCGTAGTGGTCGAACGGCTGGGTCAGCGCGATGTGGTCGATACGGGTGACACCCGCGCCGGGCCGGTCGGGTGGCGTGGCTCCGGGGTGGTCCGGTGGCGCCGCGGCGGGTGTGAAGTCGGCCAGCCAGTCGTCGCCGGTGCCGCAGAAGAAGACCTCGGTGCCGTCCGGGGCGGCGACGGCGGCGAGGTCGGCCTCGGCCGGGCCCCGGGTGCGCGGCAGGACCGGTGCGAGCAGTGCCTCGGCGCGCGCGGCCGAGGCGTGCGGGTCGGCGGTGTGGAGGCCCAGCGCGCTGATGGCGCCGCCGGGGCGGGTGGCGCCGGTGTTGAGGAGCAGCCGGGCCTCGCCCTGGGTCCACAGCTGGACGGGTTTGGTGCGGTGGTGGCCGGTGTGGACGAAGCCGAGCCCGGCGAGCGCCTGGGCGATCAGCGGCCCGGATTCCGTGTCGACGGCGACCTCGGCGAACGCCACGCCGGTGGGCGCCGAGGCGGCCGGTACGGCGGGCACGGCGCCCGTCGTACGCCCGTCCGCGTGGCGGGCGGTGGCGTCCCGCAGCGCGAGCAGCGAGCGGTGGGCGTCGATGGCCGTGCGGCCCGGGTCGGCCTGCCGGAAGACATCGTTGAACACTTCCAGCGACAGGGGTCCCCGGTAGCCCGCGGCCAGCACATGGGTGAGGAACGCGGACAGGTCCCAGGCGCCCTGGCCGGGGAAGAGCCGGTGGTGGCGGCTCCACTGGAGGACGTCCATGTCCAGGTGGGGCGCGTCGGCGAGCTGGAGGAAGAACAGCTTCTCGGCCGGGATGTCGCGGATGCCCGCCGGGTCCGAGCCCCGGGAGAGGATGTGGAAGCTGTCCAGGCACAGCCCGAGCGCCGGGTGGTCGGCGCGGGCGGCCACGTCGAGGGACGCCTCGTAGGTGTTGATGTGGGCGCCCCAGGCGAGGGCTTCGTAGGCGATGCGTATGCCGTGTGCGGCGGCGCGTTCGGCCGCCGTGTGCAGCTGCCCGGCGAGCAGGTCGGGATCCGGGACCGCGTCCGGGGAGACCGAGGAGCACACCAGCAGGGTGTCGGTGCCGAGCGCCCGCATGACCTCCAGCTTCCGCTCCAGCCGGGTGAGGTTGGCGGCGAAGCGGTCCGGCGAGGTGGAATCGAGGTCGCGGAAGGGCTGGTAGAGGTCGATGGACAGGCCGAGATCGGCGCAGCGGGCCCGGATCGCGGCGGGGGCGAGCGGGGAGGCGACGAGGTCGGGTTCGAAGATCTCCACCCCGGCGAATCCGGCGTCCGCCGCGGCGGTGAGCTTGTCGTCCAGGGTTCCCGACAGGCAGACCGTGGCCACCGCTGTACGGGTCATATGGTTCGTCCTCCTGCGGGCTTCACATCGTGGTTGACCAGGTACGTGGGCAGCCGCCCCTGGGCGACGTCTACCACATTGCGGGCCGTCTTCGTGCGGATCTCGATCTCGGAGTCCTCCGAGTACCAGGCGGTGTGCGGGGTGAGGACCACGTTCTCGCAGTGCGCCAGGGGGCTGTCGGGGCCGATGGGCTCGTGGGCGAAGACGTCCAGCGCGGCGCCCGCGATACGTCCCGAGCGCAGCGCCTCGATGAGCGCGGCCTCGTCCACCACCGGGCCGCGCGCGGTGTTGACCAGGCAGGCGGTGGGCTTCATGGCGGCGAACTGCCCGGGCCCGAGCATCCCTTGGGTACGCTCCGTCAGCGGGGCGTGCACGGACACCACATCGGCCTCGCGGCAGAGGGTGTCGAGGTCCACGAGCCGGACGCCGAGCGCCGCCGCCCGGGAGGTGTCCGGATAGGGGTCGTGGGCGAGGAGGGTCATCCCGAAGCCGCTCATCTTCTCGGCGAGCCGCTGCGGGATGCGGCCGAATCCCACGAGCCCGAGGGTGCGGCCGCGCAGCCGCCGCAGGGGTTTCGCGACGGTGTAGTCCCAGGTGCCCCGGCGGATGGCGGCGTCGTAGCGGTGCAGCCCCCGGGCGAGGGTGAGGATCTGGGCGGCGGCGTGGTCGGACACCTCCTCCAGGGAGCCGTCCGGCACGTTGGCGACGGCGATGCCCGCTTCGGTGGCGGCCGGGACGTCGATGGTGTTGAGCCCGATGCCATAGCGGGAGATCACCTGGCAGCGGGTCAGGTTGCGGATGACCTTGGCCGTGACGGGGGCGTACTGGTTGATCACGGCGTCGGCGTCGGCGCAGATCTCGATCAGCTCGTCCTCGGTGCGGGCCTGGGCGGGGACGAGGGTGAGTCCTGCCCCTTCCAGGACCCGCCGCTCGGGCTCCAGGTCGGCGAATTCGTAGTCGGTGACGACCACGGTGAACATGATGGCGCTCAGCTCCCGAAGCGGTGGTCGAGGTCCTGGTGGAAGCCGAGGTCGACGAGGTCGCAGAACTCGGCGTAGGTGTGCTGGGCCGGGCCGCCCGCCGGGGTTCCGGCGGTGCGCAGGTGGTCCAGTGCGTCGGCGACCGCGCGGGTGGCGGTGAACAGCGCCGTGACCGCGTAGAAGACGATGGAGAATCCCATGTCGGCCAGGTCGGTGGCGGTGAGCCGGGTGGTCTCGTTGCCGTCCACGATGGAGACCACCTTGGGTCCCTCGACGGCCTTGGCGACGGCCTCCACCTCGCCGACGCGTTTGATGCCGTCGACGAAGACCAGGTCGGCGCCCGCGTCCCGGTAGCGGTTGGCGCGGCGTACCGCCTCGTCGATCCCGGCGGCGGGCAGGGCGTCGGTGCGCCCGATGACCAGCAGGTCGTCGGTGCCACGGGCCTCGACGGCACAGGCGATCCGGGCGGCGCTCTCGTCCTCGTCCATCAGCCGGATGCCGCTCATCTGGCCGCACCGCTTGGGCGCCACCTGGTCCTCCAGGTGGATGGCCGCCACCTGGGCCTGGATGTATTCGCGCACGGTGCGGTGGATGTTGGAGGGGCCGCCGTAGCCGGTGTCGGCGTCCGCGATGACCGGGATGGACACGGCGCGGGTCATGTTGCGGGCGTGTTCGGTCATCTCGGTCTGGGTGAGCAGCCCGATGTCGGGGGTGCCCAGACGGCTGGCGGTGGCGCCGAAGCCGGTCAGGTAGACGGCCGGGAAACCGGCGGCCTGGACGAGGCGGGCCGTGGCCGAGTCGGGCGCGCCCGGGGCCTGGACGATGCCGGGGCCGTCCAGCAGGGTCGTGAGTGACCTGGCGGCTGACACGGTCGACTCCTTTCCATGGAGGGGTTCAGCGGGTGGCGGCGGGTGTGTCGGCCACCGCCGCCGGGCCGGTTTCGGAGCCGGGCTGCCGTGCGGGGCTGCGCCACAGCAGGATCAGCACGACGGAGACGGCCAGCGACACGACGGGGATGAGCAGGCCCGCGGTGACGGTGCTGCCGTCGGTCTCCTTGCCGACGATGTACGGGCCGAAGAACCCGCCGAGGTTGCCGATGGAGTTGATGGCGGCGATGCCGACCGCGGCGTGGGTCTTGGACAGGCTGTCGGTGGTGAGCGCCCAGAACGGCGGCAGCCAGGCGAAGGCGCCGATCCCGGTGATCGCGAGCGCGACCACCGCGGGCCCGGGGTGGTTTCGCAGGGCGATGACGGCGGCGAGGCCGACGGCTCCCATGGCGAGGGGGATGGCGACCAGGTATTTGCGTTCGCGGGCGCGCTTGGACAACTGGGCGGTGACCAGCAGCGCGAGCGCGGCACAGATATAGGGGACGGCCGCGGTGAAGCCGATGTTGGTGGCCGAGTAGGCGGGGTTGATCTGCTTGATGATCAGCGGCAGGAAGAGGTTGAACCCGTAGGTGCCGATGGCGAGCGCGAGATGGGTGGCGGCCAGGTGCAGCACCCGGCGGTTGCGCAGGGCGGCGAGCTGCGCCCGTATGCCCTCGTCGTGGCCGGTGCCCTGCTCGGACTCCAGGGAGGTGCGCAGCCAGTCACGGTCGGCGGGGGCGAGCCAGCGCGCGGTGGCCGGGGAGTTGGGGAGGAAGGCGTACGTCACGACGGCCATCAGGACGGCGGGGACGCCGGTCAGGATGAACAGCCAGCGCCAGCCCGCCATGCCGAACCACCCGGTGTGGTCCAGGATCAGACCGCCGAGCAGCCCGCCGCAGATGAACGAGACCGGCTGGGCCAGCACCAGCCAGCCGAGCGCGACGGCCCGGTCGCCGGAGCGGAACCACAGGGTGAGGTAGACGATGATGCCGGGGAAGAAACCGGCTTCCGCGATGCCGAGCAGGAAGCGCATCACGTACAGCATCTGCACGTTGGTGGTGAACCCGGTGAGTACGGTGATGATCCCCCAGGTCGCCATGATGCGGGCGAGCCAGGCGCGGGCGCCGAAGCGGCGCAGCAGCAGATTGCTCGGCACCTCGAAGAAGAAGTACGCGACGAAGAAGATCGAGGCGGCGAGGCCGTACGCGGCGGCCTTGATGCCCAGTTCGGTGCCCATGCCCAGCTGGGCGAAGCCGATGTTGGTGCGGTCGACGTACGCGATGACGTAGCCGACCGCGATGAGCGGGAGGATGCGCCAGGAGATGCGCGAGACGGCCGCGCGCTGCCCGGCCTCGTCCAGGGCCGGGGCGGGGGTGCCGCTGGGTGCGTGTGTCATGTGCTTCCTCGATCGTGCGCATCGTTGCGCGTCGTGCGGGAGGAGGGCGGCTCAGCTCATGATCAGTCCGCCGTCGATGTTGACGGCCTGTCCGGTCATGTAGTCGGAATCGGGTGAGCAGAGGTAGAGGGCGAGGCCCGCGACGTCGTCCGGTGTCTGCGGGCGGCCCATCGGTACGGTGGCGGTGCGCCGCTGCCACGCCTCGCCCGCGGTCCACCCCTCGGTGGCGGACCACTCCTGGTCGATCTGGCGCCACATGTCGGTGCCGACCAGGCCGGGGCAGATGGCGTTGACGGTGATGTCCGGCGCCAGCGCGTAGGCCGCGGTCTGGGTGAGGCTGATGACGGACGCCTTGCTGGCGCGGTAGTGCGGGGTGAGGGGTGCCATCGGACCGGCGCCGTAGCGTCCGGCGATCGACGACATCGTGATGATCTTCCCGCGCGGACGGGCGGTTCGCAGGGGTTCCTGCGTGCGCATCCGGACGGCGGCGGCCTGCATGGTCAGGAACGCGCCCTTGACGTTGACGGCGAACGTGGCGTCCCAGTCCGCTTCGGTGATGTCCAGGAAGGGTTTGACCTGCACGATGCCCGCGTTGCAGACCATGACGTCGAGCCGCCCGAGGCCGTCGGCGGTGCGCGCCACCATCTCGGCGCAGTCGGCGGCCCGGGTCACATCGCCCTCGACGGCGAGCGCCGGGCGGCCGAGGGCGGCCACTTCGGCGCGTACGGCCTCGGCACGGGCGGCGTCGCGGTCGATGACGGCCAGGTGCGCGCCCGCCGAGGCGAGCCGCAGGGCGATCGACCGTCCGATGCCGCGCCCGGCACCGGTGACCGCGACGCAGAGACCGCTGAGGTCTGCCACTCTCGTCCCTTTCGTCGATGCGCCCGGCGGGAGAGGGTGGGCAGGCCGGGCCGCTGAGACTGGGACACTAGAGTTCGGCAATCTGGGATACAAGAGGTACGCGCAAGATTGCTTTCGCGATGCGTTACGCCGTGGTGCGGGGCGGTGTCACCCTCCGCCGAAGTCTCCCCCGCCGAAGCCGCCGCCATCGAAGCCGCCGCCGAAATCGCCCGAGTCGAAGTCGCCGCCCGATTGGTCGCCGCCGGAGTAGTCGCCCGCCGGACCGGCGCCGTAGTAGTCGCCGTACGCGAGGGGTGAGGCGAGCGAGGTGCCGAGCAGGGTGCCCGCCAGCAGGCCCGGCAGCAGCGCGCCGCCGTAGTAGCCGGTCGCCCAGGGCGCGTAGACGGGTCCGGCGTCCCAGTACGGGCGCCGCCCCTTGGCGGTGTCGACCTGCCGGGCCAGCGGTTCCTCGCCGTCGTCCAGCCGGGCGGCGTCGGCCGCGCACACCGGGACGGTCCGCTCGGATGTGCTGCCCGCCGGGGTCCACTGCCGGTCCTCGACGGAGGGGCCGTGCCGTGGGTCGAAGAAGCACGGCGGGCGGCGCTCCGGCAGCGGCCTGCCGTCCTGCCTGGCCTCCAGGGTGGCCAGCGAGAACCGGCCGTCCTCCAGGGCCTCGCTCACATCCCGTACGTCCCTGGGGGACCGCGCCTTCTCCATTCCCGTCTTCGCGTGCTCGTAGGAGTCCAAGGCCCGGGCGTAGTCCTCGCGCATCGCGTCGTCGGCCTTCGGGGACGACGGCTCGAAGCCGATCCGGGTCAGCTCCTCGCCGAAGGCGGTGATGTCCTCGTCCACCACCGGGCGGAGTTCTTCCAGCCGGGCCCGGTCCTGCTGCTGCCGCCGCTTGGTGACGCGCCTGCTCACCAGGAAGGTGCCGCCGACGCCGACGATGACGAGCACGCCGAGCGTGATGAGCAGGCCCAGCGCGCCGGTGCTGCTGGTGGGCGTGGCGCCGTTGTTCCAGGTGGCGGGCGCGTCGCCCTTGACCTGCTCCACGGCCTGGTCGACGAAGTCGGTGAGCATGGCGCCGGAGTCGCCGGGGTGGGACCGCTGCGCGGCGCCGGTCAGGTTGTGTACGGCGTCGCGGGACAGGACGGAGCGGTCGGCGCCCGCGTCGAAGCGGTCACCGAGCGCGACCGCGTACACACCGGTGACGCCGACCTTCGTCCGCAGATCCTGCAGCAGGGTCGACCGGTCGTGCTTCTCGGCAGCGGGGAACGCGGCGACGAAGACCGGCTTGCCCGCCTTCTCGATCTTCTGCGACAGGGCGTCGGCCTCAGTCCGGGGCAGGATCTCCCGGGCTCGTGGATCGACGTAGACCGGCCCGTTGCGCAGCGAGGCCGCGGCGGTGTCGAGGGAGTCGGCGGCGCGTGCGCCGGGAGCCGCGACGATGGCGGCGAGCAGCAGCGCGAGCACGACCAGCGGAAGCACCAGCGTCATCCGGAAGACGCGTCGTACGGTCTTCATATCTACGACGCTAGCCCATTTTGCTTAACTTTGGGGTTTTTGTTCTTTACGGGTCCACAGCCTGTCCCAGTCGGTGAGACCGTTCCGGTGACGCCTTGAGCCGGGCGGCGGAGGCCGACCATACTTGCGGCCATGTCGAATGCTGCTGGCCCGCTCGTGGAACGCCTCCACGTCGATCTGTGCCGCCAGTCCAGCGCCTGCTGTCGCCCCTGATCCCGGCTTCTTCCCCACTGATCTTTCCTGCGGATCTTTCCTGCGGATGACGACGCTTCCGGCCCCGTAGCGGGCTTCTGACGGTTCGTCACCGCATTTCCGGCGCTCCGGCATGCAATGAAACGGTAGTTCCCCGTGTCCGACACGTCCCGTCGGCCACTTCGTACTGTGGTGCTGTCCAGCCTCCTGGGCACCACGGTGGAGTGGTACGACTTCTTCCTCTACAGCACCGCCGCGGGCCTCGTCTTCGGCGACTTGTTCTTCCCCACCGGCAACGACACCGTCGGAACCATCCTCTCCTTCGCCACCTTCGCGGTCGGCTTCCTGGCCCGGCCCATCGGGGGCCTGCTCTTCGGGCACATCGGCGACCGGATCGGCCGCAGACGCACCCTCGCCGTCACCATGAGCGTGATGGGCGGCTCCACCACCCTCATCGGCCTGCTGCCCACCTATCAGCAGATCGGCATCTGGGCGCCCGTCCTGCTGCTCGTCCTGCGCGTGGCGCAGGGCGTGGCGCTCGGCGGGGAGTGGGCCGGTGCCGTGCTGCTGTCGGTGGAACACGGCCCGGCGGGCCGCGAGGGCCGCTACGGCAGCTACCCGCAGATCGGGCTGGCTCTCGGGCTGGCGCTGGGGACGGGTGTGTTCGCCCTGCTCAGCAATGTGCTCAGCAACGACGCCTTCCTCAGCTACGGATGGCGGGTGGCCTTCCTGGTGAGTCTGCTGCTGGTCGTCCTCGGCATCACCGTGCGGCTCAAGGTGGACGAGACCCCGGCCTTCCGCCAGATCGAGCAGCGGCAGTCGGCGCCCCGGATCCCCCTGGCGCGGCTGCTGCGGGACCCGGGCACCCGGCGGCACACCGTGCTGGGCATGCTGGCCAGGTGGGGCGAGGGCGCCGCGTTCAACACCTGGGGGGTGTTCGCCATTTCCTACGCCACCTCGACGCTGGAGTTGCCGCGCACCCCGGTCCTGCTCGCCGTCACCTTCGCCGCACTGCTGATGGCCGTACTGATCCCGCTGTCCGGCTCCCTGGTGGACCGGCACGGGGCGCGCCGGATGTACATGGTGGGCATGGCACTGTTCGGGCTGAGCGTGTTCCCCGCGTTCTGGCTGTTCCACTCCACCGGCGTGTGGGGATTCGCCGCGGCGATCGCGCTGACGCTGGGCGTGGTCCACGCCACCTTCTACGCGGCCCAGGGCACCCTGTTCGCCTCCCTGTTCCCGGCGGAGGTCCGGTACACCGGCATGTCCGTGGTCTACCAGCTGTCCGGTGTGTACGCCTCCGGCATCACACCACTGCTCATGACGACCTTCCTCGCGCTCGGCCACGGCACTCCGTGGATCGCCTGCGGCTATCTCGCGGCCACCGCGGTCGTCAGCGTGTGGGCGTCCTCGCGGGTGCGGCCGTCCGACGTGCACTTCGCGTCCGGCACCGCCGACCGTCCGGTACGCCCCTCGGCTCCGAGGTCGGCGGTGGCCGTGAAGTAGCGTCCTCACGGCGGGCCGCGCCCGGCCGCGCCGCGTCGTCAGCGGTGGCCGCCGCGCCCCCAGCCGCGGTCGTGTCCGGCCCGGCTCCAGGGCTGCCCGTACTGCCCGTGCCATCCGTGGCGTCCGTGCCATCCGGGCTGCCTCTGCTGGCCGTACCAGGGGCCCGCCTGGCGCCCGGGCGGATCCGCCGCCGGGGGCCCCGGTCGGGGCGGTTTCGAGGGCTTCGACGGGGGCGGTGGCGCGGCGGACCGTGGCGGCGCCGGGGGCTCGGGCGGGCGCGGACGCGCCGGGGGCTCGGTGCGGGCGGGCTTCTCGGGCTTCGGGCGGACGACGGACACCTGGCGGGTCGCCGTCTCCCCGCCCCGGTCCGGGCGGGCCGTCTCGGTCCGGTGCCGGTTTCCGGCCGCCGAGTCGCCCGCCAGCCAGCGCTGTGACATCGCGGAGTCGTCCCGTGTTTTGACGACCAGCCCGGCCCCCTTCTCCGTGGAGTCGGGGGTCAGGGCCAGCTCCTGGTTCCAGCGCGGCACCAGGGTGCCCTGGAGGGTGAAGTCGTACCGCACGTTCGCGGCGTCCCGGCGCGAAGTGGTCTCGCAGGCGCCGAGCCGGATCGAGAAGCTCAGACGGGAGTTGAGGCAGAGGTCGGGGTCGGCGCCACTGCGCAGCAGGCCGTCGGCCTCGTACGACCACTCCTGGGTGGCCGCGGAGGCGCAGGAGACGGCCTCGGTCTCGGCGCCCGCCGTGGGCTTGCCGCCCACGATGTCGAGGCACAATCCGCTCGCGGCGTTGCGCAGTGGCCCCCGCAGGGTGTCCGCGCCGCTGCCACCGGCGCCGATCCAGGAGGGCTCCGAGCCGGGGGCGTCGGTGCCACCCGCGCCCGGTGTCGTCGAAGGGGTGTCGCGGTCGTACGCCGCGTCGTCGCCACCGCCGGACGGGAGGACGGACGCCACCGCCACCGACACCAGGACGCAGCCGCTCACCGTGGCCGCCGCCACGACGAGGAGCCGTCCACGGGTGACACGTGGCCGCCTTCGGCGCGCGGACGGGCGGGCCGCCAGGCGCACTGCCTGGCGCAACGCCGGGCCCGCCGCCGGGCGCGCCTTCCACCAGGGGTCCTTGCGCGCCGAGTGGCGAGGGCCGCTGGCCCGTGGCGCGCCGACCCGTGGCGGGGTGGAGGGCATGGGTGGTACGGGAGAGGCATGCGCGGCCGGGCCCGGTGCGGAGGCGCGGCGGCCGGGACGGGAGTCGAGGTAGTCCCGCGCGCCCCACCCCAGGACCGCCTCGGCGAGCAGGACGCCCGTCCGGCCGGTGGAGTGGTCCAGCTGGTCGGCGGCCTGACGGCAGTGTTCGCACCGGGACAGATGCTGCCGCAGATCGGGGTCGAGGTGGGTGTCGCCACGGTGGAGCGAGACGTCCAGCAGACGGCTGTAGTGTCGGCACTCCTCCTCGGGGGCCGTGTCGCAGTGGGCTTCGAGACAGGCCTGACGCCAGCGCTCACGGGCCCGCTCCAGCTCGGCGTGGGCTCCGTCGGACATCCCCAACATCCCTGCCGGTACGGCCAGTTGATCCGCCTCGACCTCCGTGTGCCACAGCAGGCAGCGGGCGCTGTCGGGGAGCCGCTGGAACGCACGGAACACCAGTCGTCTGTTCTCCGGCGGCCGCAGCCGCCCGTCCATGCGCCCCCGCTCCCTGGGGACGGCCCGCAGGCCGGGGTGGAGCAGTGCGCCGCGCGGGCCCGTGTTCCACTCCTCCGCGATGCCGCGCACGGTGGCGAGCACCCGTGGCCGCCACGCGGTGGCCGGTGCGGTCCGCCGTAACGCTTCCCCGAGCAGTCTGGTGAACGCGGCGGAGGTGAGGATCCCCGCCGGGTGGGGGCCCGTGGTGCACAGGCTCGCGTAGGAGAAGGCCGCCTCCCAGTGACGGCCCAGCAGCTCCCCGTGCGTCAGGGCAGCATCGTTCACGTCTTTTCCCTTTCACAGGGCAGCGAGAAAAGTCCGTACCAGTGGGGGGTGTCGGCCCTGTCGGTGGCGCGGAAAATCACCTTCCCACGTGGCGACACCTGCACCTTTGCATACGGAACCGATGCGGCTCAAGGGAGTTCACATTATTCGACTTCAGGCGCCACGAAGGGCCACTGACATGTCCACTGGCGTTACGAAACGCAAAGTGGTGAACGAATTCACCCATTGCGCCGGGCTACTACTCGGTAGGCATTGGACATCTTCCCCAGCCCGGCCAGTGGCTTGAGCAGCAGCCGGTCCAGGGTGGTGGCCACGACGAGGGCGGGAATGGCCGCCACCAGACCCGCGCAGCGCAGCAGCCAGCGCGCGCGGCCGGGCGGCTTGGCCAGCCAGGGGGCGTCGTCGACGGGCAGGGCCGCGTTGGCCGCCAGCCACACGGCGCCGAGCAGGTCGACCGTGTCGGACGACTCGCGGTGCTGTTCGAGGACCACGGTGAAGCCGAGCGCTTCCAGCTCCTTGCGCAGGGCCGCCACCGGGAGGAAGTACAGGTGCTGGGGCTGGAGCCAGGGCAGCCAGAAGCGGCCGAAGAGGCGGGCGAACCAGCACTCCGGGTCGGGCACTTCGATGAGCAGATGGCCACCGGGGCCGAGGGCGCGGTGGGCCGCGCGGAGTTCCGCGCGGGGGTCCGTACTGTGCTCCAGGTAGTGGAACATGCTGACCACGTCGTAGCGGCCCGCCAGCCGCTCCCCGGCCAGCTCCGGGAAGCTGCCCCGGATGCCGTGGTCGATCCGGCCCTCCCGCTCGGCCAGTTCGACGCCCTCGGTGAAGTCCAGCCCGTCGAAGACCGTGTCGGGGAAGACGGTGCGGGCCACTTCGGGGAAGTGGCCGTGGCCGGTGCCGACGTCGAGCCACTTCGCCGGGGCGTCGGCGGCGGGTCTCAGCGCCTCCGCGCGGCCGCGGTACATCTTCTGCCGCCCGGAGAACACGTTGCCCATGCCCTCCTCCCCCAGCCCGTCGTAGAAGTCGCGGTAGTAGAACTCCAGCCCGTCGCCGTTCAGCCGGGGGTTCTGGAACACCAGGTGGCAGTCCCGGCACAGGTCCAGTCCGAAGCGGCCCGGCTTGTTCTGGAACCGGTCCCTGGTGCGCAGCCGCCGCTTCAGCCGGGATGAGCCGCACAACGGGCAGTCCGTGCGGCGCGGTTCGAAGAACCGCTCGGTGCCCTGGTCGAGGTCGGCCTGGTAGCGCGGCCGGAGCGCGGCCACGGCCTCGGCGCGGGACGGTCGCGGGGCTTCCGCGCCGGGTATGGACGAGGTGGCGTTGTCCTGGCTCATCGTTCCCCCTCGGGGATCGTGGTGGCGTGGGTGGTGGCCGTGGTGGCGGCCAGTCGCTCCAGGTGTCGCGCGGCCGCGCGGGCGCCGCCCGCCGCGCGGAAGGACGCGCCGACGCGCTCGGCGGCGGCGCGGTGGCCCGGTTCGTCCAGCACGGCGTCGATGGCCTCGCCGAGCGCCGCCGCCCGCGCCCTGCCGAACCTGACCCGGACGCCCGCGCCCGCGGCCACCACCTGGGCGGCCACCACGGGCTGGTCGTCCCGGATCGGGGCCACGACGAGCGGGACACCGTGCCACAGGGCCTCGCACACGGTGTTGTGGCCCGCGTGGCACACGACCGCGGACACCTTTTCCAGCAGGCGCAGTTGGGGGATGCGCGGGATCGTGAGCAGGTTCTTGTCCCCGTTGATGGGTGGTCCGAGGGTGCCCGCCGGGTCGACGATGACCGTCTGGAAGCGGTCGGCCCTGGCCCGTACGGCGTCCCGCGAGGCGGCGAGGAATCGCGCCCCGGCGTCGGTGTTCGCGGTGCCGAGGGTGATCAGGACGGTGGGGCGGGCGGGGTCCAGCCACTCCCAGGGAAAGTCCGGTTCGGCCGGGCGCCCGGCGATGGACGGGCCCACGTACCGGATGTGGTCGGCCGCCCGTACGGGCCGCCCGGCCAGCTCCTCGGTGGTGAACGCGAGCACCAGGTCGGGCGAGAACCGGGGGTCGGCCGTGCCGTACCGGTCGCCGATCCGGCCCCGTAACGTGGCCAGCAGCCCGTCCAGCCAGGCGTCGATCTTGGGCATGCCGTCCAGCGCGCCGGTGAACTCCGCCGAGGTGGTGGCGGAGGTGGCCCACCGTATGCCCAGCCGCTCGGCCACGAGCGGGCCCGCCACGGTCTGCTGGTCGGCCACCACCACATCCGGGCGGAACTCCTCGATGGCGCACGCCACGCCGGGGGCCATGGCCTCGGCGAGCGGCACCAGGAAGTCCTCCCACAGGAACTTCAGCGCGCCCGGGCCGCGCACCTCGGGCGGGCGCTCCGCCCCGCCGTCGCCGATCACCGGCCCGGCGCAGCGGTGAACCGTGGCGCCGGGGCCGACCAGCGGTTGTACGACCTCCGGCAGCCCGGCCCAGGCCACGTGGTGGCCACGGGCGGTCAGTTCGGCCGCGACGCCGACGGTGGGGTTGACGTGGCCGACGAGCGGCGGGACGACGAAGAGGAAACGGCTGCCGGGCGCGGGTGCGGATGCAAGCGCAGGTACGGGTGCGGGTACGGGTACGGCCATGTCGCTCACGACACATCAGCCCCTTCGAACCCACGCCGTCGGGACAGAGCCGCCACCGGGACGGCGGCGCTCTCCTGTTCGCCGATCCAGGACAGCAGCAGTGCGCGGATCCGCGCGGGCGCCTCGGCGAGCACCGAGTGCCCCTCCCCCGGCAGCATGACGGTCCGGGTGCCGGGTGGCAGCGCCCTGAGCCATCCGTCCTCACCGGCGAGTTCGGAGTCGGCGCCGTACACGGCCAGAGCCGGGCAGCGCAGCGAGCGGGCCCGCTCCTCGCTCACCGTCCGGCTCGCCGCCACGTCCTCGGCGATGGTGGTCGTACGGACCAGCCGGGCCGCCGACTTGGCCAGCCGTGCGGTGTGCGCGCCCCGGTGGGCGGTGACCCAGGCCAGCGACTCGGCCTCGTGGGCGACGAGTTCGACGACGATGCGGCGCATGATGCCGCTGATGTCCGTCAGCCAGCCCTCGGTGGCGGGTTTCGCCTCGATCGTGGCGATACCGGCCACCCGTTCCGGGTGGCGCAGGGCGTATCCGTACGCCACTGTGCCGCCGAAGCAGTTGCCGACCAGGTGAACGGGGGTGGTGATGTCCAGCTGGTCGAGCAGCCGCTCCAGATCGCTGACGAACGTCTCCAGCCGGTAGCCGGAGCCGGGGCGCTCGCTGCGGCCGTGGCCCCGCTGGTCGTACATCACCACCTCCAGCCCGGCGGCGGCGAGGTCCGGGGCCACCGTGAAGTACCAGCTGGCCAGGGAGTCGGTGAGCAGTCCGTGGACGAGGACGACGGTGGCGGTGGGCGGGCGGCCGCCGGGCGGGGACAGCCGCTGTACGTGCAGACGGATGCCGTCCGGTCCGTCGCCGGTGCCGGGCGGGCCGCCGAGGTGGATCATCGCCATGGTCAGCTCCCCTCGCCCACTCTGACCTCGGCGGCTCGGACTTCTGTCGCAGCGAGACAGCGCACGATGTACTCCACGAGCTGTCCGACGGTGAGGCCGATGATCTCGTCCAGCTCCAGATCGGCCACGAATTCGGCGAAGTTGACCTCCTGCCCGTACCGGTCCTGAAGGGTGCCCGCGAGGGTCACCAGGTCGATGCTCTCCAGCTCCAGGTCATCGGTGAAACGGGTGTCCATGGCGACCTCGATGTCGTCGAGGCCCTCCTCGTCGAGCATGGTCCGGAGCATTCCGGCGACGTCCGCGAGCACGGTCGATGGTGTATGCGCGGGTGCCGGGGCGGTGGGTTCGACGGTGGTCACTGATCGGTCTCCTCGTCCTGATCCCGGTGGCCCGGACCGGTCGTCCAGGCCACGGCGTACTCCCTGCCCGGCAACCCGGACGGGTTGGCGGTCGTCGTGCAGTGCACCCGGTAGCGGCGCGGCGGATGTCCGGGGGCGGGGGCCACCTCGACGGTGAGCCGCGTCGTGTCCGCGCCGACGACGGTGATGTCCCGGCCGGTGCCGTCCGCCTTCGCCACCGCCTCCTTGGCGGCGGTGGCGAAGGCGGTCGCGCGGCGGTCGGGGGCGGTGGCGAGGGCCGCCTGGTCGAGGTCGGCGATCTCCTGGATGGCGATGCCGGGGCCGCCTTGCGTGTTTTCGGCGTGGCGCGGCACCACCAGGGCGACCCCGGCCTCGGCCGCGTGTGCCAGCGTCAGATCCAGCGGGGGCAGGGTCCGGCCGTGGACGCCGACGGCGTACGGGCGGCCGTCTTCGTCGTCGTACACCCGGATCTCGGCCGGGAAGACCGGCCCCTCTCCGTGCTCCCACAGCCACCGCCGTACCGCGTCCTTGGCCGCGATCCGGCCCAGCAGCCACTGTCTGCGGCCGAGCGGTGGCCGCCGCGCGTACTCGGCGCGTTCGGCGCTGCCCAGGTGATTGCGCATGATCAGATCCCGCGAGGCCAGATCCGGCCAGCGCTCGTACACCAGCGACCAGCCGCCCGGCTGGGGCCGTGACAGCGTGTTGCGCTGCGGGAAGCGTTCCACCGGGCGGGTCTGCGGATCGTTGTCGAACCGGCGGTCGTGCCAGCCGTTCAGCTCCGCCCACACCTGACCGCCGGTCAGCAGCTGGACGTCCGCTTCCAGCGCCGCATCGGTCAGCGCGACGATCCTGACCAGGCACTCCACCTCGGTGCCGGGCTGCGGAGGCGGACCGTAGAAGCGCATCAGGCGCATGCCGACCGGGAAGACGACGGAGCGCTTGGTGCGGGTCGCCATGATCCAGTACCCGAGGAGCTGACCGACGTTGTCCAGAAGCGCGCCGGGCGCGGCCGGGGTGGCGATCGTGCCGCGCACATGCGACTCCCCGATCGCGGTGAGCCGGGTGAGCCCCTGGAACGCCGGGCCGTGGAACATCCAGCGCTCGCCGTAGATCTGCGCCGCCGTGTGCTCGGGTTCGCGCTCGGCGGCGGGGTCGATACGCCACGGCGCGGGCCGCTCGGCGGCGTCCGGGTAGCAGGCCGCGACCTGAACGGTGCCGCGTGCACTACGCCCGAACGTAGCGGTGTAGTGCGCCGGATCGGCGGCGGACGGTGTCACGGTGACCGCGACGGTGCTGGGCGGCGTCGCGGTCACCCACTGATCGAACCGCGCCCCCCGCACGGCCACGGCCACGGCCCCGTTTCCCGCCGCGTGCTCCGCCGCGTCGATGAGGTGCTGCACGATGGTGGTAGCCGGAACCACGGGCCATCGGTCGGACTCATCGGGCCAGCCGGGCCGCTGCGAGAAGAAGCAGTGATCGCGCAGGTAGGGCATGGCCTCGGTGGAAACGCGCACGTCAAAGGTCCGCGCGACCCGCCTGCCATGCCCCGCCGCGACCACCACGGCCGCCGTGTCGGCGGTCTCCCGGAGAAGCGCGTCGAACTCGGCGGCCCAGGGCGGGGGCGAGGGTGTGGCGCGGAGGGTGCCCGCCGCCGCGTGCGGCGGCATGACGTTGGGCGCGCCAACCGTCGCGGAGTACAGCGCCCCGGCGTGGGCCACGCCCACCGTCGCCGCGTGCGGCGGCACGGCCTGAGCCAGGTCCGCTGTCGCGGGGTGTGGAGGCGCTGGCTGGCTCGTGGCTGCCGTCGCCGGAAGGGGGGCCGGGGGGCGGAGCCCCCCGGTTTCGGGGAGGGGCGGGGTGGGGGAATTGCCCAGCAGCGCGCGCAGCTCCGCCAGGCGTGGCTCGGGCAGGGAGATCAGGGCGGCGTTCAGGTTCAGGCGCACGGGGACGGAAGGGCGCGTCGTCGTGGCAGGGCGCGGGAGGGTGGGGTCTACTTCGGCGCCCTCCGTCCATAGGGCCGTGGCTACGCGGCGCAGTTGGGCTACGCCGTCGCGGTGGGGGGAGTTCGCGGCCACCGCGATGTGGTCGCGGCCCTGCAGGGTGTCGCCGATGAGCGAGGTCAGCTGGCCGGTGCCCAGCTGGACGAAGGCGCGGAAGCCCGCGTCGTGCAGGGCCTCGGTCAGCTGCCGGAACCGCACCGGTTCCAGGAGGTGCCGGACGAACAGCCGCCGCACCTCGGCCTCGGTGTCGGGATACGGCGCGGCGGTGGTGCCGGACCAGACGGGGACGCGGGGGGGCAGGAGGAGTTCAAAGCGCTCCGCCAGGGTCCGGATGGGGTCGAGGTAGGGGGCCAGCATGGGGGTGTGGAAGCCGGATTGGAACGGCAGGACCTGCGCGATCACGCCCGTCGCGCGCAGCGACCGGACGAACGCCTCGACGTCGGCCCGGGGCCCGCACACCATCGACTGGCTGGGCGCGTTGTCGTGCGAGAGCACGATGCGGTTCTCCGGCAGCTCCGCGAGCGCGCCGAGGACGCGTTCCGCGCCCGCGCCGAGGGCGGCGAAGGTCACGCCGGGGACGCGCAGCACGTCGGGATCGAAGGAGTCGAGGAAGGCGTCGACCGCGTCGCCCGCGTAGAGGCCGCCCGCGGCCATCGCGGACCACTCGCCGACGCTGTGTCCGGCCACCGCGTCCGGCACGATGCCCATGCGCCCGAGCGCCGCGTGGAGCAGTCGTCCGACGCCGAAGACACCGACGCCGTGGCGGCCGATGTCGCCCACGCGGGCGGCCTCGCCGTACTGGTCACCAGTCTTGCGGGACAGCCCGAAGTACTCGGCGATCCCGTCCGTGCGGGGTTCGAACTCGGCCTCCAGGCCGGGGAAGACGAAGGCCAGTTTCCCGCCGGTCGCGAGCAGCGGCTCCGGGGTGAACCAGACGTCGTTGCGGCCGCGCCATGGGCGCCCCTTGGCGACCACGCGCCGCGCGAGGGCGAGGCGTTTGGCGGTGGGGCCGACGATGCCGAGCCGGGTGCCAGCACGGCTAGCGGACGCGGGCGCGGTGGCCCGTACGGTCGCCTCGTCGGCCGCGAGCAGTTCGGCCAGCCGCTCCGGCGTGTCCACGGCCAGGGCGAGCACCCGCTCGGGTTCGGTCACGACCGCCGCCGGGCGGCGCTTCACCGCCTCGGTCGGCTCCTGCTCCAGCACCACATGCGCGTTGATGCCACCGAACCCGAAGGCGTTGACCGCCGCGCGCCGCACGGTGGCCTCCCACGGCGTGGCCGCGTCGAGGGTACGGAAGCGGGTGGCCATGAGCCCCGGGTGCGGGTCGTCGCAGTGCAAGGTGGGCAGCAGCCACCCGTGGTGGACGGCGAGGGCGGCCTTGACGAGACCCGCGACCCCGGCGGCGGGCATGGTGTGGCCGATCATCGACTTCACGGAGCCGATGACGGCGGGCTCGCCACGAGCAGACCCGGGCCCGAACGCCTCGGCCAGCGTGGTGAGTTCGGCCGCGTCCCCGGCGGGCGTGGCCGTGCCGTGCGCCTCCAGCAGGCCGATCGAGCCCGGTGCGCGCGGGTCGAGGCCCGCGGCGCGCCAGGCCTGCCGTACGGCGCGGGTCTGGCCGCCCGGGTCGGGGTTGACCAGGCCGGTGGCGCGGCCGTCCGAGGCCACGCCCGTACCGCGGATGACGGCGTACACGCGGTCGCCGTCGCGCCGCGCGTCGGCGAGCCGTTTGAGGACGACGACACCGGTGCCCTCGCCGATCAGCAGGCCGTCGGCGGCGCGGTCGAAGGGCCGGATGCGCTGGCTCGGGGACAGGGCGCGCAACTGCGTGAAAACACTCCACAGGGTGATGTCGTGGCAGTGGTGCACACCGCCCGCGAGCATCACATCGCACCGCCCGGAGGCCAGTTCCGCCACCGCCTGGTCGACGGCGACGAGCGACGACGCGCACGCGGCGTCCACGGTGTAGGCGGGCCCGCGCAGGTCGAGCCGGTTGGCGATGCGGGAGGCGGCGAGGTTGGGCACCAGCCCGATGGCCGCCTCGGGGCGGTCCGGGCCGAGCTGTTCGGTGAAGGCGTCCCGGATCCGGTCCAGGTGGCCGGGGCCGAGACCGGGCAGCAGCTCGCCGAGGGTCCGTACGAGCTGGTGCGCGGTACGGACCCGCTGGTCGAGCCGGACCAGCCCGGGGGTGAGGTAGCCGCCCCGGCCCAGTACGACGCCCACCCGCTCGCGGTCGGGCAGCCGGTCGCCACCGCCCGCGTCGGCGAGGGCGGCCGCCGCGACACCGAGGGCGATCAGCTGGTCGGGCTCGGTGCCGGACACCGAGTTCGGCATGATGCCGAACCGGGCGGCCTCCACCTCCGCGTACGTGTCGACGAAGCCGCCCCGGCGGCAGTACACCCGGTCGGGCGCGGCCGGGGTGCCGGTGCCGCCCTGCGGGTCGTAGAACCCCGCGTCCCACCGCCCGGCCGGGACGTCGGTGATGGCGTCCACGCCACCGGTCAGGTTGCGCCAGTAGGTGTCCAGGTCCGGGGAACCGGGCAGCAGGACGGACATCCCGACGATGGCCACCGGTGGCAGCTGGTGACGGTCGGTCATGGTCACCAGCCCGAGGCGGTGTAGACGACCGTCTGGTCCGGCTCCTCGCCCCAGGCCAGCTCGCGCAGCAGCGCCAGCGCGCCCTCTTCGGGATCGATGAGCGAGATGCCACGGCGGGCGTACTCCCGGCCGAGTTCCGGTGTGACCATGCCGCCGTGGGCACCGCTCGGGGCCCACGGCCCCCAGTGCACGGTCAGCGCCCGGCGGCCGGTGCGGTCCCGCCACCGCGCGGCGAGGGTTTCCAGCGCGTCGTTGGCCGCCGCGTAGTCCACCTGGCCCCGGTTGCCGAGGGCGGCGGAGATGCTGCCGAACAGCACTGTGAACGCCGGAGGTTCGGGCAGTTCCGCGAGGGCGTCCAACAGGGTCCGCGCGCCGTCCACCTTGGTGCCGAAGACCCGCCCGAAGGACGCGGCGGACTTCTCCGCGATCAGCCGGTCCTCGATGACACCGGCCGCGTACACGACGCCGTCCAGCCGCCCGTGGTCGACGTGGATCTGCTTCACGGCCTGGAGCACCGCCGCGTCGTCCCGGACGTCCAGCGAGCGGTAGCGCACCCGGCTGCCCAGGGCGCTCAACTCCGCTACGGTCGCGGCGACTTCGCGCCGCGCGAGGATCCGGGCCACTTCCCGCTCGATCTCGGCCGGTGTCGCCCCTCCCCGGGCGGCGAGCACCGCGCGCAGCGCCGTCTCGTCGCGCGCCGGGGCGGTGTCCGGGGCCTCCGGGCCGGTGGGCTCTGGCGTGCGGCCGAGCAGTTCGATCCGGCAGCGGGCGGCGGACGCGAGGGCGAGGGCGCACCGGGCGGTGATGCCGCGCGCCCCGCCGACCAGGACCACCACGGAGTCGCGGTCGAGGCCGAGCGCGGCGGCCTCCGCCGCGCCGTCTCCGGCGGGCCCGGCGCCCGAGGCCGCGAGCGGCCCGAGCGGGGCCTGCGTCAGGTCCAGCCGGTGGCGGCGTCCGTCGGCGGTGCGCAGGACGACGGGCGTACGGGCGGGTGCGGACAGCTCGTCGAGCAGGGCGTCGGCCATGTCATCGGCGGACACGGGCGCGTCGGTGGCCAGCTCCACCAGGGTGGCGGCCGTGTCCGGGTATTCCCTGGCCACCGTACGGAACACTCCGCGCAGCCCGGCCGGGCGCGGGTCGAGCGGGTCGGCCACGCGCACGGCCAGCAGCCAGTGCGGTCCGCGCCGCAGCGCCGCCTGGAGCACGGCGAACGCCTCGGGCAGCAGGGGCGCGCCGGACCGGGCCAGCGGGTCGAGCAGCAGCACGCCATCCAGCGGGCCGTCCGCCTCGGCGAGAAGGTGGCCTGCGGCGAGCGGCAGGGCCTCGGCGCCGTGCGCGGCCAGGCGGGTGGCCACGGCGGTGGCTATCCCGTCCGTGTCCCCGCCGAGCAGGGCGAAGCGCTTGCCGCTGAGGTCGGGCCGCCCGCCCGTCTCCTCCAGAGGTACGGGCAGCAGCCGCATCCGCCGGGGCGCCACGCCCGGCACGGGGGTGGGTTCCTCCTGTACGACCACGGTGTCGGCGGGGGCGGTGTCAGCGACGGCGGGGGCGTGGGTGGCCGGGGCGAGACGCGCGGTGAGCCAGTCGGTGACGGCCGCCGTCGTACGGGCCTTGGCCAGCTCCTCCAGCTCCTCATCGCCCAGCGCGGCGGTTCCGGCACCCGCGACACCGAGGCGTCTGGCCAGCTCACCGGCGATCTCGGCGCGCTTGATGGAGTCGATGCTGAGGTCGGCTTCGAGGTCGAGATCGGGGTCGATCATGTCGACGGGATAGCCGGTGCGTTCGCTGATGATCTCGGAGACCGCGCGTAGGACATCGGGCCCGGTGGCGGGTGCGGCCGGTTCCTCCGCCACGGGTGGGACGGCGGCCGGTACGGCGGTGGCGGGCACCGGAGTGGGTGCCGCGGGCTGCGCTGGCAGGGGCAGCGCGGTGGCCGGGGCGGCCAGGGGCACGGGTGCGGCGGCGGCCACCGGTGGCGGCGCCGTGGGCCGCTCCCCCGGCGCTCCGCCGAAGTAGGTCAGCAGGACATCGCGCTGAGCGGCGATCATCTCGCGGCTGGTTCTCAGGTATTCGGCGATCAGGGCATCCCGGTCGGCCTCCCGGCCCCCGTGTCCGCCGTTGTCCGTGCGGTCCGTCTGGCTCACCATCGCCTCCACGACACGTCGGGCCGGTGCCAGCGCACCGGGGAGAAGGTCACCGTTCGCGGTGCGGACCAGGTGTCCGTCGACCGTCCATCCGGGCCGCTTCGGCGGGGCGGTGGACGCCGCGTCGACGGCGTCCCGGCCCCGGAACAGCCAGCCCGTACGCACCGGAACCCCGGCGACGGCCAGCTGGGCGAGGGCGTCGAGGAACCCGCGCGGGCCCTCGAAGGCACGCCGCCCACCCGTACCGGCGGCGCGTCGCGCGTCGCAGGCGACGGTACGGTGCGGCCGGTCGCCCAGGATCTCCGCCACCAGGCGGGTCAGCACGGTGCCGGGCCCGGCCTCCACGAAGACGCGGGCACCCGCCGCGTACATGGCCTCGATCTGCTCCTGGAAGCGGACCGGGGCACCGATCTGGGCGGCGAGTTCGACGCGGATGGCGTCCGGTTCGGCGCTGTGCGGGGCGGCGGTGCGGTTGGCCCAGACCGTGAACTCCGGTGTCCGCACCGGGTGTTCGGCCAGCGCCTCGGCGAAGCGCGGTCCGCCCCCGGCAACCAGTGGGCTGTGGAAGGCACAGGCCACCGGGAGCCGCCGGACCGTGTGCCCGGCCTCCCGCAGCAACGCGACCGCCTCGGCCACTTCGCGCTCGGGACCGGAGATCGCGGTCTGCCGGGGTGCGTTGTGGTTGGCGGCCACCACGTGTTCGGCGAGTCCGGCCTCCCGCAGCAGCCGCTCGACGTCGCCGGCCGGGGCGGTGACTGCGGCCATGGTGCCGGGTTCGTGTCCGGCGGCCTCGGCGGCGCCGAGGATGGCGGCGGCCCGCTCGGCGCTCAGCCGGGGCAGGGTGCGCGGGTCGAGGGCGCCCGCGGCGCACAGCGCGACCAATTCGCCGTAGCTGTGCCCGGCCGCCATGTCGGGCCGTACTCCGGCCTCGGTGAGCAGGGTGTGGGCGGCGAGCCCCACGATGCCCAGGGCGGGCTGGGCCACCCGGGTGTCGGTGAGGGCGGCGTGTTGCGCCTTCTTCCCGTCCTCGTCGAAGGCGGCCGGGGGGTACAGCACACCGGCGTAGCCGGAGCCGTGGAGCAGCTGGTGCCGCAGTTCGGGGAAGGCCACGAACACGTCCGCGAACATTCCGGGGCGCTGGCTGCCCTGCCCGGGGAAGAGGAAGGCCACCTTGCCCACGGGCTCGTCGGGCGCGGTGTCCGGCGCGGCCTCCGGGGCCACGTACAGCCCGTCGTTGTCCCGTCCGCCCGGTCTGGGCGGCGATCCGGAGACGGACACGGCCACGTCGCCCGCCAGCACCCGCCGTAACCGCTCGGCCAGGTCGTCCAGGTCCGTGGCCACCACCGCCACCCGCACCGGTTCGTGGCCCGCGTCGGCCCGCCGGGAGGCGGCCAGCGCGAGGTCGCGCAGCCGCCACGGCCGCCCCGCCGTGTCGTTGGCCTCGGCCTGCCGCAGCGTGTCCTCCACCGCGCGCAGCGCCGCCGCCCGGTCGGTCCCACGGAAGAGGAAGAGTTCGCAGGGCCAGGCGTCGAGTGTGTGCGCGGGTGGGGGCGCGCCCTTCCCGTGTGCCGCGAGCACCACATGGAAGTTGGTCCCGCCGAAGCCGAACGCGCTCACCCCGGCCACCCGGTCCACGGGTGCCGTGGCCCACGGCCGCGCCTCGGTGTGGAAGGCGAAGGGGCCACGCTCGGCGTCCCACGCCGGGTTCGGCCGCTCCACGTGCAGGGTCGGCGGCTTGACTCCCGTGTACAGCGCCAGCGCCGTCTTCACGAGCCCGGCCAGCCCGGCGGCGCACTTGGTGTGCCCGATCTGGGACTTGACGGAGCCGAGCGCACAGCCGCCGGGGGCCGCCCCGGCGTCCGCGAACACCTCGCTGAGGACGGTGAGTTCGGTACGGTCCCCCACCGCCGTGCCGGTGCCGTGCGCCTCGACCAGGCCGACGCTCGCCGGGGACACCCCGGCGCTCGCGTAGGCGCGCTCCAGCGCGGCCCGCTGGCCCTCGGGGCGCGGGGCGGTCAGCCCGAGCGAGCGGCCGTCACTGGACGAGCCGACGCCCTTGATGACGCCGTAGATCCGGTCGCCGTCGCGCTCGGCGTCGGACAGCCGCTTGAGGACGACGCACGCCACGCCCTCGCCGAGCGCGATGCCGTCGGCCGACGCGTCGAACGCCTTGGAACGGCCGGTCGGGGACAGGGCGTGCACGGAGGAGAAGAGCACATAGTCGTTGATGCCGTTGTGCAGGTCGGCGCCGCCGCACAGGACGAGGTCGCTGGTGCCCGAGGTCAGCTCCTTGCAGGCGACGTCGACGGCGGCCAGCGAGGACGCGCACGCCGCGTCCACGGTGTAGTTGGCGCCGCCGAGGTCGAGCCGGTTGGCGATCCGCCCGGAGATGACGTTGGCGAGCATGCCCGGGAACGAGTCCTCGGTGAGCCGGGGCAGCTGCTCGACCAGGGCCTCCGGCACCGCACGGAAGTACGACGGCAGAACGGTGCGCAGGGTCTGCGCGTTGGACAGATCGCTGCCCGCCTCGGCGCCGAAGACCACGGAGGTGCGCGAGCGGTCGAAGGCCCGGCCACGGTCAGTGGGATCCCCGTACCCGGCGTCGTCCAGGGCGCGGCGGGCGGCCTCCAGGGCCAGCAGCTGGACGGGTTCGATGCTGCCGAGGGAGGCCGGGGGGATGCCGTAGCGCAGCGGGTCGAAGGGGATGCGCGGCAGGAAGCCGCCCCACTGGGAGGTGGAGGCGCCGTCCCCGTCGCCCGTGTAGTGGACGGCGGGGTCCCAGCGCTCGGGCGGTACCTCGGTGATGGCGTCCACGCCGCCCACCACATTGGCCCAGAACGAGGCGAGGTCGGGAGCCTGCGGGAACATGCAGGCCATGCCGACCACGGCCACGTCCAGCGGCGCGGGCGCCGGGGCCGCCGAGGGGGCCGCGTCCACGCCGAGCGGCGTACGCAGCGCACCGGCCCGCTCGGCGAGGAAATCCGCCGAGGCCGGGCCCACCGCGTGGTGCAGCGCGGCGATGGTGGTGGTGGCGGAGCGCAGCACCGCGACCTGTCCGGCCATGAACATGCCGTCGGAGAGCTGGCGTTGCTCGTCGGCCTCGGTCAACCGGCCGTCGGGGGCGCGGTCCAGGCCTTTGCTGGCGATGCGCAGCCGCCCCACGTTCAGCCGCTCCAGCCGCTCCCACAGCTCCCGGTCGGGGACGCCCTCGTCCCGCAGCCGGTCCTTGAGGGCGTGATAGCTCTCGGTGAAGGGGCTCGGCACGCAGCGCGTGGCGTGGCCGGGGGCGGTCTCCAGCAGCGCGGTGCGCTCGGCGGCCAGCACCTGGCGCTGGAAGAGGGGCCGTACGGCGCCGTGCGCGACGGCCTCGTCGGTGAACAGGTACGCGGTGCCCATCAGCAGCCCCACGGCGACGCCGCGCCGGGTCAGCGGGGCGGCGAGCGCGGCCACCATCGCGGCGGACCGTGCGTCGTGCACGCCACCGGCGAAGTACACCTCGACGCGTGTGCGATCCGCTGGGTGTGCGGGGTCGTCGAGGTAGTCCTCGATGACCGCGAGCTGCGCCTCCCACAGCGGGAAGCTGGCGCGCGGGCCGACGTGGCCGCCGCATTCGGAGCCCTCGAAGACGAACCGCCGCGCCCCGCCCTCCAGGAACTGGCGCAGCAGTCCGGGCGAGGGCACATGCAGATACGTGGTGATGCCGTCCTGCTCCAGCGCCGCGGCCTGGGACGGCCGTCCGCCCGCGATGATGGCGTGGCTCGGGCGGATCTCCCGTACGGCCTCCAGCTGGGCGCTTCTGATCTCCTCGGGGGCGAAGCCGAGCACGCCCACTCCCCATGGACGCCCGGCCAGCGCGGCCGAGGCCTCCTCCAGCAGGGTGCGCGCCTGCTCGCGTCCGGCCAGGGCGAGCGCGATGAACGGCAGTCCGCCGTCCGCCGCGACGGCGGAGGCGAACCCCGCCCGGTCGCTGACCCGCGTCATCGGGCCCTGCGCGACGGGCAGTTGGGGCGCGGCCTCGTGCGCGGCGTCCCGTACGGCGTCCTGGACGGCCTCAGCGACGCCTCGGACGGCGCGCCCGACGTCTCCCCAGCGCTGGGCGAACCGTGCGGCGAGGAAGCCGTCCTGGCCCACCGGCAGGGGTGGCGGCACGGGGTGCGGGGAGCGGGCTCGCGGGCGCAGCGCGCGGTGTCCGTCGACCACGGTGGTCTCCGACCCGTCCATGGGCCGGAGCAGCGCGGCGCGGTCTTCGGGGAGCCCCGATTCGGCGAGCAGGGCCAGCTGGGTGTCCAGGACGACCCCGGCCGCGCCGCCGATCACCGCCGCGGCGGCGGTACGCGGGCCGATGCCGCCCCAGGCCCACACCGGTACGGACACCTCGGGCTCGGCCAGGAGCCGCTGGAGCAGGACGAAGGTGCTCAACTCGCCTACCGGGCCGCCGCATTCACTGCCCCGGGCGATCAGCCCGTGCGCCCCGGCCCGTACCGCTTCGAGGGCCTGGTCCAGGTCGGCGACCTCGGCCAGTACGCGGTGGCGGGCGGCGACGGCGTCGATGGGCCAGGGCGCACCGGCACCGAGGATGACAGTGTGCGGTCCGGGCCCGCCGGGCCCTGGGGGTCCGGCGTCCGGTGGCGCCGCGTGCCGCAGATCCGCGGGCGTGAGGGGGCAGCCCGCCGCCACCCGCACCCCGTACCGTCCGTCGGCCACCCAATCGTTGACGCGTTCCCACGCGTCCAGTGCTGTTCGGCGCGTCGTTCCCAGGTCGAGGACGCCGAGACCGCCCGCGCGGCTGACCGCCGCGGCGAGTCGGGGGTCCGGTTCCCCGAACGGAGTGATGCCTATAACAAGATCGCCAGGATACGCAACGGATGACATGTTTTCTCCGGGTAAATCGCTAAAGCCGCGAAAGGGGAGATAATTCTGGCATGTGCATCTAACGTACGGCTTGCGCCATTTACACAGAACGACGCGGAGGCGAAATTAGCGATCCGGTTACTGAGCCGTCAACAAGTTGCGGGCGGCGTACCTGCCAGGACGGGCTGGATCTCGCCACAGGTGGGGAGATCCATCGCGGCACCGCCCCTCTCTTCCCTTGTTAAATATTGATGTACCTTTCGTGAGCGGGGACAGAAGAGAGCGTGTCACCGGCGTCCCTTGTGCCCCTCGAATGCACCATTTACCCAGCGGGAGTCCCACTGGGTAAACCACTTGAGCGGGCCGATCGAACCCAATCGGCGGAGCACATTCCGGATTCTGAATTCCACGCCCATGCGGTGCGTCGCCGTAAAGTGCGGCCTGAATCAGCCCGCGGAGGAGGCCACTGGTCTCCGGTCAGAGGGCGTTGACGAGGGCCACGTAGACAGCCGTACCGATGCCGACACTCAGGATCGTGCGGCGGCCGCAGGCGAGGTGAACGCCCACCGTGACGGCGACGGCGAGCAGCGCGTACGGCGTGGTGTGCGGTGCGGCGGCCACGCTGCCGTGCAGGGCGGTCACCGCGAGGATCGCGAGGATGCCCACCGGCATCCACGCCGACAGCTGCCGCACGATCGGCGAGGTGCGCAGGGTGCGCAGCACCGCGAAGGGCACGGCGCGCAGCGCGAGGGTGATGGTGAAGACGATCGCGAGGACGGCGACCAGGTACGACGTGCTAGGCATCGGCGGCCTCCCCAGTGGAGCAGCGGGTCGGGCGGCGGGTGGTGTACGCGTGGCGGGCCAGCAGCAGGGCGACGAACAGCAGCAGCGCGGTGAACAGCGCGACGCCCGGGGTGAGGACGAGCGCGACCGTGACACTGGCCCCGGCCAGCAGGACGGAGGGGATCTCCTCGCGCGAGCGGAACGCGTCCAGCGTGAGCACGGTGAACAGGGCGCACAGCGCGAACTCCAGCCCCTTGATCGGCCCGGGCAGGGCCGCGCCCAGGGCGACACCGGCCAGGCCGCCGCCGACCCAGTAGATCTCGGAGGCGATCTGCATCGCCAGCAGGCGTGGCGCGGAGCGTTCCGCCTCGGGCAGGGAGGCGCTGACGGCGTACGCCTCGTCGATCATCGCGTACACGGCGTACGCCTTCGCGAACGGATTCCTGACCAGGTGGAGCGGGAACGAGAAGGCGTAGAACACATGCCGGAAGTTGACCACCAGGACGGTCAGCGCGATCGAGGCCAGTGGCGTGACGGTGGCCACCATGCCCACGAGCAGCAGTTCCAGCGATCCGGCGAACGCGGACAGGGACAGCGCCGGGGCGAGCCACCACGGCAGTCCGGCCTGGATGACCAGCAGGCCGAGCGCGATGCCCAGCGGGAAGATCCCGAGCCCCGCCGAGAAGGAGTCGCGCACCCCCGCGGCGATGCGCTGCCGCTGAGTGTCCGAGGCGGAAGCCGGTGGCGGATCCGGCGCTGTGGTCTGAGTGGGTACGTCGTGTCGCACCTGCTCATCGTCTCGCGGAAGCCGCGCCATGTGGTTGCGAATATTGCAGGCTGCCCTCGTGATCGTGCAATCTTTATGCCATGGATGCCATGGACCGAGCAATCATCGCCGAGCTGGAGCGGGACGGGCGGCTGACCAACGTGGAGCTGGCCCGTCGGGTCGGGCTCACCACCGGGCCGTGTCTGAGGCGGGTGCAGCGGCTGGAGGCCGACGGGGTCATCTGCGGCTACCGGGCCGTCATCGACCCCGTCGCCGTGGGGCGGTCCTTCGAGGTGCTGCTCGACGTCAGCCTCGACTCCCAGGACGCGCGGACCACCGGACACTTCGAGCAGACGCTCACCCAGGCCGAGGAGGTGGTCGAGCTGCGGCGGCTGTTCAGCACGCCCGACTTCTTCGTGCGCGTGGCCGTGGCCGACCTGGCCGCCTACGAGACGTTCCTCAGCCAGCACGTCATGACCATCCCGCGGGTCAAGAACGTCACCTCGCACTTCACGATGAAGACCATCAAACCGGCCCCGTAGCCCTGCCGGGAGCCTGCCCGATGGCCCGCTCCATGGCGTGGCCGAGCGAGAAGAGCCGCTCCAGCCGGTCCGGGTGTCCGATGAGCTGGAGGCCCAGGGGCAGGCCGTGGCCGTCCCGGTGGCCCGGTACGGTCAGCGCTGGCAGGCCCAGGAGCTGCCACGGGCGGCTCAGGACCGGCGAACCGGTGGCCGCGAGGCCGCTGGGGGCGGGGCCGGGGGCGGCCGGGCCCAGTACGGCGTCCACGTCGGCGAGCAGCGAAAGCATCTCGCTGCGCCCCCGCTCCGCGACGGACAGCGCCTGACGGTAGTCCGTGGCCGTGGTGGCGCGCCCCCGCGCGAGGAGTTCGCCCAGGGGCGCGCTCAGCCGCTCCGGGTGTGCGGCCTCGGTGGCCAGGGCGCGGGCGGACTCGTAGGCCATGACCGTGGCGTGTGCTTCGGTGAGCGCGGGTGTCCGCGCGGCCCAGTCGACGTCCACGAGCACCGCGCCGTCCGCCACCGCCCGGTCGGCGGTGCGCCGCAGGGCCGCGCGCAGGGTGTCCGCGATGTCGGTCAGTTCGGTGCCCGGCCACACCGCGAGCCTCACACCAGCGGGCGGTTCGGGTGGCGGGCCGGGAAGCCGGTCCGCACCGGTCAGCGCCAGATAGGCGAGCCGCAGATCGGCGACGGTCGGGGTGAGCAGCCCGACCGCGTCGAGGCTGTGGGACAGCCCCGCGAACCCCGTCGTGTCGAGCGCTCCGACCGGTGCCACGAAGCCCGCGACACCGCAGTACGCGGCGGGCCGGGTCAGCGAACCGGCGGTCTGGCTGCCGAGAGCCAGCGGCACCACGCCCGCCGCCACGGCGGCCGCCGAGCCGCTGGAGGAGCCCCCGGGTGTGTGCGCGAGGTGGTGCGGATTGCGGGTGGGTCCGGGGGCGAAGTAGGCGAATTCGGTGGTGACCGTCTTGCCCAGGGGAATCGCGCCGAGCTGCCGGAGCCGGTCGACCACCGGGGCGTCGGACGCGGCCACCTGCCCCTGCCGGAGGGGTGAGCCGCATTCGGTCGGCAGGCCACGGACGTCGATGATGTCCTTGACCCCGAACGGGACACCGCGCAGGGGCCCGCCCGGTGGCGGCGTGGCGTCGAGCCGCCGGGCGGCGCCCAGCGCCCCGTCCCGGTCGACCCGCACCCACGCCCGGATGTCGGGCTCCGTGGCGTCGAGCCGTTCCAGCGCGCCGCGCACCAGGTCCGTTGCCTTGTACCGGGCTTCCGGCATCGGTGTCTCTCCCTTCCGGTGGGCTACAGCTCCAGTACGAGACGGGCGGTGCGGGCCCGTGACACACACGTGGCGATCTGGTCCCCGGCCTCCTTCTCCTTGCGGGTCAGGCAGTTGTCCCGGTGGTCCGGTACGCCGACCCGCACCGGGAGCACACAGGTGCCGCAGATGCCCTCGCGGCAGGACGTGTCGACCTCGATGCCACCCTCCGCCAGCACATCCACGATGCTCCGCCCGGGCGGCACGGCGAACACCTCGCCGGTGTCCAGTTCCACCTCGAACGCGTCACCGGCTTCGGCCACCGGCTCCAGCGGCTGGAAGTGTTCGACATGGACCTGGTCCTCGGGCAGCGAGCGGGCCGCCGCCACCTCCACGACACGTCGCATGAACTCCTTGGGGCCGCAGGTGTAGACGTGCGTACCGGGGTCCGGGTCCGCCAGCGCCGCCGCCAGCGCCCCGGGCTGTGCGTCCCGGCCGAGCCCGAAGTGGAACTCCACGTCGGCGGCGAACTCGGCGCTCTCCAGCAGCGGGACGAACGCCGCCCGCTCCCGGCTGGTGGCGAAGTAGTGCAACCGGAACGGCGCGCCCGTACGGCGGAGTTGATACGCCATGCTGAGCAGCGGCGTGATCCCGATACCGGCCGCGACCAGCACATGGCGGACCGCCTCGGGCTCGATGCGGAAGAGGTTGCGGGGTTCGCTGATGACGAGTTCGTCACCGGCCCCGACCTGGTCGTGGAGCGCCGAGGACCCGCCCCGGGAGGGTTCCTCCCGCTTGACGGCGATCACATAGGCGCCACCGTCGTCGGGTGGTCCGCACAGCGAGTACTGCCGGGTGACGCCGCTCGGGCCCACCACGTCCACGTGCGCCCCCGCCTCGTACGGTGCGAACGGGTGGCCGTCGCTGCGCCGCAGCCGGAAACACTTCACGGCGCCGGTTTCGGCCGTGACCTCGCTGACCGTGGCCCTGATCATCGTGTGCCTCTCCTACAGCAGGAAGCCGGACGCGTTGACGGCGTCCTCGGAGTTGACCAGCCGGATGACCTTCTCCTGGATCAGCGGCTCGGGCCCGTCCAGCCGGATCCGGTGGGTGACGTCCGCGCCGAGTACGAAGGTCCGCTCCCGCCGGTGGCCGACCAGCACCTGTGCGGAACTGAGCGTGACGGTGTCCTCGTCGCGGCGCAGGACCACGAACCGGGACAGGGTGCGCACGGTGCGCGCGGCGGCGGCGACCGAGATCGAGTAGCCGGAGGTCAGCCGCTCGATCCGCATCCGGCGCATGCGGTCGTCGTCGTAGACCATGTTGAGGCTGGACTCGAAGTCCTCGGTCTCCGGGTCGATGGGGATGACGTACCGGCCGTCGGGCGCCCAGAGCCGGTCCCACTCGTGGTACTGCTTGCGGTCCAGCAAATGCGCCTCGCGCCAGATGAGTTCGATGGCCGGGGCCAACTCAACGAACATCGGCTCAACGGACATCGGCCCAACAGACACCGGCTCAACGGGCATCGGCTCAACGGACATCAGTCATCATCGCCTTCCACATCGCGTACGCCTCGCGCATACCGGTCTCGTCGGTGGCGTGCGCCACGCGCCCCTGGTGGTCGTCCCGCTCCCGGGACAGACCGCGGTTCACCATGATCGGCACGCCGGGACCGGCCGCCGCGCCGCGCTGGACCCGGTCCCAGGCCTCGGAGTCGTCGGGGCTGCCGAACCCGAACGGGCCCTGGAAGTGCTCGTGGATCCGCAGCCGTTCACGGTTGACGATCTCCGGGCCGCCGTGCAGGCCCAGCGCCAGGTGCCGGATCTCCGTCTCGGACACGGAGATGGGCCGCAGCACCCGGAAGAACGCCATCGACATCGCCACGTTGGGGAACAGGTTCAGGTTGAATCCGGCGCCGTGCATCGAGCGCACGATGCGCCGCACCGTCGCCGGTTCGAACTCCCGGGACAGCTCCTCGATGATGTGGCCGAAGCGCCCCTGCAGCTGCTCGGTGCCGTCGTCCTCGTCGAGGTCGACATGTTCCGGCACCATGATCATGACGCTGTGGCCATGGCCGAGGGAGTGGGTGACCGCCTTCTCGTCGGTCATGAACGACAGCATCTCGGCGGTCTCCGCGTCCACGGAGGACATCCAGGAGCGGTGCACGATCGGGAAGTGGTAGCCGTCGGTGGTGTTCTCCAGCTGGATCTTCCAGTTGCCGTCGAACCGGAACTTGTGCTCGCCCTGCACCTTGACCGGGTATCCGGCGCCCTGCTTCATGAACAGGTCCATCCAGTGCCTGGCCGGTCCCAGGAAGTCGGCGAGGGGTTCCACGTCCGGGTTGAAGCTGGCGAAGATCATCCCCGCGTAGCTGTCGACCTTCAGCCGGTGCAGCGGGAAGTCCTTCTTCTCGACGACGTCCTCGTAGCCGTCCGGGTACGGGATGCCGCGCAGCTTTCCGTCGAGCGCGTACGACCAGGCGTGGTACGGGCAGGTGAAGCCGTTGGCGTTGCCCCGGGGCGCCTCGCACAGGCTGGCCCCGCGGTGGCGGCAACGGTTCAGCAGGACGTTGATCCCGCCGCGCCGGTCCCGGGTCACGATCACCGGTTGCCGTCCGACCATGGCCGTCCGGAAGTCACCGGCCTTCGGGATCTCGCTCTCGTGCGCCACCCAGACCCAGGTGCGCTGGAAGATGCGCTCCATCTCCCGCTCGAACAGCTCCGGGTCGGTGTAGAGCGAGACGTCCACGCGGTCGTCCTGGACGAGGCTGGATATGTTCATTCCGTCGCTTCCTGTGAGTCGTCGCGTGCGGCTTGTTGGTCCCACTCGGCTTCCGCGGTCCAGTAGTCGCTGCCGTCGGCCCGGATGCCATGGCGCCACTCGGTGGTTCTGCGCAGAGTGGGTTCGACGGCCGCGCAGGCGGCGTCCGCGCCGTCGGGGCCTTCCTCGGCGGCGCCCCAGTGCACCCAGTTCAGCTCTCTGCCGTCCCGGTCACGCAGGAACAGGTCCACGTGGAGCCAGCCGTAGCGGCGGATGTCGCGGTAGCAGGTGAGGAGCATCGTCCGGCCGTCGCCGTGTGCGGTCATCACGCCGCCCCCGCTGCCTCGTCGGGGAGCGCGGTCGTGAAGACGCGCTCGGTGCGGAAGTGGCGGATGCGGGCGGCGCGGGCGGCGGTGTCGCCGTCGATACGGAAGTCGACCTCCAGCCGGGCCACGACGAGTTCGGCGGCCCCGGAGGCGTACCGGGACAGCTGCTGCATCAGCCATCTCCCCCGGACCTGGCCCCCGGTGGCGCCTGTCGTGCCGGGGTGGAGCAGATGCACATTCGCCCGGAAGTGCGGGTTCGGCGGCAGATGCGCCGCCACCATCTCCGCGATGGCCCGCGCGCCGGTCGTACGGCCGAACTTCGCGGTGTAGAGCGGGCCGACGCCCTCCCATACGGCGTCCGGGGTGAACAGGTCCTCCAACCGGCCGGTGGCGTCCGGTGGCCGGGGGACGTCGCACAGCTCCAGGTAGCGGATCAACGTCCCGTGTGCGAGATGTTCGGGCGAGGACATGCGGGAACGGCCTCCTCTTCGTGATCGGGGTGTGCCGCCGTCTCGGGGGCGAGCGCCACGGCGACGACGGTGATCACGCCCATGCCCATCAGGAACACGGCGATCGGCCAGGACGCGCCCGCCCAGGCGAACAGCGCGGTGGCGATGATGGGCGAGAAGCCACCGGCGACCATCGAGGCCAGCTCGTGGCCGAGGGCGACCCCGCTGTAGCGGACCCGGCTGTCGAAGAGTTCGTGGAAGAACGCCGGTTGGGTGCCGATCATCGTCCCGTGGCAGATCACGAGCGCCACGAACGCGGCCACGAACACCAGGACCGGGTCGCGCGAGTCGAACATCGCGAAGAACGGGTACGCCCAGACGATCATCGCGATGGCACCGCCGAGGTAAACCGGGCGGCGGCCGACCCGGTCGGACAGCGCTCCCCACATCGGCATCGCGAACGATTCGACCAGCATCCCCACCACGACCGCGGTCAGCACCAGATCGCCGTCCAGCCCGATCGTGGCCGCGTAGGAGAGGCTGAAGGTGAGGAACACGTACAGCGCGCCGTTCTCGGCGATGCGCGCGCCGAAGGCGATCAGCACCGCCTTGGGGTGGGTGCGCAGGACGTCGAGGAGAGGCAGCCTGGCCTTCTGCTCGGCCTTCCCGGCCTTCCCGGCCTTTTCTGCCGCTGCCGCCCGCTGGGCCGCGGGTGTTTCCATGACCCGCATCCGGATCACCAGTCCGACGGCGGTGAGCACGATCCCGGCCAGGAACGGGATGCGCCACCCCCAGGCGAGGAACGCGTCCTTGCTGGTCACGGCCTGGACCAGGGTGAAGACCGAGGCCGAGAGGACGAACCCGAGCCCCACGCCCGTCTGGCTCCAGGCCGAGTAGAAGCCCCGGCGGTGGTCCGGGGCGTGTTCGCTGACGATCAGCACACCGCCGCCCCACTCGCCACCGACGGCGATGCCCTGCACGATCCGCAGGCCCACCAGCAGCACCGGGGCCCACACCCCGATGGTGGCGTAGCCCGGCAGTACGCCGATGAAGAAGGTCGAAACCCCCATGATCATCAGGGTGATGACCAACATCGCCTTGCGGCCGAGCCGGTCACCGAAGTGTCCGAAGACGATGCCGCCGAGCGGTCTGGCGAGGAATCCCGCCGCGTTGGTGCCGAAGGCGGCGATCGTGCCCACCAGCGGGTCGAAGGTGGGGAAGAACAGGGTGTTGAACACCAGCGCGGCGGCCGTGCCGTAGAGAAAGAAGTCGTACCACTCCAGGGCGCTGCCGACCAGGCTCGCTATCGCTGCCGTGCGCACCTGGCGCGGGGCGCCCTTCGTTGCTGCCATATTGGCCCTCCATCGGGCCGCTTCTCCGATCACCAATGCGGCCCAGCTGTTCACGCATTGTTTGCGGAGGCGTGGATGGAGGAAATGCCATTGGCCCGGTCACCGGACCGAAAAGTTCGCGTGCGCAGCCGCTTTGCCGGACTCAGCCCTTCACCGGTGCCACGTCCCGCGTCAGCGCGCGGCCCGCCGCCCCGACCACGGGGGCCAGCTTGCGTACGTCCAGCCGCTCGGCCGGGCCGACCACGGTCAGCGTCGCCACGGCGACACCGTCGGCGAACACGGGCGCGGCGACCGCCGCGTAGCCCGCGACCAGCTCCTGGCGGTCGACGGCGTAGCCCTGGCGGCGCACCTGCTCCAGCTCGGCCTCCAGCCGGGCCGGATCGGTGATCGTCCACCGGGTGCGGCGGCGCAGCGGGGAGGCCATGACGGCCGCGCGTATCTCCTCGGCGCCGAAAGCCAGCAGGGCCTTGCCCGACGCCCCGCAGTGGAACGGCACCCGGCCCTCGACCTCGGTGACGGCGACGCCGCCACCGCGCTGGCTGAAGTACTTCTCGACGAAGAGCACGTCATGGTCCCCGGGGAAGGCGAGCACCACGGTCTCCCGGGTGGTCAGCGCCAGATCTTCGAGGTAGCGGGCGGCGATCAGCCGCAGGGCCCTGGTCCGGGGCGCGCGCTGGCCCAGCTCGAAGAGGAGGGACCCCAGCTCGTAGCGGCGGCCGTGCCGGTTCAGCAGGCCGACGCCGACCATCTCGGTGGCCACCCGGTGGACGGTGGTCTTCGCCAGTTCGGTCCGCCGCGCCAGCTCCGACAGGCCGAGCACCGGGGCCCCGGTGTCGAAGGCGCCCAGGATCAGCCGCACCTTGCGCAGCAGGGAGTCGCCCTCCAGCTCAGCACGCATCGCCCTCACCTTCCTCCCGCATGAGCAGGTGCGTGGTCAGGCCATGAGCATCGTGCAAAGCGTCGGCCCGCTCAAGAGGCCACGTGTTCACCGCACCCCGGCGGGCCGGAACTGGACGCTGATCCGGGGCCCGGCCGTCCGCGAGGTCTTGGGGATGGCGTGCTCCCAGGTGCGCTGGCAGGAGCCGCCCATCACGATGAGATCGCCGTGTCCGAGCGGATGCCGCACGGCGGCCCCGCCGCCCCGGGGGCGCAGCAGCAGATCGCGTGGCGCGCCGACGGACAGGATGGCGACCATGGTGTCCTCGCTGCTGCCCCGGCCGGTCCGGTCGCCGTGCCAGGCCACGCTGTCGCGGCCGTCGCGGTAGTAGCACAGCCCGGCCGTGGTGAACGGCTCCCCCAGTTCGGTGGCGTAGTACGCGGAGAGCGCGTCCCGGGCCTCGGTGAGGACGGGGTGGGGCAGGGTGTCGTCGTCGCCGTAGAAGGCGAGCAGCCGCGGGACCTCCACGGTCCGGTCGTACATCCGCCGCCGCTCGGCCTTCCAGGGGACGTCGGCCGCGAGGCGCGCGAACAGGTCGTCGGCGCCCCGCAGCCATCCGGTCAGCAGATCGATCCAGGCGCCGTCGCCCAGCCCGGTCCTGCGCACCCCGCGCAGCGGGCCGAGGACGGCGTCGTCGGCCTGGTCGAAGAGCGAGCCCTGGAGATACGCGCCCATGGCGGCAGTGTACCTAGGTATTCGAGCATGTGTGCGATGACATGGGCTAGGGGGTCCACCGGATGTTCGGGTTCAGCTGGCCGGTCCAGTTGAAGACAGCCATGTTGTCCCAGCCGTCACCGCTGTTGTTGATGTCGGCCGGGTCCCAGCCGTTGCCGGGCACCGCGTACCAGGTGGGCTCCCAGTAGAAGACACCGATCGCACCGGCGTTGCGGGCGGTGTTCTGGACGTCGGTGAAGTTGGCGGCCTGGCCCGCCCAAGTGAGCGGATAGCCCGAGCAGCCGGTGGTGACGGAGTTGCCGGTGCTGTCGGCGTTCGCCGTGGTGAAGGGGTACGCGGTCTCGGCGATGACCACGTCCTTGCCGTACCGGGACCGCATGTCGGCGGTGACGTCGTACAGGGTGGACAGCGAGCCGTGCCACATGCAGTAGTACGACAGCCCGGTGATGTCCCAGCTGACGCCCTTCGCCTTGATCCCGTCGTAGAACCAGCGGGCGTGGGCGTCGCTGTCCGCGTTCGCGGTGTGGATGATCACCTTGGTGCTGCCGTTGCACGCCTTGGTGGCGTTGTAGCCCGCCTTGAGCAGGAGGCTGAGGTTGGTGAAGTCGTTGTTGACCACCTTGCCGTCGTTCCACAGCATGCCGACGTTGATCTCGTTGCCGATCTGCACACTGTCCGGGGCCGTGCCCTGCGCTTTGAGGCTGTCGCACACGTCGTAGGTGTAGTTGTAGACGTCGGTCTGCAGCTGGCCGATGCCGTGGCTCGCCCAGGCCGCGGGCTTGTACTGCTTGCCCGGGTCGGCCCAGGTGTCCGAGTAGTGGAAGTCGATCAGCAGCGCCAGCCCCTTGGCCTTGACCTTCTTCGCGTAGGCCAGCACCTTGGCCTTGTTGTTGTAGCCGCTGGCGGGGTTGTTCCAGACCCGCAGGCGGACGTAGTTCACTCCGGCGCCCTTGAGGATGTCGAGCGGGTCGGCGGCGGTGCCGTTCGCGTCGTAGTACGGGGCGCCGAGGTCGAGGGCGCGCTGCGCGGTCGACACATCGGCGCCGCGCATGCTGAGCGCGTTGACGGCGGACGCCTTGGCGGGCACGGTGAGCAGGGCCGCCGCCAGGGCGAGCACGGTGGCGAGCAGGGCGGCCCGGAGCGTGCGTCCGCATGCGTGCAACGTCACCGTGTCCTCCTCCGGTCCGGTACGGCGTCCGGGCCGGGCGCGTGGCCGACCGGGGCCGCGATGTGTGCGGCGGCCGAGGTGCCGGGGGCGGTGCACGGCTTGCCGTTCAGGGTGAAGTCCCGTGGCGCGGGATTGGTGCCGGTGTAGGCGCCGTTGAAGCCGATGGCGGTGGAGCCGCCGGTGGCCAGAGTGGCGTTCCACCCCGCGTCCTTCACGGTGACCTCGGTGGCGCTCTGGCGCCACGTGCCGTTCCAGCCCTGGGTGACCTTCTGGTCGCCGGTGAAGGAGAAGCCCAGTTGCCAGCCGTTGAGGGCGGGGCCCTTGTTGGTGATCGTGACGTTGGCCGTGAAGCCGCTGCCCCAGTCGGTGGTCACCCGGTAGTCGACCGTGCAGGAGGCGGCCGGGGCCCCGGCCGTGGTCACCCGTACCGGGGCCGAGGGCGGGGAGCTGCGTCCGGCGGTGTCCTTGGCCACCACGCGGAAGGTGTACGCGGTGGCCGGGGACAGCCCGGTGACGGTGGCGCTCGTGGCGGGCGCGTCGACGGTGGCGACCGGGGCGCCGGTGGTGTCGCCGGAGTACACCTCGTATCGCGCCACCGGGGACGATCCGGCGGTGGAGGCGCCCCAGGTGAGGGTGGCCCGGTCGGACGCCACGGCGGTGGCGGCCGGGGTGCCGGGCACGGTGGGCGGCTCGGCCTCGGAGGATCCGGCGGGCAGCACGTACTCGGTGATGGAGTAGGCCGGGAAGGTGGCGGTGAAGCCACCGTTGGTCAGCGGCTGGTCGGCCAGGTGCTTGATCGCGGTGACGTCGTCCTGACCGTAGCGGTAGACCTGCGCCGCGCCGCCCGGGGTGGTGGCGCCGGTCACGGACACCGGGGCGGTCAGATCACCGGTGGTCTTGTTGACGACGAGCACGGTCAGCGCCTTGTCGCTGCTGCGCTCGGCCGCGTACACCGCGAGCTTGTCCTGATCGGCGCTGGCGGCGCGGACCGCGGTGTCGCCGAAGGAGCCGCCCTCGCCGTCGTAGTTGCGGAACATGCGGAACGCGAAGGCGCCGGGCTCGGTGGATGTGGGCGGATCCCACAGGGTGGCGAGGTCCAGCCCCTCCCGTCCGAAGATGCCGAGCACATCGGCCTGGGCGAGGGCCCCGTTGATGTGGTCCAGCGCGCCCCAGTTGTACTCGGTGATGGCGAGCTTGGTGCCCGGGTAGTTCTCGTCGACCAGGGAGCGCATGCGCGGGATGAACTGGATGGGCTGGTTGATCCAGCTCTCGTCCACGTACGTCGGGTCCCACAGCTGCCGGGTGGAGCGCAGCCGCAGCTCCTGGGTGGCGGCGTCCACGCTGCCACCGAACACCCCGGTCTGCTGGGGGTAGATGTGCTCGTCGAAGTAGTCCAGGATGCGGCGGTCGTGGGTCTGCTCGTACGCCTTCATCTGCTGGAGGTACCAGGGGGCGAACAGCTGCCCGCCGTGGGCGGCCCGGTCGGGCGGGTTGTTCCAGCAGTCGCCGCCCTTCTCACTGCAGGTCTTCTGGTCGAGCCCGGAGTAGATCAGGGAGTTGAAGCCCCAGCCGACCGGGCCGAGGGTCTGCGCCTTAGGGTCGGCGTCCTTGATGGCGGCGGCGGTGGCGTACGTGCTGTCGCGCATCTCGTCGTAGCCCGTGCCCTCGGGGTGGACGTCGCGATGGGTGCTCCACCACAGGTCGGGCTCGTTGTCGAGGTTGTAGAAGCGGACACCGCCGTCGTCCGCGGCGCCGTACGCGCGCTTCAGGTACTCGACCCAGCCCTTGGTGAACTCCGGGCCCGCGGGGATGCTGGTCTCGGCCGGGTCGTTGCCGGTGACGTTCGTACCGTCGGTCTTCACCCCGTTGCCGCAGTCCGGCCGCCACTGGGCGTCGTTCGCCTTCTGGGGGCCGTACTTGGCGATGCTGAAGCCGCAGGCGGTGTTGCGTGCCCCGGTCGTCCAGCCGCTCATGGGCACGGTCATCACGGTGTCGGTGCCGGTGCGGCGGTCCTGCTCGACGAACTTGTTCGCCTGCGAGCCGTCCGGGAGCTGGGCGGTGCCGTTGTCGTAGAAGAGGTTCTCGAAGTACCAGTCGTGGCCCGCGTTGTAGGCGTCGAGCTGGTAGTTGTAGCGGCTGGTGGCGTTGCCGCCCCAGCGCCGGACCGGCAGGCGCAGTTCCTCGGCCAGTGCCTCGTCGGCGAAGTTGATCCCGTAGATGTTCGGGTCGATCGCCTTGCGGCCGGTGGTGGTGTCGACGCTGAGGGCGGGGCCTTCCGCCGCGGCGGAGGAGGCGGCGGACCGCGCTCCCCCGTCCGGTAAGGCGCTCGCCTGGTGGGGGCCCGCCAGACCGGCGGCGGCCACCAGCAGCACCACGGCCGCCGACGCGGCTCTCGGAGTCATGCGCGTGGGTCTCCTTCGGGGCGGCCGTGCTGACGACGGGACATGGAGATGGGACGAAGGGGTGGGAGCGCTCCCACCTCAGCGCATGGTCAGGGAGCCGCGCAGGAGTGTCAACCTTCTCGACCGAACCCGGCGGCAGTTCCCGCACGCCGTACGTCGTACGCGTGGATCCAGCCGAAGTCCTCGGGCACGGTGGCCAGTTCGCGGTCGCGCCGCTGCGCGGCGGGGCCATCGGGCAGATGCAGCAGGTCCGAGGTCACCCACGAGCTGCGCTGGACCTGCCGGGTACGGGCGCGGCGCAGCCGCTCGTAACGGCTCAGCGCCGAGCCGTACGCCTGCGGCCCGTCCGCCCCGGCCAGGCAGTCCGCCAGGGTGGCGGCGTCCTCGATGGTCTGGTTGGCCCCCTGCCCGTGGTGGGGCAGCATGGCGTGCGCGGCGTCGCCGAGCAGCACCGCGCGGCCGCGGGTCCAGCTGCGCAGCGGGTCCTGGCCGAACAGGGCCCACCGGTCGCTCTGCGGGGCGCCGGTGACCATCTCGGCCATCGCCGGATGCCATCCGTCGAACGCGGCGGCGAGTTCACCCGGCGCGGCCTCGGTCCGCCAGGAACCGGCGGTCCACCGGGCGGGGCCCCGGACCACGGCGAGGAAGTTGATCGTGCCGTCCCGGTCGATCGGGTAATGCAGGACGTGTGCGCCCGGACCCATCCAGAACTGAATGGCCCCCGGATCGGGCAGCGACGGCACCCGTTCGGCGGGGACCAGGCCCCGGAAGCCGCTGGTGCCCGAGTACACGGCGGGCTCACCGTCGTGCACCCAGCGGCGGACCTCGGAGTGGACGCCATCGGCGCCGACGACGAGGTCGAATCGGTCCTCGCCGGGGCCTTCGTCCAGCTCCAGCCGCATGCCGTCGCGCATGCCGTCGTGCTCCTCGGCCAGACCGTGCACCCGCGCTCCGAGGTGCAGCCCGTCCTCGCCCCACGCCGTGCTCAGGAGGGTCTGGAACACCGCCCGGTGCACACCCCGGTACGCGCCGCCGTACCGCTCGCGGTACACCTCGCCGACCGGGTGCGCGGCCACCCGGTGGCCGTCCCGCCAGTGGCGGTAGACCAGCTCGGTGGGGACCGCGGAGGCTTCCGCGAGGGCGGCGCCGAGGCCGAGTTCGTCCAGCAGCCGGGTGGCGTTGGCGGACAGTGCCACCGCGGCGCCGGTCTCCTTCAGCTCCTCCGCCTGCTCGAAGATCTCGGCGTCGATGCCGCGCTGCCGCAGGAAGAGCCCGAGGGTCAGTCCCCCGATGCCCGCTCCCACGATCGCCACGCGCGGTGCAGCCGTCGTCATAGTGTTTCCGCCTCCGTTCTCGTCATGCTCGTTGTTGCTCGTTGTGCTCGTCGTACGTCCCCTCACGCCCCGGCGGCGTCGGCCGCCAGGTCGGAGGGGTGCTGGGCCAGGGGTGTGACGTCGATCGCCATATAGGGGAAGAGGGGCAGGTTCCACAGGATCTGGTGCAGCGCCTCGTTGTCCTCGACGTCGAAGACACTGAGGTTGGCGTACTGCCCGACGCAACGCCAGATGTGCACCCAGGTGCCCGCCTTCTGCAGCTCCTGGCAGTACGCCTTCTCGCGCGCCACCAGGTCCGCGCGCTCCCCGGGGTCGAGGTCGCGCGGGATGTCGACGTTCATCCGTACCGCGAACAGCATCGGGCGTCACACCTTGTCGAGGACGAAGTCGTAGGTGACCTGGCGGCCGCTGCCGTCCGCGGCGGGGCCGGGGTCGAGGATGAGTTCGGGCTTCACGGCCTGGGCGATGTCGTCCGCGACATGGCTGCCGCCCTTGAAGTACAGCTGCGTGGTGACGAGTTGGTGGCCGGGCGCGGACACCTTCAGATGGAGGTGTGCGGGGCGCCAGGCGTGCCAGCCCGCTGCGGCGATGAGCTGGCCGCAGGAGCCGTCGGTGGGGATCTGGTAGGGCGCGGGCTCGATGGTGTGAATCCTGAAGTGGCCCTGGCCGTCGGCGACGACCGTGCCGCGCAGATTCCACTCGGGCAGGTCCGGGGCGAACTGGGAGTAGTAGCCGTCGTTGTCGGCGTGCCATATCTCGATCACGGCGCCCGGCAGCGGGGTGCCGAGCGCGGTGGTGGCCTGGCCCTGGAAGAGCAGCGGGGTGCCCTCCTCGCCGTCGCGCATGGGCAGCGTGGCCTCGGCGGGCAGGCTCGGCGCGCCGGGGACGTAGTACGGGCCCTCGATGGTGCCCTTGCTGCCCTCGCGGCTCTCGTTCGCCACCTCTTCTACGACGTGTTCGACCCACACGTCCAGGAACAGCGGCCACTCGCCGTCCTCGCCGACCTGGATCAGCCACGCCTTGAGCGCGTCGTACTCGGCGTAGGTCAGCTTGTGGCGGCGGATGATGTCGTGGGTGGCGGCGAGGAGTTCGGAGACCAGGGTGTCCACGCGTGCGGTGTCGGCCCCGGCGGCGCCGGTGTGCTGCTTGGTGCGGAACCGTTCGGTGGCGGCGGCACCGGACGCGGCAGCGGTGGCCTGCTCGGTGGGCCGGTCCGTGCTGATGTCGGTCATGATCGCTTTCCTTGTCTATCCGTCGGTCGGGGGGCGCGGTCAGCGGTCCTGGCGGTAGCGGGCCAGCTTGGCGGGGTCGACGGCGATGCCGAGCCCCGCGCCCTCGCGGACGCGCAGGGTGCCGTCCGCGATGGTCAGCGGTTCGGCGAGGAGGTCGTCGGACATGTCGAGGAAGTTGGAGAGTTCGCCCGGGTGCCGGGAGGCCGTCCGGTGGGCGGCGCCGAAGGCGACCGCGCACAGGGTGCCGATCTGGCCGTCGATCTGGTTGCCCATGACCACCTCGACGCCCAGCCCCTCGCACTGGTGCAGCACGCGCTGGGAGGCGGTGAACCCGGTGCGGGCGGTCTTGACGCTGATGGCGGTGGCGGATCCGCCGAGGAGTTCGCGGGTGACCTCGGCGGCCCGGGTGGCGCTCTCGTCGGCGATGAAGGGGATGGGGCTCTGGGCGACCAGCCAGCGCCGCCCCAGCACATCGTCGGCGGGGCACAGTTCCTCGGCGAAGGTGAGGCCGAGGTCGGCCATCTCGCGCAGGGCGCGCGCCGATTCGGACGCGGTCCAGCCGCGGTTGCCGTCGATGTACAGCCCGGCGTCCGGGCCGAGGGCGTCGCGCAGCGCCCGGCACGCGTCGACGTCGGCGCGGTAGGGCTGCCGTCCGACCTTCACCTTGAACGTGGTGATGCCGTAGGTGTCCCGGACCCGCAGTGCCTCGTCCACCATCTGCCCGGTGGGCGCGAACCCGACCATGTGGCTCACCCGCATCCGGTCGCCGAAGCCGCCGAGCAGGGCGGACACCGGCATGCCCGCGGCCTGGCCGAGGATGTCCCACAGGGCCATGTCGACGGCGGCCTTGGCGGTGGGGTTGCCCACCGTCCGGTCGAGCCTGTCGTGGACCGCTTCCCGCTCCAGTGGCGTCAGGCCCAGGATCTGCGGTGCGAAGATCTTGTCGATCACCGCCACGATCGACTCCTGGGTCTCGCCGTAGGTGTACGGCCGGGGCGGCGCCTCGGCGGTCCCCGTCAGGCCCTCGTCCGTGTGCACACGGACCAGGACGTGGTCGGCGGTGTGGACCTCACCGCTCGCGAACCTCAGGGGCTTCTCGTAGGGGATGGCGAACGGAATGGCCTCCACCTTGACGATCTTCAATGTCGCTCTCCTCCGAGTCTCCTTCGAGCTGTCCTTCGAGCGTGTTCTCCGCAAGAAACACGTCGTTCTGCTCCAGCGCCTTCAGCAGGTTCCGCAGCAGTGGAGAGTCGTCGTCCTCGCGCCAGGCGAGGTCCAGCCGGACGCACAGCGCGTCCTCGATGTCCTTGCACACCACTCCCTCGCGCGGCGCCGAGCGGATCGAGTCCGGCAGCACGGCCACCCCGAGCCCCGCCGCCACCAGGGCGAGGGCGGCCGAGGTCTCGGTGACCTCGTAGGCGCGCTGCGGGTAGAAGCCGGAGGCGAGACAGCTGCGGATCACCGCGTCGCCCACGACGGAGCCGAGCGCGGCCGCGTACATGATGAAGTTCTCGTGCCGCAGCTGCTCCACCCGTACGGAGTCCGCCTCGCCGAGCCAGTGGCCCTCGGGGACGGCGGCCACCAGGGGCTCGGTGGCGATCGGGCGGTGGACGATGCCCTCCTGGCGCACCGGCGGACGCAGTACGCCGACGTCGAGACGGCGCTCGGTCAGCCCCGCTTCCTGGGCGGGTGTGAGCATGTCGGTGTGCACCTCCAGGATCACCTGCGGCAGCTCGCGCTTCACCAGCCGGGCCAGCACGGGCAGTTGGCGGTACGAGGCGGAGCCCGTCAGCCCGATCCGGAGCACACCTTCCGCGCCGGAGGCGAACCGCCCGACCCGGGCCACCGCCTCGTCGACCGCGGTGAGGATCCGTTCCACATCGGTACGGAACACCTCACCGGCCCCGGTCAGGGCGACGTGCCGGGTGGTGCGGGCGAACAGCTCCACCCCCAGCTCCGTCTCCAGCCGCCGGATCGCCTGGGACAGCGGGGGCTGGGCCATGTGCAGCCGTTCCGCGGCCCTCCCGAAGTGCCGTGTCTCGGCGACGGCCGCGAAATACCGGAGCTGCCTGAGTTCCATCGGAAACTCCCCTCACACTGCGACTCAGCGTAGGGAACGCGTCCCATACACCACAAATACCTGGTCGCAGCCTATTGAGACGTGGGAGATATCAATAGGGTTCAGGCGCGGGGAGCGGCGTCAGCCCGCGCTCCAGATGTCCGGCCGGGAGCCGTCGGTGTCGGTGAATCCGTACTCCGCGGCGAGCTGGGCGGAGCTGACGGACCGCTGGTTCCACCGGGCCCGGCCGGGGTCGGCGGCCAGCGCGGCGATGGCGCGGCCGACGTAGCGGGGCGACTCGGAGGACGCGAAGCTCTCGGGCGCGGTCGGGCGGCCCTCGCCCCGGTCCGCGAGCAGCGCGTCGCGCCAGCTCTCCTCGCGGACGCCGTAGTTGTCGAGCATCATTTCCGAGCGCAGCCAGCCGGGTGTGATGGCCACGGCCGTCGCTCCGTAGGGGGCCAGCTCATGGCCCTGGGAGAAGGCCAGCCGGTTCACGGCGGTCTTCACCAGGTCGTAGAAGACCGAGATCCGGTAGCGCCCGGCGTTGTACTCGGCGGTGCCGTCCGTCACCTCGACGAGCAGACCGCTCGGCCTCCCGATGAGGAGCGGCAGCAGATGGTGCGAGGTGATCAGGTGGGTGTCGAGGCCGAGCCGGAGGATGCGCAGACCGGCGTCGAGGTCGTGGTCCCAGATCGGGGTGTTCCAGTCGGCGGGCCCGCCCTTGAGGCGTTCGGCGCCCCAGATGTCGTTGACGAGCACGTCGATGCCGCCGTGCTCGTGGCGGATGCGCCGCGCCAGGCGCCGGACCTGCGCGGAGTCGAGATGGTCGGTCTGGATGGCGATTCCGGTGCCGCCGAGGCGGGTGACGAGGTCGGCGGTCTCCTCGATCGTCTCGGGCCGGTCGTAGTCCGACTGGCCCGAGCCCGTGACGCTGCTGCGTCCCGTACAGATGACGGTCGCACCGGCCTCGCCCAGCGCGGTGGCGATGCCGCGCCCGGCGCCACGGGTCGCCCCCGCGACGACGGCGACCCGTCCGCGCAGCGCCTCGTGATCCGGTGACCAGCTCACGCGATGAGTGTCGCATGGCGACGAACATGCCACTATTGCATCACACCGCAGGTTGGAACAATTCGCCGTGCTCCACCGCACTCGGCGGGCCCCGTGAACCGGGCCTCTTAGGATGAAGTGTCCTCGTCCACCACGCGAAGAACGCAGGGGCTGATGTCGCGGCCGAATCTGACCACCTCGATCGCCACCCGCCTGGTGGACCTGATGCGCCACAGCGGCCTCGACGAAGGGGCCCACATCACCGAGCAGTGGGCGGCGGACGCGCTGGAGGTCTCGCGCACCCCCGTCCGCAAGGCCATGGTCTTCCTCACCGAGGTCGGCATCCTCACCCGGGTCCCGAACCGCGGCTTCTTCCTGGCCCGTGGCGCGGCCACGCTGACCCGGCGCGATCTGTCCGAGGACACCGACATCGAGCAGGAGGCGTACTTCCAGATCGCCGACGACTACGTCGGCGGCCGCTTCACCGGCTCGTTCACCGCCGCCGACATCAGCCGCCGCTACCATCTGACGCCGCGCCAGGCCGACCGGGTACTGACCCGGATGGACGGCGAGGACCTGGTGCGCCGCAGAGCGGGCGGGCGGGGCTGGGAGTTCCAGCACGTCCTCACCACCGTCGAGGCGCACGACCAGAGTTACCGCTTTCGGATGATCATCGAGCCCGCGGCGCTGCTGGAGCCCGGCTTCGCCGTGGACACCGAGGCGTTCGCACAGCACCGGCGGCAGCAGGAGGCGCTGCTGCGCGGTGACATCCTGCTGCTGCCCCGGGCCGAGCTGTTCCAGGTCAACGCCTCGTTCCACGAGATGCTGGTGGGCTGTTCGGGGAATCAGTTCCTGCTGGACGCCGTACGGCGGCAGAACCGGCTGCGCCGTCTGATCGAGTACCGCCACCAGGTCGACCGCTCCCGGCTGACCCACCAGGCCCGCGAGCATCTGCGCCTGCTGGACCTGGTGGAAGGCGGCGGCATCGAGGAGGCGTCGGCGTTCCTCCAGGGCCATCTGGACAAGGTCCGGTCCCTCAAGACCGGGATCGGCCCGGAGGCGTAGTCCCGCAGCACTCCTGAGGCAACCGAGTGCGAGCACTATTGTATCAATGCGCCGCTTAAGACAATATCGTGGGACCATGAACGCTGACCGCACCGCCGTGCTCACCGTGGACGGCCGCCCGTACCGCTACCTGCCCCTGGACCGCCTTCTGCCGCGCGCGGAGCTGGGCACCCTCCCGTACGCGGTGCGCGTCCTGCTGGAGAACGTCGCGCGGCGCGCTCTCGGTGCGCTGGCGGATGTGGTCGGCCGGGCCCGGTCCGGGGGCGGGGCCTGCGAGGTGCCGGTGCATCCGAACCGGATCATGCTGCACGACACCACGTGCCTGCCCGCCCTCGCCGACTTCGCGGCCATGCGGGACAGCGTGGCGGAACTGGGCGGCGAGGCGGAGCTGCTGCAGCCCGCCATCCCGGTCGACCTCACCGTGGACCACTCCGTCATCGTCGAGGAGTACGGCCACCCCGACGCCGTCGAGCGCAATCTGCTGATCGACTTCCGCCGCAACCGGGAGCGCTACGAGTTCGTCAAGTGGGCCGAGCGCAGCGTGCGGAACTTCCGGGTCGTCCCGCCCGGGACCGGCATCATCCACCAGGTCAACATGGAGGCGCTGGCCCGGGTCGTCTGGCAGCAGGACGCCCCCGGCGAGGACCCGCCGTGGCTGTACCCGGACGTGCTCGTCGCGACCGACAGCCACACCCCGATGATCAACGCTCTGGGCGTCGTCGGCTGGGGGGTCGGCGGGCTGGAGGGCCAGGCGGCCATGCTGGGCGAGCCGGTCACCATCCCGTACCCGACGGTGGTGGGCGTGCGGCTGACCGGGCGGCTGCGGCCGGGCATCGGCGCCACCGACCTCGCCCTCACCCTCACCGAGCGGTTGCGCGCCGAGGGCGTGGTGGACAGCTTCGTGGAATTCTGCGGCACCGGCACCACGACGAGGCACACGTCCGGCTCGTCGACGCCTACCTCGCCGCCCAGGGCCTCAAGCGCACCGAGGACCGGCCGGAACCGCGCTACGACGATGTCATCGACCTCGACCTCGGCGCGGTGGAGCCGAGCATGGCCGGGCCGAACCTCCCCCACCAGCGGCTGTCGCTGTCGCGGGTACCCGCCTCGTACCGCGCGGCGGCGACTGCCACGGCGGTGGACACCGGGGACACCTTCGGCGAGCCGCTTCCCGAGGATCCGGTGGCCATCGCGTCGATCACCAGCTGCACCAACACCGCCAACCCGGCGCTCATGGTGCAGGCGGGGCTGCTCGCCGAGCGGGCCGCCGAGGCCGGGCTGAGTGCCAAGCCCTGGGTGAAGACGTCCCTCTCCCCCCGTTCGCGGGTGGTCGAGGAGTATCTGCGGGCGGCCGGGCTGCTGCCCGCCCTGGAGAAGACCGGCTTCCACATCGTCGGCTTCGGCTGCATGACCTGCATCGGCAACTCGGGCCCGCTGCACCCGGCGATGGAAGACCTCGCCGAGCGGGGCGCGGTCGAGCCCGTCGCCGTCCTGTCCGGCAACCGCAACTTCGCCGGGCGGGTCAACCCCCGCACCCCGCTGTCCTATCTGGCCTCCCCGCCCCTGGTCGTGGCCTACGCCCTGGCCGGTTCGATCCTGCACGACTTCGGCCACGACCCCCTGGGCACCACCCCGGACGGCCGCCCCGTCCACCTCCGGGACCTGTGGCCGACGGACGAGGAGGTGAGCGCCCGCATCGCCGAGCACGTCCGCCCCGAGCTGTTCCGGGCGAACGCCGCCCGTCTCCACCACGGCACCGAGGCGTGGCGCGGCATCGAGGCCCCGGGCAGCACCCGCTTCCCCTGGAGCGCCGAGTCGACGTACGTCCGCCGCCCGCCGCAGCTGACCGGACTGTCGGCCACGGCCCCGGACCGCGTCGCCCTGGGCCGGGCGAAGGTGCTGCTGCACCTCGGCGACGACGTCACCACCGACCACATCTCCCCCGCGGGCCGGATCCCCGCCGACAGCGCGGCGGGCCACTGGCTGACCGAGCGCCAAGTGGCCCGCCGCGACCTCAACCAGTACTCCACCCGCCGCAGCAACCACGAGGTGATGCTGCGCGGCGCCTTCACCAACCCGGCGGTGGCCAATCTGCTGCCCGGAACCCGGAAGGGACCCGGCGCCCACACCCATACGGCCGACCGCACCCGGGTCCTGCCGGTGCACGAGGCCGCGCCCACCTACCGCGACGCGGGCTACGACCTGGTCGTCGTCGCGGGCCGCAACTACGGCGCCGGTTCCAGCCGCGACTGGGCCGCCAAGGCGCAGGCCCTGCTCGGCGTCCGGGCGGTGGTGGCCGAGTCGTACGAGCGCATCCACCGCAGCAACCTGATCGGCATGGGCGTCCTGCCCCTGGAGTTCCCCGAGGGCGACAGCGCGTCGGCCCACGCGTTCACCGGAGCGGAGGAACTGTCCTTCGAAGGGCTCGGCCAACTGAGCGTCGGCACCAACCGGGTGGTCCTCCACCTCCACGGCGACAGCCCCGCCACGGCGGAGCTGCGGCTGCGGATCCACTCCCGGCAGGAACTCGGCTACCTGCGCCACGGCGGCATCCTGCCCTACGTGGTCCGCCGCTCCCTTCAGGGACCATGATGGCCCTGCGGGGCGAGATGGCGTCGAAGAGAGACGGTGGGCATGGACTGGGAGAGCTTCGCGGAGCAGATGGCCGGGATGGCGCGGGACCTGCTGGCGCAGGACTCGGTGGACGCGACGCTGGAGCGGATCACCGCGGGCGCCGTGGAGAACGTCGAGGGGTGCGACGCGGCGGGGATCCTGCTCCTCCACGGTCAGCGCGTGGAAACCCTGGCCCCGACCGAAGGGCTGGTGGTCCGCTCCGATCAGCTGCAGGAGCACACCGGTGAGGGCCCGTGCTTCGACGCCGCTCTCCACAGTGAGCCCGTCTACCGGATCAGGGACCTCGCCGAGCCGCAGGAGAAGTGGCCCGAGTTCGGGCGCCGCGCCCGTGACCTGGGCATCGGGAGCATGATGGGGTTCCTGCTCTACACCAGGGAAGAGGAACTCGGTTCGCTGAACCTGTATGCACGGCGTACGGGCGTCTTCACCAAGGGCAGCGAGACGGCGGGCTGGCTGCTGGCCTCGCACGCCGCGGTCGCGTTCTCCAGCGCCCGTACGGCCGACCAGCTCCAGCAGGCGCTCTCCACCCGGCACACCATCGGCGAGGCCATGGGCATCCTGATGGAACGCCTCAAGGTCAGTGAGGACGACGCCTTCAACGTGCTGCGGCGGGTGTCCCAGGAGCGCAACATCAAGCTGCGGGACATCGCCCGGCAGGTCTGTGAGAGCGGCGGCATCGACGGCTGAGGGCCGCCGTGCCGCCGCAATGCGGCTCCACCGGCCCGCATTCTGGACCGGAAGAGCCTGGCCATCGCGTTCCCCCGGGGGACTCACTGACAGCGTGGGGCGCGGGTACCCGGCGCCCCAACCCGTATGCATGCCTCTCAGCGGACAAGGGCTCAGCGGGCGAGGGCTCAGCGGGCGAGGGCCGGGATGACGCCGCCCGCGAGGACCGCCTCGCACTGCCGGGGCGAGAGCCGGTGGCGCAGCAGGTACTCCTCGTCCCGGGTGGTGTCGCGTACGCGGAGGGTCCGGTCGTCCGTCCGGGTCAGGGCCTCGTGCAGACCGGACAGAGAGAGCCGGTCGTCGGCCTGGACGCGCTCGTAGTCGCCGGGGTCGTCGAATTCGAGCGGCAGGACACCGAAGTTGGCGAGGTTCTGCCAGTGGATGCGGGCGTACGAGATGGCGATGACCGCTCGCAGCCCGAGGTAGCGCGGGGTGATGGCGGCGTGTTCGCGGGACGAGCCCTGCCCGTAGTTCGCACCGGCCACGATGAAGTGTCCGGTGGCGTCCCGCACCGACGCGGCGCGGCGCGGGTAGTCGGGGTCCAGCCGGGTGAGGGTGAACTCGGCCAGCTTCGGGATGTTGGACCGGTAGGGCAGGGCCTTCGCCCCGGCCGGGGAGATCTCGTCCGTCGAGACGTCGTCACCGGCCTTGAGCAGGACCGGCCCTTCGAGGGTGTCCGGCAGCGGGTCGAGGTCGGGCAGCGCGGAGATGTTGGGGCCGCGCACCAGCCGGACGCGGTGGGCCTCGTCCGGTGGCAGCGGTGGCTCCAGCATGGCGTCGTTGACCGACGGCGGCTCGGGTGCGGGTGGCGCGGGAGGATCCGCCGACAGGCGGTCGGCCCAGTCGCGCGGATCCGTGATGACGCCGGTCAGCGCGGACGCCGCGGCGGTCTCCGGCGAGCACAGCCACACCGCGTCGTCCTCGGTGCCGGAACGGCCGGGGAAGTTGCGCGGGAAGGTACGCAGCGAATTGCGCCCCGCCGCGGGCGCCTGCCCCATGCCGATGCAGCCGAGACAGCCCGCCTGGTGGATCCGGCCACCGGCGGCGATCAGGTCGAACGTGGCGCCCGACCGCGTCAGGTCCTGCAGGATCTCGCGGGACGTGGGGTTGACGTCGAAGCTCACACCGGGCGCCGTCCGCCGCCCCGCGACCATGGCCGCCGGTACGGCGAAGTCGCGGAACCCGGGGTTGGCGGAGGAGCCGATGACCGCCTGTCCGATGGGCTCCCCGGCGGCCTCCCGGACCGGCACCACGTTGCCCGGCGAGGTGGGCCGTGCGATCAGCGGCTGCAGGGACGACAGGTCGATCTCCTCGTCGAGGTCGTACGTGGCGTCCTCGTCGGCGACGATCCCGGTGAAGTCCGCGCCGCGCCCGACCCCGTCGAGGAAGCCGCGCACCGCGTCGTCGGAGGGGAAGACGGTGGTGGTGGCGCCGAGTTCCGCGCCCATGTTCGCGATGACGTGCCGGTCCATGGCGGTGAGGGAGGCGAGCCCTGGCCCGTGGTACTCCAGCACGCGGTGGACACCGCCCTGCACACCATGGCGGCGCAGCATCTCCAGGATCACGTCCTTGGCGCTCACCCACGGCGGCAGTTCCCCGGTCAGCCGGATGCCCCAGATCCTCGGCATGGTGAGGTGGAGCGGCCGTCCGGCCATGGCGAGGGCGACTTCCAGGCCGCCGGTGCCGATCGCCAGCATGCCGAGCGAGCCGCCCGCGCAGGTGTGGGAGTCGGATCCGGCGAGTGTTCTGCCGGGGGCGCCGAAGTGCTGCATATGGGTCGGGTGGGAGACCCCGTTGCCGGGCCCCGAGAACCACAGGCCGAAGCGGCGGGCGGCCGAGCGCAGGAAGAGGTGGTCCTCGGCGTTGCGCTCGTCGGCCTGGAGGATGTTGTGGTCGACGTACTGCACGCTGACCTGCGTGACGACCCGGTCCAGCGCCAGCGCCTCCAGCTCCTGCATCACCAGGGTGCCGGTGGCGTCCTGGGTGAGCGTCTGGTCCACGCGCAGCGCGATCTCCTCCCCCGGCTCCATGCGGCCGGAGACGAGGTGGTCGCCGATCAGCCGCTGTGTCACGGTGCCGTGTGCGCGGCCACGAGGGGGACCCATAGCGGTACCGCCTTCCCGGTGCGGCGCGGCCGGGACGTCCGGGCGCCACCATGCGGGTTCCCCTCAGCGGCGGCTATGACGGCCGCGCGGCGGCACCGTCACCCGTACGGGGTCACGGGGCCATGCGTCAGGCGCGTGAGGTGAGGATGCTGAGCGCGTTGGCGGCGACGATGGCGCCGATGCTCGCCCACTCGGTCCACCCCAGGCTCTGGCCGAGGATGATCCATCCGACGACCGCGGCGAGGACCGGGTTGACGCTCATGAAGAGCCCGAAGGTCTGGGCGGGGACGCGGCGCAGGGTCAGCAGGTCGGCGAGGTAGGGCACGGCGGAGGAGAGGACACCGGCGGCGATGGCGTAACCGGCCGCCCCCGGCGTCGGCGGGTGCTGCACCGCGATGACGATGCCGACGGGCAGGAACAGCAGGGCGGAGAGCGCGGCGGCCGCCGCCGACCCCTGGAGTCCGGGGACGCGGCGGCCGACGGTGCGGTTGAGCAGGATGTACGACGCCCAGCAGGCGGCGGCCAGCAGCCCGAGGCCGAGGCCCAGATAGTCGGTGGAGGGCTGCGGGCGCATCAGGGTGATCACGCCCGCCAGGGCGACCAGCGCACAGCACGCGTCCGTGCGGCGGCGGGAGGCGGACAGGGCGATGGTGAGCGGGCCGAGGAATTCCAGGGTCACCGCCAGCCCGAGGCCGATGCGGTCGATGGCGCTGTAGAGGGACAGGTTCATGGCGCCGAAGACCAGGGCCAGCAGCAGCACCGGCCACCACTGCCGCTTGGTGAAGGAGCGCAGTTGGGGGCGGCCGACGGCCAGCAGGACGATGGCGGCGACGTACTGGCGTACCGCGACGACGCCGGTGGCGCCGAGGACGGGGAAGGCGAGGGAGCCGATCGCGGCCCCGGTCTGGTTGGACAGACCGCTCCCGGCCATGGTGAGCACCCCGGCCAGCGGCCGCCCGGCCGGGTTCTCGTCCGGGAGGTCCGGGCTCGTGGGTGACGTAGCGATCCGGTGCGCGGGGGCCGGGGAGGGGGCGGAAGCGGGGGCGTGGGCTGCGTCCATGCCCCGATCGTGGAGCCGGGCGACCCTTGCGCAAAATGCGTTCCACAACGCACCTATACGCTGTGGTTATGGATGTGGAGCTGCGGCAGTTGCGCTGTCTCGTCGCGATCGTGGACGAGGGCACCTTCACCGATGCCGCGATCGCGCTCGGGGTGTCCCAGGCGGCCGTGTCCCGCACGCTGGCCTCGCTCGAACGCGCCCTCGGGGTGCGGCTGTTGCGGCGTACGTCCCGGACGGTGACCCCGACCGGCACCGGGCTGCGGGTGGTGGCGCAGGCCCGGCGGGTGCTCGGGGAGGTGGACGATCTGGTGCGGGAGGCCACGTCGGGCCACACCCGGCTGCGGATCGGCTACGCCTGGTCGGCGCTGGGCAGCCACACCCCCGCCTTCCAGCGCCGCTGGGCGGCCGCGCGTCCGGAGACCCGGCTGCACCTCGTACGGGTCAACACGGCCACGGCCGGTCTGGCGGAGGGGGCCTGTGACCTGGCCGTACTGCGCAAGCCGCTGGAGGACCACCGCTTCGACTCGGCCATCGTGGGTCTTGAGCGGCGGCTGTGCGCGATGGCGGCGGACGATCCGCTGGCGCGGCGCCGCTCCATCAGGCTCGCCGACATCGGCGACCGCACGCTGCTGGTCGACCGGCGGACCGGCACCACCACGCCCGAGCTGTGGCCGCCCGGCGCCCGCCCGGCCACCGAGGAGACGCATGACGTCGACGACTGGCTGAACCTGATCTCCACGGGCCACTACGTGGGAATGACGGCCGAGTCGACCGCGCACCAATATCCGCGGCCCGGCATCGTGTACCGGCCGGTGCGCGATGCCGAGCCGATCGCGGTACGGCTGGGCTGGTGGCGGGACGATCCGCATCCCGCCGGACAGGCGGTGATCGAGCTGCTCACCGCGCTCTACCGGGCGGGGTGAGCAGCCGGTCCGTCCGTCAGTAGAAGTGCCTGCGTCCGGCGACCGCGTGACCCGCGGTGCCCAGGGCCCACAGGACCGCCCCGATGACGAGAAGGACGATGCCGATCGTCCACAGGACGGCGATACCGGTCAGCAGGCCGATGATGAGGAGAATGACCCCGAGGACAATCATGGCGTCCTCCGATCTCTCGGGATTGCTCCACCTCAACTATCCGCCTCTTCCGGCTGCCGCGCCAACGCGTCGCACCCCCGCCGGGGGCATCCGCGCGCGGCTCGGGCATCGTGGCTACCGACGTGTTCGCCCAGGAGCCGTGAGGAGTCATCGATGACGACAGCCGAGTCCCGTGAGGCGGCGGCCGGGTCCGCCGAGCCCGTGGTGCGCGCCGCCGCCGGTGCGGTGCGCGGCCGCCGGGAGGACGGTCTGGCCATCTTCCGCGGCATCCCGTTCGCCGAGCCGCCGGTCGGGGAGGCGCGGTTCCAGGCGCCGCGCCCCGTACGCGCCTGGGAGGGGACGCGGGACGCGTTCACCTTCGGGCCGCCGCCCCCGCAGGAGTCGGGGTTCATGGGCCGCACCGGCGTACTGGAGGCGCCCACGGGCGACGACTGGCTGACGGTCAACGTCTGGACCCCCGAGCCTGACCCGGCCGCGCGCCGCCCGGTGATGGTGTGGATCTACGGCGGCGCCTACAAGCTCGGCCACTCCGGCAGCCCCGGCTACGACGCCCGGCGCATCGCCCGCGACGGCGGCCTCGTCGTGGTCACCCTCAACTACCGCGTCGGCATCGAGGGCTTCGCCCACCTCGACGGGGCGCCCGCCAACCGCGGTCTGCTCGACCAGGTCGCGGCCCTGGAGTGGGTGCGGGAGAACATCGCGGCGTTCGGCGGCGACCCCGGCCGGGTCACCGTGTTCGGCGAGTCGGCCGGAGCCGGGTCGGTCGCCTCGCTGCTGGCGATGCCGAGCGCGGCGGGCCTGTTCCGGCGCGCCATCGCGCAGAGCGTGCCGGGCACGTTCTTCTCCGGCGAGCTGGCCCGGGACATCGCGGGCGCGCTCGCCACCGAGGCGGGCCTGCGCCCGACCGCCGCCGACCTGGCCACGGTCGACCCGCGACGGCTGACCTCCGCGGGCGAGGCGCTGGGCCCCAAGATGCGCCAGTACGAGGAGACGTGGGGGAAGGTCGTCCACACCCAGACCCCCTTCTCCCCCGTCGTCGACGGCGAGGTGCTGCCGACCACCCCGTGGCAGGCGCTGGCGGCCGGTGCGGCGCGCGACGTGGAGCTGATCGCCGGGCACAACCGGGACGAATACCGGCTGTTCCTCGCCCTCAGCGGACGGCTCGGCGAGGCGGGCGAGGAGGAAGCGGCGGCGGCCCTGCGCACGTTCGGGCCGGGACCGGACGGCGAACGGGCCTACCGCGCCGCCTTCCCGGACGCCTCCCCCGCCGAACTCCACGAACGCGTCCAGTCCGACTGGCTGTTCCACATGCCCTCGCTCCGGCTGGCCGAGGCCCAGGTGGCCGGGGGCGGCCGCGCCCATATGTACGAGCTGACCTGGCCCGCCCCGGGAGGCGGCGGCGCCCTGGGCGCCTGCCACGGCCTGGACGTCCCGCTGCTGTTCGGCACCTTCGACGCCGACCTCGGCATGCTGCTGTTCGACGCTTCCGGGCCCTCACCGGAGGCGGAGGCACTGTCGTCCCGCTTCCGCGCGGCGTGGACCGCGTTCGCCGCGACGGGCGACCCGGGCTGGCCCGCGTACGACCCGGGTCGGCGGCTGACCCAGGTCTTCGACGCGGCGCCCGAGGTCACCGCCTACCCGGAGGAGGTCTCCCGCGTCCTCTGGCAGGACCACACCTTCCCGACCCTGCCCCTGCTCAGCTGACGCCCTCGGCGCGCTGAACGTTGGCCACCCCCGTCGCGGCGCGGCAGTTGGTCGACGACGCGCGGGCTCGCGGCTCGGCGCGGCGGACCGGGAGGCGCCGGGGCCGCGCCGACCGCCGGGTTGGCTCCCTGGTTGTGGGCAATCGTTCCTCCCCCAGCTACCGCTGGGAGGTGCCCCCTGGCGGAACGGGTGGGCACAACCCGGCCACCGGGCCGCACCCGCGCACGAAAGCCCCGGGGACACCCCGGTGAGGCGCGGCGCCGGGCGTGCACGCGGCCCCGTCCCCCCGCACCGGGCAGGGCGGCCCTACGCTGGTGGGCGTGCACATCTGCTTTGTCTGTAGCGGGAACATCTGCCGTTCACCCTCCGCCGCCCTGGTCTTCGCCGAGCAGCTGCGCCGCGCGGGCCTCGACGGCGCGGTACGGGTCACCAGCGCCGGGATCGGCCCCTGGCACGTCGGCGAACCCGTCGACGAACGGGCCGGTGAGGTGCTGGACCAGCGCGGCTATCCGGTCGAGCACGTCGCGGCCCAGGTCGGTGCCGAGCATCTGGACGCCGATCTCTTCCTGGCCATGGACAGCGGCCACGAGCGGGCGCTGCGCCAGCTCGTCGACGATCCGTCCCGGGTCCGGATGCTGCGGTCCTTCGACCCGGACGCGACCGGCGACCTGGACGTGCCCGATCCGTACTACGGCGGTCCGGAGGGATTCGACGAGGTGCTGGACATGATCGAAGCCGCGACACCCGGCCTGCTCGCCTGGGCGCGCGAGCGCGCCGACGCCGACGCATGACCGCCCGTCCGGACCCGGCCGGAACCGGCGAAGGACCGGGCACGGCGGCGGCGCGGCTCACCGGCCTCCCGGTGACCGGCGAGCGCGCGCTGTCCGGGGCGCTCGCCGAAGTCACCCTCGACGGCGGGCAGGTGGTGATGGTCAAGCGCGGGGACGACCCCGGCGCGGTGGCGGCCGAGGCGGCCGGGCTGCGCTGGCTGGCCGACACCGGCACGGTCAACGTCCCGGTGGTGCACGGCCACGATCCGCGCTGGCTGGTGTCCGACCGGGTCCCGTCCGGCCGGGCGAGCGCGGAGACGGCGGTGCGGTTCGGCCGCGCCCTGGCCGCCCTGCACGCGTCCGGCGCGCCCGCGTTCGGCGCCCCGCCGCCGGACGGCCCCGAGGACGCGTACATCGGGCTCGCCCCGATGCGCAACGTCACCGGCGGCGACTGGCCGGGCTGGTACGCAGACCACCGGGTGCTGCCCTACCTGCGCCGCGCGGTCGACGACGGAACGGTGCACGCGGCCGAGGCGGCCACGATCGAGCGGGCCTGCGAGCGGCTGCCCGAGCTGGCGGGCCCCGCCGAGCCGCCCGCCCGGCTGCACGGCGACCTGTGGAACGGCAATGTGCTGTGGGGCGCGGACGGGCAGGCCTGGCTGATCGACCCGGCCGCGCACGGCGGCCACCGGGAGACGGACCTGGCAATGCTGCACCTGTTCGGCTGCCCGCATCTGGACCGGGTGCTGGCGGGCTACCAGGAGGCGTCACCGCTCGCCGAGGGCTGGGCGGACCGCGTCGGGCTGCACCAGCTCTTCCCGCTGCTGGTGCACGCGGTGCTGTTCGGACGCGGCTACGCCGAGCAGGCCCTCGCGGCGGCCCGCACCGCCCTGGCGGGGTAGGGGGGCGTCGTCCGGATCATGCCGGGCTCCCGACGCCACCGTGACATCAGCCGCTGGCGCGACGGGGACATCAGCCGCTGCCGCGACGGACGGGGACATCAGCCGCTGGCGCGACGGGCACGGCACCTCGCGGCCCCGCGCCCGTCGCACTCCGCGCCTCCCCCAGCTACCGCTGGGCGGTGCCCCCGCGCCCCCAGCTACCGCTGGGAGGTGCCCCCTGACGCCGCGAGCTGATTCGGCCTGATCCGAAAGACGCCTGAGCGGCCCGCGTGAGCCGGTCGGCGAGCGCCGCGACGAGGGCGCGCAGCTCGTCGGGGCGCTCGATGACGAACGGCAGGTCCAGCGACGCGAGCACGCCGGGCAGCCAGTCGAGCCGTTCCACGCGCAGTTCGACACGCGACCACTCCCCGGCCGCCGGGGCTTCGGTCACGAGCGCGACACTCGCGGGCAGCCGGGTGTGGATCTGCTCGGCCGTCCCCTGGATCCGCAGCGTCACCTCATGCCGGTACGGCGCGGTGGCGAGCCCTTCCAGGACGCGCCGCGCCGGGTCGAGTCCGGCGGGCGGCTCGAACGAACCGGGCAGGGTGCGCGCATCGGCGACGCGGTCCAGCCGGAACGTCCGGTCCTCGCCGATCCCGGCATCCACGCCGGTCACGTACCACTTGCCCGCGTGGGCGACGAGCCCGTACGGGTGCAGGGTGCGCTCGCCGGACCGGCCGTCGGCGGCGGTGTAGCGGATACGGACCGGCCGGTGGTGGCGCACCGCGTCGGCGATCGCCAGCAGGACCGGGGTCTGCGGGGCGGCGGACGCGCCGGGCGGGGCCGTGAAGGCGAGGGAGTCGAGCACGGCGTCGAGTCGGTGGCGGAGCCGGTCGGGCAGCACCCGCCGGATCTTGGCCGCCGCGGTCTCGCCCGCCGTGTCCGTGGCCGCCGTAGCCGCGCCCGGGGCCGTCGTCAGGCCGCTGCGCCGCCCGGCGGCCAGGCCGAGCAGCACGGCGAGCGCTTCGTCGTCGGTCAGCATCAGCGGGGGCATGCGGAAACCAGGGGCGAGCCGGTAGCCGCCGTAGCGGCCGCGCACCGACTCGACGGGTACGTCGAGGTCGATGAGGTGGTCGGCGTACCGCCGCACCGTGCGTTCGTCCACGCCGAGCCGGTCGGCGAGTTCGGCGACGGTGCGCAGGCCGCCCGACTGCAGAAGTTCCAGCAGGGTGAGCACTCGGGCGATCGGTCGGGGCATACCGACAAGTCTCCCGTAGATACCGGGCAGGTTCTGCCCGGTATTAGCCGTAGCGTGCGGTCCGAAGCACCGACCGACCAGGAGAAACACCCATGGACTTCGTCTCGATCCGCGTCATCACCGGCGACATCGCCCGCCTCGTCGGCTTCTACGAACGCGCCACCGGAGTGCGGGCGCGCTGGGCCACCGAGGACTTCGCCGAGCTGAGCATCGGCTCGGCCACCCTGGCGATCGGCAGCACCCGCACCGTCCCGATGTTCGCGCCCGGCTCGTCCCACCCGGCCGACAACCGCAGCGTCATCCTGGAGTTCCGGGTGGACGACGTGGACAGCGTGTACCGGAACCTGACCGGCACCGGCTTCGTGCGGGACGTCGTCAAGGAGCCCACCACGATGCCCTGGGGCAACCGCTCGCTCCTCTTCCGCGACCCGGACGGCAACCTCGTCAACTTCTTCACCCCGGCCGCGCCCCATATGCCCGGATAGGGTGGATAAGAGCATGTGGGAACAGGTGACGCGATGAAGAGGGACCCCCGGATCGGCATGCTCATGGCCGCGGGCGAGGACGTCGGCGCGCCGGAGGCGCTGCGGATCGGTCTCGATCAGGCGGTGGCCGGGGTGGGCGGGCTCGGCGGCATGGTGCATCTGGGCGGCGGGGGCAGCGGACAGCTGTATCTGGCGACCCGCTGCGGGCTCTCCGAGGCCCTGGCCGAGGCGTGGAAACGCGTCGGGGGCGATGAGCCGGTCGCGCCCGCCCTCGCCGTACGGGACAACACCTTCGCTTGGACGCCCCTGACCGGCGGCACCGGGGCCGGGGAATTCCGGTCGGCACCGGGCTGGCCTCCGTCCCCATGCCCGCCGCGCGCGGACCGCAGGGCGCGCTGTCCGTCCTGACGGCCGCGCGCGACGGGCCGGGACCGGCGGACCGGGCCCTGCTCACCGCCGTGGCCGGATGGGTCTCGGAGCGGCTGCACGAACCGGCGCTGCCGCAAGGCGGCCCGCCCGGCTGGACCTGGCCCACCCGCTCCGACCTCCGCCGGTCCCGGAGCGGGACCGGCGTCGGCACCTGGGCCTGGGACTTCACCGCCGGAACGATCCAGTGGGACGAGACCGCGCTGGCGATCCTCGGCGCCGGTTCCCTCCCCGCCTCCGCTCGCATCGAGGAGTGGATGGACCGCGTCCACCCCCAGGATCTGCCCCAGGTGCTCGCCACCGCCGAGGAGGCGATCCGCACCCGGGGCACCTACGGCGCCGTCTACCGGGTGCGCCAGCCGGACGGACGGTACCTCCGGGTCGAGGCCCGGGGTCATCTGCCCTCGGGGGACGACGGCACTCCGTATCGCATGACGGGAAGCCTCCAGGACGCGCCGGAGAACCCCGCCTGGCCGCCGCCGGACCACTACGAGGGCGGATTCCTCACCCTCGACGCCACCGGGCGCGTCACCCGGATCGACGAGCAGGCCGAACACCTCCTCGCACCCGCCGCGCCGCCGGTCGGCACCGTGCCCTGGCAGTCGGTCCCGGCGCTGCGGGCCCTCGGCCTGGAGGCGGCGTACCGACAGGCCATGGCCGACGGGCGGCCGTTCAGCTTCGACGCCCGGTGGCCCGCCACCGGCCACCTCTACCGGATACGGCTGGTCCCCGTGGACGGCGGCGTGACCCTCCACTTCGCCGACGCCACCCAGGAGCGGGGCAGCGCCCACACCGGGGGCGACCGCGCCACCCGGCTGGAGGAGCTGGCCGGGACCCTGGCCGCGGCGGCCACCGTGGACGACGTCGTCGACGCCCTGGCCGACCGAGTGCTGCCGCTCTTCGGCGCCGTCGGGCTGCTGGTCCAGCTGGTCGACGGCACCAGCCTGGTCACGGCGGGCTCCCGGGGCTACTCCGAAGACTTCATCGCGCTCCTGGCGGACCCGGGGCATCCCCGTGAGAACCCGCTGACGGTGGCGCTCCGTTCGGCCGTCCCCACCTTCGTCTCCTCGTCGCAGGAGTTCGTCCAGCGCTACCCCGAACTGGCCCATCTGCCCACGGCCTCCGGCAAGCAGGCCTGGGCGTTCCTCCCGCTGATCGTCTCCGGGGACGCCATCGGCTACTGCTCCGTCTCGTTCGACCATCCGCGGATCCTCACCGGCGAGGAGCGCACCCTGCTCACGGCGCTCGGCGGGCTGGCCGCCCAGGCCCTGGCGCGGGCCCGCCTGTACGACGCCGAGCACCAGCACGCCCAGGAGCTGCAGCGCGGGCTGCTCCCCCGCAGCCTGCCCGAAGTGCCCGCCGCCACCGCGGCGGCGCGCTATCTGCCCGCCAGCGCGAGCGCGGAAGTGGGCGGCGACTGGTACGACCTCATCCCGCTGTCCGGGGGCCGGGTGGCGCTCGTCATCGGCGACGTGATGGGCCACGGCCTGTCCGAGGCCGCCACCATGGGGCGGCTGCGCACGGCCGTCCGTACCCTCGCCGACCTCGAACTCCCGCCGGGGGAACTCCTCTTCCACCTCAACGACCTCGTCAGCGGGCTCGGCGACGACTTCTACGCCACCTGCCTGTACGCCGAATACGACCCCACCCGCCACCTCTGCGCCATCGCGCGTGCCGGACATCCGCCGCCCGCCGTGGTCCGCGCCGACGGCTCGGTGTTCTTCCCCGACCTCGCCCGCGACCTCACCAGCGCGGTGCGCCGCACACCGGACGGCGACACCGCCGATCCCGACCGGCTGTGCGACACCCTCATGGCCACTCTGCTGCCACCCGGCGAGCACACCGACGACGACGCGGCGCTGCTCATCGCGCGGCTGAGGCCCCTCCCCGCCGAGGACATCGCCACGTGGTCGCTGCCCGAGGACCCCCGGGCGGCCGGACAGGCGCGCGCCCATGTGCGCGGCCAGCTCGGCGCATGGCATCTTGACGAACTCACCACCACTACCGAGCTGCTGGTCAGCGAGCTGGTGGGCAATGTCGTGCGCCATGCCGAAGGCCCCATCGGGCTGCGCCTGCTGCGCAGCCGGGCCATGATCTGCGAAGTGTCCGACGGCAGCCCGGCCACACCGAGGATCCGGCGGGCGGGCGACCTGGACGAGGGCGGCCGCGGACTGCAGCTGGTCGCCGCCCTCGCCCATCGGTGGGGCGCCCGCTACACCGCCCAGGGAAAGTGCATCTGGACGGAGCAGCCTCTTGAGAACATCACAGGAAGCTGACGTTCTGGGCCAGGGCCAGCTGGCTGGAGTAGTTGATGGTGTTGGTGGCCGGTCGCATGTACGCGCGCCACGAGTCGGAGCCGGACTCGCGGCCGCCGCCGGTTTCCTTCTCGCCGCCGAAGGCGCCGCCGATCTCGGCGCCGGAGGTGCCGATGTTGACGTTGGCGATGCCGCAGTCGGAGCCTTCGGCGGAGAGGAAGAGTTCGGCTTCCCGCTGGTCGCGGGTGAAGATGCTGGACGACAGGCCCTGCGGTACGTCGTTGTGCAGGGCGATGGCCTCCTCCAGGGTGTCGTAGGTCAGTACGTACAGGATCGGCGCGAAGGTCTCCTCCCGTACGACCTCGCTCTGCTCGTCCACCCGGACGATGACGGGTTCGGCGTACGCGGCCCGCGGAAGCGCCTCGGCCAGGCGGCGGTTGCCGCCCGCCACGATCGTGCCGCCCTCGGCCTGGACGCGGGTGAGGGCGTCCCGCATCGTGTCGAGGGCGCCCGTGGAGATGAGCGGGCCGACGAGGGTGTCCTCGTCGAAGGGGTTGCCTATGGGGAGCTTGGTGTAGGCGGCGGTCAGCCGGGCGATGAGGGTGTCGGCGATGTCCCGGTGGACGATGAGGCGGCGCAGCGTCGTACAGCGCTGCCCGGCGGTTCCGGCCGCGGCGAACACGATGCCCTGGACGGCGAGGTCGAGGTCGGCGGAGGGGGCGACGATGGCGGCGTTGTTGCCGCCGAGTTCGAGCAGGCTGCGGCCGAAGCGGGCGGCGACGCGGGGGCCGACCTCGCGGCCCATGCGGGTGGACCCGGTGGCGCTGACGAGGGCCACCCGGGGGTCGTCCACGAGCTTCTCGCCGATGGCGCGGTCGCCGAGCAGCAGCCGGTGGACATCGCGGGGCGCGCCGACGTCCTCGGCGGCCCGGGCGAGGAGCCGGTCGCAGGCCAGGGAGATCAGCGGGGTGAGGTCGGAGGGCTTCCAGATCACGGTGTCGCCGCAGGCCAGGGCGACGGCGGTGTTCCAGGACCAGACGGCGGCGGGGAAGTTGAACGCGGAGATGACCCCGACCACGCCGAGCGGGTGCCAGGTTTCGGCGAGCCGGTGGCCGGGGCGCTCGGAGGCGATGGTGCGTCCGTAGAGCTGGCGGGAGAGGCCGACGGCGAAGTCACAGATGTCGATCATTTCCTGGACCTCGCCCAGCGCCTCGGAGCGGATCTTGCCCGCCTCGATGGTGATGAGGTCGGCCAGGTCGCCGTGGTGGTCGCGCAGCAACTCGCCCAGGCGGCGCACGAGTTCACCGCGCCGGGGGGCGGGGGTGGTGCGCCAGGTGAGGAAGGCCGCACGGGAGGCGGCGATGGCGTCCTCGGCGTCGGCCGGGGTCGCGGCGGCCAGGCCGAAGAGGTCGTCACCGGTGATCGGGGTGCGCGCGGTGAGGCCGCTGCCCTCGGGGACATGCGCGCCGACGCGCTCCAGGGCGGTGCGGGCCCGGGCGCGCAGGTCGTCGGTGGTGGGAAGGGCGGTGCTGGTCATGGATGCTCCCTCGGGAAGTTGTTTCAGCTGAGCACGCCGTCGAGTTGGAGCGTTTCGGCGGCCCGGGCGATGGAGTCGTCTCGCTGCCGCTCGTAGAGGGCGAAGGGGTCGAGGACGTCGCGTCCGATGGCGCCGGACAGCCACGCGCTGTCGTAGGCGGTGCCCGCGTGGTCGTTGTTGCGCGCGCCCTCGCTGGTCAGGTTGGACTGGAAGATGCCCGCCGCGGAGCGGGGCAGGAAGTCCTCGTAGACGATGGGTTCGGCGCGCAGCCAGCCCCCGGCCACCAGCTCGCCGAGGTCGGCGGGCGGGCGGCTGCCGTCCCGTGGCCGGTCGGGCACCACGTGGTAGGTGAAGTAGCCCAGTTTCCGGTCCGCGAGCTGCCGTTCGGTGGCGGGGACGTGGTCCGCCCACAGCGCGTGGGCGATGTCGCCTCGGTCCGCGTCGGGTCGGGCGGCCACCTCCTGGTCGATCCGGGTCAGCAGGTGGTCGTAGAGGGCGCGGCCCTCACGGGTGAGGGCGATGCCGCGCGCCTCGACCTCGCCGAACCGCACCCGCAACGACCCCTCGGCCACGCTGCCGTCGGCGGCGCGCATGGCGCGGGGTTCGGCGAGGGCGCGGAAGGAGGTCTGGCGCAGCAGCAGATCGGGGCCGTCCCAGCGCGGCGGGCCCTGGATCGCGTCGATCATTTCGATGCCGCGCTCGGTCATGCGCCGGTACAGCTCGTCGATGTCCAGGACGCGCGGGGTGAGGTGGTTGATGTGGGTGCTGCGGACACCGCCGATGTCCGCGGCGACGGCGGAGACCCGCTCCAGGGTCGCGTACCAGCCCTGGTCGATCGGCTCGGTCGACAGCTCGAAGGCCTGCACGGCGAGCTGGAGGAAGCGTGTCGCCTCCGCCTCGGGCAGTTCGCCCTCGGCTTCGGCCCGGTCGGCGAGGGCCAGCAGCTCCGGCGGGAACAGCTCGCGTCCGGCGAGGAAGGTTTCCAGCCGGGCGCGCAGATCGTCGTCGAAGAAGCGCGGATCGGCGGGGGTGAGCATGGAGGTGAAGACGCGGAACGGGTTGCGCGCCAGCTCCTCGCCGTCGGTGGGGCGGAAGGCGGTGGAGATGACGGGCACCGCGCTGGCGGCGGCCTCGCGCAGGTCGTAGAAGCCGGTCGGACGCATGCCGAGGGCGCCGAAGACGCGCGCGACCTGGTTCATCTCCCGTGGGGTGCCGACCCGGATGGCGCCGTGCCGCTCGGCGGTGACGCGGCTGATGGAGCCCAGCCGTTCGGCGTCGGCGCCCCGGGTGCGCAGCACATCGTCGTTGACCTCGCGGGAGACGTCCACGAGGGTGGTGTAGGCGGGGACCTCCCGCCCGTACATGTCCGAGAGCCGGGCGGCGAACGCGGCGCGCAGCTGCCACTGGCGATGTGTCCGGCTGGTCATGGAGAGTGCTGCCTTTCGGTTGGCCGTTCACACGACGTGGGCTTCGGGGCGCGCCGTCGCCCCGATGGTGAAGCGGTCGGCGCTGAACGGCGTGACGTCGACGAACGGTGTGCGGTCCAGATACAGGTCTCGGACGATCTCGCCGACCGCCGGGGCCTGGAGGAAGCCATGCCCCGAGAACCCGGTCGCGTAAAAGAAGTTGCTCACCTCACTGGAGCGGCCGATCAGGGCGTTGTGGTCCGGGGTGATCTCGTAGAGCCCGGCCCAGCCGCCGACCGTCTCCATATCGGCCAGGGCCGGGGCCTGTCGCCGTGCGGCGGCGCGGAACAGCTCCAGCCAGTCCGGGGTCCAGGTGGTGTCGTAGCCATCGGCCTGGCCGGGGTCGGCGAGGCCGAACAGCAGCCCGTCGTCGCTGTTGTGGAAGTAGGCCGTGGACGAGAAGTCGATGGTGAAGGGGATGCGCGGGGCGGGCGGGGTGAGCGGGGCGGTGAAGGCCACCTGACGGCGCACCGGGCGCACCGGGAGGCTGACGTCCAGCATGTCCCCGATCCGCGCCGACCAGGCGCCCGCGGTACAGATGACGGTGGCGCAGGAGATCGGCCCCTGGTCGGTGTGCACGGTGGTGATCCGGTCGCCCGCGGTGTCGATGGCGGTGACGGCGGTGTGGGTGGCGATGCACACGCCGGAACGGGAGGCGGCGCGCGCGTAGCCCTCGATGACCAGCGCGGGGCGGGCGTGGCCGTCGGTGGGCGAGTGGACGGCGGCCACGAGCCCGTCGGTGCTGACGTAGGGGCACAGCGCGCGTGCCTCCTGCGGGCCGATCATGCGGCTGGGCACGCCGAGGCCGTTCTGGGTCCTGACGCAGGCCTCGAAGTCCGCGGCCTGCTGGTCGCTGGTGAGCAGGAAGAGGTAGCCGACGCTGTCGAGCCGGATGTCGGCGCCGGGACGGTGCGGGAAGTCCTGGTAGGCACGGAGACTCCGGCTGCCCAGCTGGATGTTGAGCGGGTCGGAGAACTGGGCCCGCACACCGCCGATGGGCTTGCCCGAGCTGCCGCAGCCCAGGTGTCCGCGCTCGACGACGACGATGTTCTCCACCCCGGCCTCGGCCAGGTGGAAGGCGGTGCTGGTACCCATCACCCCGCCGCCGATGATCACGACGTCGGCGGCGGGCGGAACGGTGCGGAAGGAGGGCGAGGAGGACGAGGAGGACACGTGGCCGATCCCTTCCTGAGGCGGGCGCCGGGGGCCGGACGGGTCTCCGGTCCCGGGCGCGGCGCGGCTGTCGCAGTGCAGGACGATGCCGATCAGCTATCTGCCGGTCATCGTGCAGCACCCCGACCGTTGACGTCCATGAACAGTTATTGCTCGTGATCTATTAGGGTCGCTATATGGATTGGACGAGTGCCCAGCTGCGTTCCCTCGTCGAACTGACCCGGCGCGGCACCATCACGGCGGTGGCCGAGTCGCTGGGGTACACCCCCGGCGGGGTCTCGCAGCAGATCGCGGCGCTGGAGAAGGCCACCGGCATGGAGCTGCTGCGGCGCACCGGACGCAGGGTGGAGCTGACCGACGCGGGGATGACGCTGGCCCGGCACGCGGAGCGGATCCTGTCCACGGAGGCCGAGGCCGTCGAGGCGCTGGAGCGCACCCGCAACGACGCCTCGGGCACGCTGCTGGTGGGCCTGTTCACCACGGCCGCCGCCGAGCTACTGCCCCCGGCGCTGCGCACGGCGCGCGAGGACCATCCGGGGCTGACGGTGCACAGCCGGGACATGGACGTGGACGAGGTGTACGACGCGGTGGCCTCCGGGGCCGTGGATCTGGCGCTCGGCCTCGACTACCCGGACGTGCCGATCCCGCGCGATCCGGCCCTGCGGGTGACGCGGCTGCACCGGGAGCGGTTCTCGCTGGCGGTGCCGACCGGTTCGATGGGCCGCCGGGAGAGCGTTTCGCTGGCGCGGACCCGGGGGCTCGGGTGGATCCTGCCGTCCGCCGAGAGCTATTACGGGCGCGCCGTGCGCACCGCCTGCCGCCGGGCGGGCGTCGAGCCCGAGGTGCTGCACGAGGTGACGGACACGGCGGCGACGCTGGCGCTGGTCGAGGCGGGGGTGGGGGTGAGCACGGTGACGGATCTGATGCTCCGGCTCCGGCCCTCGCACTTCGATGTGGTGCGGCTGCGCGAGCCGGTCGAGCGGCACATCGTCGTGGTGTTCCGCTGCGCCGCGGAGCGCCGTCCCTCGGTGGTGGCCCTCGTCGACGTTCTGCGCGCCGTGGTGCGGACGGGGCTGGGCGGGGCGGCGTAGTCCACCGGAACCCAGGGAGCGTAAGCGTTTCTTGTCCCCCGGCGTCATTTCTGTCGTCCTGCCGACCCTTGTGGGGCGGGGTCAGCGGCCACATCGTGAGGTGGACCGATCTACGGAGAAGGACGGACAGACGTGGCTGACGCACTCTCGCTCGTCGACGACTGGGGCCCCGAGAAGATCGTCGTCGTCTCCCACCGGCGCACCGGCATGAAGGGCGTGCTGGTCATCGACAACACCTCCCGGGGCATCGGCAAGGGCGGTACCCGGATGAGCCCCACGGTGACGGTTGGGGAAGTCGCCCGGCTGGCCCGGGTCATGACGTGGAAGTGGGCCGGTGTCGACCTCTTCTACGGTGGCGCCAAGGCGGGCATCGCCGCCGACCCCGCGTCCCGCGACAAGGAGGCGGTCCTGCGCGCGTTCGCCCGCGCGCTGTCCAACGAGGTGCCCCGCGAGTATGTGATGGGGCTGGACATGGGGCTGACGGAGAGCGACGCGGCCATCATCCAGGACGAGTTGGGCGACCGTGGCGCCGCCGTCGGCACCCCGGAACACCTGGGCGGCGTGGCCTACGACAAGCTCGGGGTCACGGGCTACGGCGTGGCCGAGGCCGCTGACGCCGCCGCGCGGCGGCGCGGGCTGTCCCTGTCCGGCTGCCGGGTGGCCATCCAGGGGTTCGGCGCGGTGGGCGCCGCGGCGGCGCGGCGCTTCGCCGAACTGGACGCCACCGTCGTGGCCGTGTCCACGGCGCGCGGGGCGCTGCACGACCCGGGTGGGCTGGACGTACGCGCCCTGCTGGCCGCCCGCGAGGAGCACGGCGACGACTTCGTCGGGCGGCACTCCCAGGGCGAGGTGCTCAGCCCCGGGCAGGAACTCACCGTCGACTGCGACATCCTGGTCCCCGCCGCCCTGCAGGACGTCATCGACGACCGGACGGCCCACCTGATCAAGGCGGGGCTGGTGGTCGAGGGTGCCAATCTGCCCACGTCCCCGGCGGCCCAGGAGATCCTTGCCGGGCGGGGTGTCACCGTGCTGCCCGACTTCGTGGCCAACGCGGGCGGTGTGGTGGCCGCCGCGTTCGCCATGGACGCCCGCTACTCCGGCTTCCGGCCCGAGACCGCCACCATCTTCGAGACGATCTCCACCCGGCTGCGCGCGAACGCCGTCACCGTCCTAGACGAAGCCGAGCGGCGTGGCACCACCCCGCACACGGCCGGGCGCGGGCTGGCCGAGGAGCGGGTCCGCGCGGCCATGCGCAGCAAGGGACGGCTGCCCGGCTGAGCCCCTTGTACCGGGGGTGTCAGGTCGCGGTGGCGTCCGCCGCGGCCCGGCCCGTACGGCGGCCCGAGAACAGGCAGCCGCCCAGGAACGTGCCCTCCAGGGACCGGTAGCCATGGACCCCGCCACCGCCGAACCCCGCCGCTTCGCCCGCCGCGTACAGCCCGGGGACCGGCTCGCCGTCGGCGCCCAGGACGCGGCCGGACAGATCGGTCTGGAGGCCGCCGAGGGTCTTGCGGGTGAGGATGTTGAGGCGTACGGCGATCAGCGGTCCGGCGCCGGAGTCCATGATCTTGTGCGCCGAGGCCGTGCGGCTCAGGGTGTCCCCGGGGTAGGCGAGTGCGTTACGGATGCCCATGACCTGGACGTCCTTGGTGTACGGGTTGTCGATCTCCCGGTCCCGGGCGTCGATCTGCCGCTTGAGGTCGGCCAGGTCGATGAGGTTGTCCCCGGTCAGCTTGTTCATCCCGCGCACGAGTTCGGACAGGGTCGTGGCGACGACGAAGTCCACGCCGTTCTTCTTGAACTTCTCGATCGGCTCGGGCGTCTGCCAGATGCGCGAGAGGAGTTGGAGGATGTCCTTGTTGGTGAGGTCCGGGTTCTGCTCGGAGCCGGAGAGCGCGAACTCCTTCGCGATGATCTTCTGCGTGGTGACGAACCAGGAGTAGTCGTAGCCGGAGTCGGTGATCGTCTTCAGGGTGCTGAGGGTGTCGTACCCGGGCAGGTCGGGAGCGGAGAAGCGCTTGCCCTTGGCGTCGAACCACATCGAGGACGGCCCCGGCAGGATCCGGATGCCGTGGTCGGCCCAGATCGGGTCGTAGTTCTTCAGCCCCTCGGTGTAGTGCCACATCCGGTCGGGGTTGACGATCCGCCCGCCCGCCTTCTCGGTGATGGCGAGCATGCGGCCGTCCACGTACGCCGGGACACCCGTGATCATGCGCTTGGGCGGGGTGCCCAGCCGGTCCGGCCAGTTCTGCCGTACGAGGTCGTGGTTGGCGCCGATGCCGCCCGAGGTGACGATGACCACCGGAGCGCGCAGCTCGAAGTCGCCGACCACGGTACGGGAACTGGCCTTGCCGCGCTGGGCGTTGCTCGGTTCCAGGACCGCGCCGCGTACCCCGGTCACGGCGCCGCCACTCGTCACGATCTCGTCGACGCGGTGCCGGTGCTTGAACACCACCCGGCCGTCCGCCACCGCCGCCCGCACCTTCTTCTCGAACGGCTCGACCACCGCCGGTCCGGTGCCCCAGGTGACGTGGAAGCGGGGCACCGAGTTGCCGTGCCCGTCCGCGAGTCCGCCGCCGCGCTCGGCCCAGCCGACGATCGGGAACCAGCGCACCCCGAGCCCGTGCAGCCAGGACCGCTTCTCGCCCCCGGCGAAGTCGACGTACGCCTCGGCCCACTGGTGCGCCCAGTAGTCCTGGCCGCGCGGATCGCCCACGCCACGGTCAAATCCGGCCGTGCCCAGCCAGTCCTGCCAGGCCAGTTCGTGGGAGTCCTTGATGCCCATCAGGCGCTGCTCTTCGGAGTCGACGAAGAACAGTCCGCCGAACGACCAGAACGCCTGCCCACCGATGTTGCTCTCCGGTTCCTGGTCCAGGAGGAGCACCTTGCGCCCCGCCGCCGCCAGTTCCGCCGTCGCGACGAGTCCGGCCAGCCCGTGGCCGACCACGATCGCGTCCGCGTCCTCGGCCGCGGACCCGGCCGCGAAGGCGGGGACCGCCTGGTCGAGGGTGGCCGCCGCGAGCACGCCGCCAGCCACCGTCAGGGCGCGGCGCCGGGTGAGCGACGTCGGGGATACGGGGTTCTCCATGGGATGCCCTCCCGGTGATACGCGATGGCTGTCACCGCGACGGCCGCGCTGTTACCGTCGGTAGCGCACAGGAAATCAGGTCGGCACAGCGGCGCGGTAGTAGCTGGGCGCCAACGCGGTCACCGCTTCGTTGTGTCCCGGCGACAGCGCCAGAGAAGAGGGGCGCATGGCCGTCGTCCACGAGCGCGAGCCGGTCACCGAGATCCTGCTGGCCATGGCCGACGACGCGGACGTGTGCGGCGAACTCGTGCGCGCGGCGCGCACCCACTCCCCCGAGGTGGCGCGGCTGACCGAGGCGGAGACCCGCTCCCATGTCCTCGCGATGATCCGCGCGGCGGGTGCGTGGTTCAGCACCTTCGACCGGGTCGAGGAACAGGACTTCACCACCGCCCTGCTGCTGGGCGCCGACCGGGCGGGCCAGGGCGTGCCGATGACCGCCGTACTGCGGGGTGTGCAGGCCGCGCTCACCCGGGCCGTGGAGATCAGCGTCGACCGCTGCCGGATGTCCGGGGTGCCCGACGGCGCGCTGCTGCCCGTGGTGCTCCGGCTGAAGGAGTACGGCGACGCCATCGAGCGCCATGTCATCAACGGGTACCACGCGGCGGAGCGGGGACCGGCACACGAGACACACGAAATCCGCACCAGACTGCTCCGGCAGGTGCTGATCGACGGAGTCGCGCCCCGCGCCGAGGAGTTGACGAGCGCCGGGATCCGGGCGGAGGACGGCCACGCCCCGCACCACTGTGTCGTCGCCGAGGCCACCGAGCCCGGCCACGCCCACCGCCTGGTGCGCGAACTGTCCGCGCTGCGCGGCGTGACCGGGGTGGTCGAGGGCCGTGTGGTGAGCCTGTGCGCCCGGCTGCCTCAGGACGGCGGAGACCCTGACCTGCCCGCCGCGCCCGCCCTGGTCGTGGCCTCTCCGGCGGCTCCCCTGGACCGGTTACGCCCGCTGTACCGGCTCTGCGTACGCGCCGTGGCCCTCGGAGCGGCGGCGGGACGGCGCGGATGGCACGAACTCACCGACTTCGCCGGGGAGATCGCCGTGGCGGACCAGCCGCTGCTGGGCTCGCACCTGAGCGACCGGCTCCTGGGTGACCTCGACCCGTCGGACACGTTTCACCGGCAACTCGCGCTCACCGCTGTGACGTTCCTCGACCACGGCCGTCGCCTGGACCAGACCGCGGCGGCCCTGTTCACCCACCCCAACACCATCCGCTACCGACTCGGCCGCTTCCAGCAGATCACCGGCACCTCGCTGACCGACACCCGGCCGGGCGGCCGTGGCGGGCCGCTGGACACGCTGCACTGGTGGTGGGCCCTGACCACCTGGCTGGATTATCGATAGTGGAGATCTTTTGAAGAAATTCGCGCCCGCCGTTTATATGTGAAGACCCGGTGCCGGACCCGTCGCGAAAAGGCGGGCTCTGACCGGGAATTGGGACCCGGGGGGGTAGGGTGACGTGCGCAGTCCCGGGTTGGTTCCAGAACAGGACTTGCAGCGAAACTCACCCTTGCAGTAACTAGATGCCCCATGAAACTTTTTACTCGCAACTCCTCGCCCCGGTCCACGGCCGCCCAGGACGCCCCTGCCGCCTCCGATCACACCGACCAGCCGGGCTCCGGACTGCCGGCGCTCACCGGGGAGTGGACTATCGACGCGGCGCACAGCAGGATCGGCTTCTCCGTCCGGCACGCCATGGTCACCACGGTGCGCGGCGCCTTCACCGAATACGAGAGCCGCCTCTACTTCGACGGCCACAACCCGGCCCGCTCCCGCGCCGAGATCGTGCTGTCCACCGCCAGCGTCGACACCGGTGTCGAGCAGCGCGACGCCCATCTCATGAGCCGTGACTTCCTGGACGCACGCGCCTTCCCGCGCATCAGCTTCCGGAGCCGCGAGGTGCGGCTCGCGGGCCAGGACGTGTACCGCATGGCCGGTGACCTCACCCTGCGGGACACCACCCGCCCCGTGGTCCTGGAGCTGACCTACATCGGACACGTCACCGACCCCTTCGGCGACGAGCGGGTCGGCTTCGACGGCACCACCACCATCAACCGGTCCGACTGGGGCCTGACCTACAGCGCCAAACTGGCCCAGGGCGGCGCCATGGTGAGCGAGAAGGTGCGCCTTCAGTTCGACATCGCGGCCATCCGCACGCCCTCCGCCGGGTGACGGCCTCTACACTCCTTCGCGTCAACGCATCGCAAGCGCTTACGACACGAATCGCGAGGGCAGCATGACGGCGCGTATCTCCCCCGGCCGGTCCGCGGGATCCCCCCTGGACCGCAGGGGTTTCCTCCGGCGTTCCGCCTCGGTTCCGGCGGGGCTGATCAGCGCCCCGGCGGCGTTAGCCCTCCTGACGGGCCCACCGGCCCGGGCGGCGGAGCGGGCGGCCGGGCAGGCCGCCGGGCGGGCGCTGACGTCCTTCGTCGATGACTACAAGACCAACACCACCGCCAACCTCACCCCCGAGACCAACGCCGTCCTCCGCGTCCTGAGCGGTGTGCAGCGGCTCTGGCACACCGGCACGGCCTGGGACAACGGCACCCCGCGCGCGGCCGCCGTGCTGCGCGCCAACATGCGCTACTCGATCGCCCTCACCGCGCGGCGCACCGACGCGCAGGCCCGGGAAACCTTCATCTACGACCGCCAGGACCAGAGTTACGCGGCCACCGCCGGTCTCGGCCCGCTCACCGAGATCTACCGCACCGGCGCCAAGGCCGTCACCAGCATCACCAGCGCCCCGGACACCACCCCGGACACCACGGTCGGGGACGCCGTGCCGCCCGGCGCGCCCGCCGGTTCCGCCATCGGGGCCGGGGCCACCGATTCGGACCTGGGCGATGTCGTACGGCTCGTACAGACGCTGCGCGGCCCGTACGCGTCGGGCAACCCCGCCAAGTTCGGCTTCCAGTACCCACGGCCCTGGCGGATGACGGAGCACAACGAGGTCGTGGCCACCGGCGCCACCGACGCCTTCGGTTTCCCCGTCTACGCGTCCGAGGTGTCCGTCACCCCGCAGTTGCTACGGCAGCGCGGCGGCAAGCCGTCCGAGGACGGCGGTTTCCCGAGCGGCCACACCAACGCCCTGTATCTGGCCGGGCTCGCGCTGGCATACGCCATCCCCGAGCGGTTCCAGGAGCTGGTGACCCACGCCGCCGCGGCCTCCCACACCCGCGTCGTGTCCGGCATGCACTCCTCCCTCGATGTCGTCGGCGGGCGCGTCATGGCCACCGCGCTGGCCGCCGCCGCGCTGTACGACCCGGCCAACGCCGGGCTCAAGGCCGCCGCGCGGCGGCAGGCCGCCGACTACCTCCGCGCCCGGACCGGCACCACGGCCGACACCCTCTGGGACTACGCGCACGCGGCGGGCCCGGACACCGACCCGTACGCCGATCGCGCCGCCAACGCACGGGCGTTCACCCCGCGCCTGACGTACGTCCTGCCCCGGGGCGGCGAACACCGTGAGATGACCGTGCCCAAGGGCGCCGAAGTGCTCATCGAGACCCGGCTGCCCTATCTCACCGCACACCAGCGCCGGGAGGTGCTGCGCACCACCGCCCTGCCCTCCGGCTACGCCCTGCTGGAGGGGCCCGAGCAGTGGGGGCGGCTCAACCTCTTCGCGGCGGCGGACGGTTACGGGGCCTTCGACCGCGACGTACGCGTGGAGATGGCCGCGCGCGACGGCGGGTTCAGCGCGGCCGACGCCTGGCGCAACGACATCACCGGCGACGGCGGCCTCATCAAGCGCGGTACCGGCACCCTGACCCTCACCGGCCGCAACCGCTACCGCGGCGGCACCCGCGTCGAGGCCGGAACCCTGGTCGCGGGGGCGCCGGAGGCGCTGGGCGCGGGCGAGGTCCACGTCCACGGCGGCGGGACACTGCGGCTCGCGTCCCCGGGCGGCGTACGGGCGCGCCGGGGCCTCGTCGTGGCTTCCGGCGCCACGCTGGAGGTGGCGGCGGGCACCGGCATCGGCGACGGCGGGACTCCCGCGCTCACGGTGGCCCGCTCCGCCGTGCTCGGCCACGGCAGTGTCCTCGGCATCCGGCTGGACGGCCGCCACTCCCCCGCCCGGCACACCGTCATCCGGGTGCTGCACGCCCGTGGCGGGCTGCATGGCCGGTTCGCCACCATCAGGGTCCACTCGGAGGGGCACACGTACACGGCCATACCGTCGTACTCCCGCAACACCCTCACCGTACGGCTGACGTGAACCGCTGAGGTCAGGCGTGGCCGCAGCGCTCCGGCTGCGGCCACGGTACGAACGCCCCGTCCGACCGCTCCACCAGGAGCCGCTTGTCGTGGGCCAGCACCCCGCGCGGGCGCAGCCCGGTGAGGCTCGCGGTGGTGTACGCGGCGCTCAGGCTGCCCAGGTCGTGTACCAGGCCGATCTTGAACAGCGAGCGGGTCTCCGCGATGGCCTCGTGGTCCCCGGCGCGCATCACCACGCGCAGCTCCGGAGCGACGGCGAGCGCCGCCACCGAGACGGCGATGTTGTCGAGGTCGTCCGAGGCCACCGCGGCCATCGCCTGGGCGCGCCCGAGGCGCAGGGTGCGCAGCACGTACCGGTCCGTGGCGTCGGCGACGACGACGGGCACGCCCAGCGCCCTGGCCAGCCGGAGGTTCGGGGCCGCCGGGTCGCGCTCGACCGCGACCACGCCGATGCCCAGGGCCTGCAGCTGGGTGCAGAGCCGCAGCCCCACCTGGCCGAGCCCGACGACGACCACATGGCCGCCCCGGGGCACGGCGCGCGAGCCCACGATGCCGACCGCCCTCGGGGCCAGCAGCCGGTCCACCACACCTGCCGTGAAGACGGCGGTGAAGACGATGGTGATGAGCATCGCGAGGCCGGAGAACATCAGATACGCGTGCGAGCCGTGAGCGAGCGCCGGGCCCACGGCGGCAACGGTGCGCGCCGCCTCGAAGAACGCCTCGACGGGGGTGCGGTGGTGCAGGGCCACCAGCCAGACCCAGTCCGTCAGCAGCACGGCGAGCAGCCCGGCGAAACCCATCAGCATGATCCGCGAACTGCCGTCGTGCGGCCGCAGCTGCCCCCGGAACTTCCCCAGCCACGCCCGGTACCGCAGCGGCCTCGGTGGCCGGTACGGCTGGAGGCGCACGGTGTCCCCGTCCCAGCGGGCGCCCGCGTGGCCCGAGGGGGTCGTGGTGAGCGCGAGCAGATCGGGCTGGAGGCAGCCCGCCAGGAGGACCGGCGCGGCCACGTCGGCCGGGGAGGTGACCTGACAGTTCGGCACGACGCGCACCAGCTGGTCGGCCACCGTCCGGTCGAAGATCGTCACCACCAGGGTGACATGCGGGTGGATGTGTTCCACCGCGAGCGCGTAGCGCAGCGACTCGGCGTCCTCCTCCAGCAGGATCGCGACGCCCGCCACCTCCCGGTCCAGCGCCTGGCGCAGCTCCTCGTCCGTGGGCTGGGCGAAGTGGCGCACCCGGTGTCCGGCCGCCCGCAGGGAACCGCACACCTTGCGCGCCACCTCGCTGCCGATCACGACGAAGTACCGCTCACCGGCCGTGTCGGTGGTGTGCCGCTCCTCCCGCATCCGACTCCTCCTCGGGCGCTCCTAGGCGTTTGCCCGCACACGCTAGGGGCGAGAAGGACACGCCGCCATGAACAGATGCCACAGGGTCAGCGCCGCTGATCAGACATATGCTCAACGTCGTCGAGGTAGGAGGACACCCAGGCCAGCGGCGCGTTCCAGTTGATGGTGATCTCGTTGGTGGAGAACGCCATGATGTCGTCGGTGTAGCACATCGCCGGGGCGCAGCCCTTCAGCTTCTTGGCCGAGACCGGGTCCTCCAGCCCGGCGTTCGGGCCTCCGGCCAGCGAGCCGCGGGCCGGGCTCGGCAGCTTGCGGTCGAGCTGGTGTGCCCAGAAGCGGTGGTGCTGGCGGTGCGAGTCCCGTTCGCCGTAGCCGGTGACGTAGGACTGGTTGAGCGGGTTGCCGCCCAGCAGGTAGTCCATGCCGCGCAGCACCGCGTCCCGGTAGCGGGTCTTGCCGGTCAGCTCGTCGGCGGTGGCGAGCACGACCATGTTGTTCAGCACCTGGCTGTTGGAGCCCCACTCGTACGTGCCGCCCTTGGGCGCGTAGGGGACGCCGTAGGCCGACTTCGCGGAGTCCGAGGCATAGCGGTCGGCGGCCTTGGCCACCGTGGCGCGCACGGCGGCGCGCTGCTCACGAGTGAGCTTGCTCGGCACGGTGGCCAGGTCGAGCGCGCCGAGGCCCGCGGTGGCCGACCAGGACAGCCCGCCGCCGCGCGGGAAGAGCGCGTCGGTGTCGCCGTGCAGCGGCGAGCGGAGGATCGCCGTACGGTACGTGTCCTCACCCGTGGTGAGGAACAGCTCGGCGGCGGCCCAGTAGAACTCGTCGCTGACGTGGCGGTCGCCGTACGCGCCACCGCCGATGGAGTCCTTGTCGCTGGCGAACATCTTCGGGTGCTTCTTGGCCGCGGCCCAGGCGGTCCGGGCCGTCTCCAGGCACCGCGCGGCATAGGCCTGGTCGTAGGGCTTGAAGAGCCGGGCGCACTGCGCGGCGGTGGCGGCCAGGTTGAGGGTGGCCGCGGTGGACGGCGGGCGCAGGACACGGGGCTGCTCGTCCTGGTCGGGGCGGGTCGGGAAGCCGGTCCAGCGCTTGTCGTGCATCTTGTGGAACGCCATACCGGCGTACGGCTTGCCCCGGGGCACCTGCATGCGCAGCAGGAAGTCCATCTCCCAGCGCGCCTCGTCGAGGATGTCCGGGACGCCGTTGCCGCGCTCGGGCACCCGCAGCTTGCCGTCACTGAGCGCGTCGCCACTGGCACCCTGGGTGGTGCGGGTGCGCTCGTAGGCGGACATCAGCTGGGCGACCGAGATGCCCCCGTTGACGACGTATTTGCCCTGGTCACCGGCGTCGTACCAGCCACCGGTCACATTGCGCCGGTACTCGGACCCGCCCGACCGGAAGGGGACGGCGGTGTCGCCGCCGTGCGGTGCGTTCTTGTCATGGCCAGCGGGGCGGGCGTACCGGGCGCCGACGAGATCCTTGTCGATCTTGATGCCGCTGCGGTTGTGGTAGAAGTACGCCAGCGAGTCGGTGCGCAGCCCGCTGTAGAGCTGGTCACCGATGGTGAACGGCTCGCTCTTGTGCCCGCCGATGGTGACGGTGTAGCCCTCGCCCGCGTCGGTGACCTTGCTGAAGTCGAAGGTCTGGACGCGTTGCCGGGAGCTGGGGTCGACGCCCGCGGGGGTGGTGGTGCCGCTCGCCCGCTTGGTGCCGTCGGCGGTCTTGAGGGTCCACGTCAGGGGCTGGGTGGCGCCGGTCACGACGGTGCCCTTCTTGGGGCCGTGCGTGAGGTAGCCGACCTGGTTCACCCGCACCGGCGAGCCGGTGTGGACCTGGGGGCGGGGCTTCTCGGCACCCGGCCGGGCCCGGTGGTCCACGGCCCCGGCGGCGGGTGCGGCGAGGGCGCCCAGCGCCAGGCCCCCGGCGACGGCCGTGGCGATGGCCGCGCCCAGGGCGCGCGGGATTCGTTCGACGTGTTCAGCCATGCCTCAGAGCCTAGGAAGCGGGCTTGACCTGCGGCTTCGTACGGTTAGTCGAAATCTGGCTCCCGCGAGCGACCGAGGCCCGCCTCCCTCAATTGAGGGAGGCGGGGCTCTACGAACATCAGCTCACATCGGAGACCTTCCAGCGCTGGTTCGCACCGGAATTCGGGGTGTACGTGGTGACGGCGGCCCCGTCGTGGGTGGCCTGGCCGCCGACCTCCAGCAGTCGGCCGGTGGCCGCGTTCACCAGGGTCCAGGTGCCGTCACCGGTGGTCGACATGATCCACTGGGTGGCCTTGTCCCGCTTTCCGCGATCCGGCTCCGCTATCGGCGAGCCGTCGCGGACGGCCAGCCGCTTGCCTTCCGCCGGGTTGGTGAACACATACCGCTGCCGGTTGCCGGTGTCGCCGCTGATCTGGCGCAGCCGCCACTTCTGGCCGGTGGCGGCGGCGTCCGTGGTCCTGATGACGAGCTTGGTGCCGTCGTCGGCGATGGAGAGCGCCTTGCCGCTCTGGACACCGGACAGCTCGTAGGTGTGGCCCTTGCGCAGCTCGGCGGCGTCCTTCGCCACCCCGGACACGCCCTTGACCAGGAAGGTCGTCACGGACTGGGCGGGGGCGGCGAAGGTGGCCTTCTTGTCGGACACCTTGATGGCGTCCTGCCGCTCCAGCTTGCCGTCGGCGCTGGTCACCACGGGGGTGACGGTGGCGTGGCGGCTGACCTTGCCGAACTTGGACAGGTCGAGGGTGACCGTACGGCCGCTCGTGCCGCTGTTGACGTGGACGACGGTGGCCGCGTCGCCCTTCTTGGCGACGGCCGCGGCGCTGGAGGTGTCATCGGTCTTGATGAGCCGGTCGCCGGGCTTGATGTAGTGGGTGAAGTTGCGGGCCGTGTCGAACTTGGTGTTCGTACGGATGGGGCAGGTTTCGAGCGTGTCCTTCGAGGTGCAGCTGAAGGGGAGCTGGATGCTGCCCCAGTTGCCGCCCTTGGCCGACTCGCCGCCGGGCTTCATGTTGTCGTAGTCCTCGACGGGCTGCCAGAACACCCAGGCCTTGGGCTCCAGTTCGCGCAGGTCGTCGACCATCTGCCGGGCGAGGCCGAGGCCGGGCCGCATATCGGTGAAGCTCTGGCCGTCGCCCCAGTCGCCCTCGACCTCGCTCATCCACAGCGGCTTGTCCGCGGCCTTGGCGAGGTCGCGCGCGCTGGTGCGGCCGCCGGTGCCATAGGTGTGGACGTTCATCTGGCCGACGAGGTCGCGCACCGCTTGCGGGTAGGTGTTCCAGTTCTGCGTGAAGATGCTGGGGTTGGTCTCGTCCATCGCGGAGATCTGCGCACCGGTCCGTGCCTTCTTCAGGGCCGGGGCCAGTGCGCTGATCACCTTCTGCTGGGCTTCCGGGCCGATGTGCGCGCCCTCCTGGCGGCCGCCGACCGGCTCGCCGTCGGCTCCCAGGCGGGTGCTCCAGTAGTTGGTGTTCGGCTCGTTGAACGGGTCGACGGTGTCGACCTTGATGCCGTGTGCCTTCTCCAGCCGCTTGGTGGCGCCCGCCATATACGCGGCGAAGTCATCGACGGACTCGGGCTTCAGCTGCTCGTCGGTGGCGTTGAAACCACCGGAGACATAGCCGCTCTCGGTCATGAACCAGGGCGGGGAGTTGCTGAACGTCTCCCAGTGGTCGATGTCCTTCTTGAGGCGGTCGACCCACCAGCGCTGGGTGGCGTCGGCGTCGGGATTCCAGTGCGCCGGGTCGTTCGCGTCCCACCAGTCGGTCTCCTCGCGCGTGGTGCCCGCCGGGGCCTTCCACCAGCCCTCGACCGCTCCCCCGGCGCGGAGGTAGTCCTTGACGTCGGGAGCGTTGCCACCGCCGATGTTGTAGCGGGCGATGTTGAGGGCGAGGCCGCTGTCCCCGAAGAGGAGTTTCGCCAGCTTCTCGCGTATCTCCTTGGGGTAGTCGCCGGTGGCGTTGGCGAACCAGACCAGACTGGTGCCCCAGCCCTCGAATCTCTCCGCCTGGTACGAGGGGTCGGGTGAGACCGTGACGGCGTCGGCCGTCGCCGCCGGGGCCTGCGCGGTCACCGGTGGCGCGGTGATCAGGGCGGCCCCGGTGGCCAGCGCGGTGACTCCGATGGTGCCCAGAAGTCGTCGTGTGCGGGTACGGCGTGCCAACGTGTGCTCCCAACTCGTGTGCGGACGATTCAGGTCGCGGGCTGTCGCAGTACGGCGACACCCCTGGGGGCCAGGACGAGCCCGCCGCCGTCTCCGGCACCGCCGATCAGGGGTTCCCCGGTGAGCCCGGTCAGCGGCACCGTCGTATCGGTGCGGTTGACCAGGAACAGATAGCGGCTGCCACCGCCGTGGCGCACCGCCAGCTCGACGCTTCCCCGGGCTCCGTCCGGCAGTTCACTGCGGACCCCGGCGGGCGCGAGCAGCGCGGGCAGCAGTCCGGCGAGGCCGCCGGGGCCCAGCCGGGTGGAGACGTACGCGGCCGAGCCCCCGCCCGCCGCGCGGCGGGTGACGGCGGGACGGCCCGTGTACGTACCACTGCGGTAGTGGGCCAGCACCTCCACCTCGGCGTCGGTGACGGTGATCCGGTCGGTCCACAGGGTGCCGGTGGCGGTTTCATCCGAACCGGACACGGACTCGATGTCGACGCTCTCGCCGTCGAGCAGCGGGCCGAACTCCTCGACGCGGATGCCGAGCAGCTCGCTCAGGGCGCCCGGGTAGCCGCCGAGCCAGACGTGGTCGTTCTCGTCCACGACACCGGAGAAGTAGGTGGCGATCAGGTGGCCGCCCTGCTCGGCGTACCGGGTGAGGTCCTTGGCGAGGGCCGCGGGGACCATGTGCAGCACCGGCGCGATCAGCACCTCGTACCGGTCGATATCGGACTGCGACGTGATGACGTCGGCCCGGATGCCGAGGGCGAGGAGGGCTGAGTACCAGTCCAGCGCTTCCTGGCGGTAGTCGAGGCGGGAGGTCGGGTGGGAGTCCTGTTCGCTCGCCCACCACGACTCCCAGTCGAAGACGATCCCGACCCGGGCCGGTTCGCGTTCGGTCCCGGCCACCGGGGCGAGGGTCCGCAGGGTCCGGCCGAGGGCGGCCACCGCGCGGAACACCTCGCTGTCGGGTCCGGCGTGCGGCACCATCGCCGAGTGGTACTTCTCGGCCCCGGCCGCCGACTGCCGCCACTGGAAGAAGCACACGGCGTCGGCGCCGTGCGCGACGTGCAGCAGCGCGTCCCGGGCCAGCTCGCCCGGCCGCTTGGCCACGTTCACCGGCTGCCAGTTCACGGCGCTGGTGGAGTGTTCCATCAGGAACCAGGGGCGGTGGCCGGAGATGCCGCTGGTGAGGTTCGCGGAGAAGGACAGCTCGTCGCGGTCCTGCGGGCCGGGGTGGACGTAGTGGTCGTTGGAAACGAAGTCGATCTCACCGGCCCAGTCGGCGTAGTTCATGCCCTTGGTGCCGCCCGTCACCATGAAGTTGGTGGTGACGGGGATGCCGGGGGTGAGGTCGTGCAGCAGGTCCCGCTCCGCGCGCAGGTGTTCCTTCAGCGCGTCGGAGGAGAAGCGCTTGAAGTCCAGCTGCTGGGTGGGGTTCGGGTGGGAGGCGGCCAGCCGGGGCGGCAGGATCTGCTCCCAGGCGCTGTACCGCTGGGACCAGAACGCGGTGCCCCAGGCGTGGTTGAGCGCGTCGAGGGTGGTGTAGCGGGAGCGCAGCCAGTCGCGGAAGGCGCGGGCGGCGTCGTCGGAGTAGTCGTAGATGTTGTGGCAGCCCAGCTCGTTGGAGACGTGCCAGGCCACCAGGGCCGGATGACCGGCGTACCGCTCGGCCAGCTTCCGCACCAGGCCCAGCGCGTGGGTGCGGAAGACGGGCGAGGTGGGGCGCCAGTGCTGCCGCGCCCCCGGCCACACCGTCTCACCGGAGGCGGTCACCGGGAGGATCTCCGGGTGTGCCGTGGTGAGCCAGGGCGGCGGGGACGCGGTGGCGGTGGCCAGGTCGACCCCGATGCCACCGGTGTGCAGCAGGTCCATGATCTCGTCGAGCCAGCCGAAGTCCCAGGTGTCCTCGGCCGGCTGGATGCGGGCCCAGGAGAAGATCCCCACGGAGACGATGGTGACACCGGCCTCGCGCATCAGCCGGATGTCCTCCTCCCACACCTCGCGCGGCCACTGCTCGGGGTTGTAGTCCGCGCCGTAGCCGAGGCGTGGGGTGGGGTCACCGTCCGTCCCGTGCGGGGGCTGGGACTGGAGGGTGGAGATCATGGGGTTCCTTCCGGTGAACCGTACGGGGCGGCGCGAGGGGGCTGGTTACTTCTCGACGGTGAAGCCCTGCTCTTCCCCGTACTTGACGGAGGCGTCCTGCCAGGACTTCAGACCGGCGGCGAGCTTGGTGTTCGAGACGTAGGCCTTGCCGACGGTGTCGTTGAAGATGGAGTTGGCGTAGACCTGGTAGGGCAGGTACGACCAGCCGCGGCCGACGTTCGCGGCCGACTCGGCGAAGATCTTGTTGGCCTTCTGCCCGCCGAAGTACGGGAACGCGGTGTTCTGGAACGCGTCGGATTCGAGGTCCGCGGTGGTCGCCGGGAAGGCGCCCTCCTTGATGCGGGTCTGCACGCCCTTGCCCGCATTGGCGTACTCGGCGAAGGCGTAGGCGAGTTCCTTGTTCTTGCCGAGGGTGGGCAGGGCCAGGGAGCTGCCGCCGTTCTCCGCGGTGGTCGTGTCGCCCTCCGTCCACTGCGGCAGCGGTGCCACGCGCCAGTCGCCGGAGGCCTCCTTCACGCCCGAGACGAAGTTGGCGGGCATCCAGGCGCCGGTGGTGAGGGTGGCTATGGTGCCGTCACCGAGGCCCTTGTACCAGTCGTCGGTCCAGCCGGTGATGGGCGCGACCAGCTTGTCGTCGAGGAGCTTCTGCCAGGTGTCGGTGTACTTCTCGGCGCCCGAGTCCGAGAAGTCGATCTTCACCTTGGTGCCGTCGACCTTGTACGGGCGGGAACCGGCCTGCCACAGCATGCTGGTGGCGGTGCCACCCTCGCCCGTGTCGGCGGCGATGTACGCCTTGGGGTTGGCCTTGTGCAGATCGCGGGCGGTCTCGACGTACTCGTCCCAGGTGGTCGGCACCTTGAGCTTGTACTTGTCGAAGACCTTCTTGTTGTAGAACATCGCCATCGGCCCGGAGTCCATGGGCAGGGCGTAGACGTCCTTGCCGGACTTCACGGAGTTCCACGGGCCCGGGGAGTACTTGCCCGCGAGCTTGTCGGCGCCGTACGGGGCCAGCTTGTCGAGGGCCTTGGTCAGGGCGTACTCGCCCAGCGCGTAGTACTCGATCTGCGCGAGGTCGGGGACACCCTTCTTCGCGGCGATGGCGTTCTGCAGGGCCTTGTACTGGTCCTTGTTGGTGCCCGCGTTGACCAGGTCGACCTTGACCTTGGGGTGTTCCTTCTCGAAGTCGTCGGCGACCTTCTTGAGCGTGGGCTCCCAGGCCCACACCTTCAGGGTGCCGCCCTTCTTCAGGGCCGCGTCGATGTCCTTGGCGGACACCGGCTTCTGTTCGGCGGCGCTGTCGTCGGAGCCACCGCAGGCGGTCGCTCCCAGGGTGAGGGCGGAGACCAGGGCGATGCCGCGCAGCAGGCGGCGAGCGTTCTTGGGCATGGGCGTGCTTTCCACTTCTTCGTGGTGCGGGACTCTTCGTGGTGCGGGACGGTGGGGCTGTTCCTTGACGGGGCGGGGCTATTCCTTGACGCTTCCGGCGGCGAGCCCGGACTGCCAGTACTTCTGCAGCAGCAGGAACGCGGCGATCAGCGGCACGATGGTGATCAGGGAGCCGGTGATGACGAGGTTGAACACGGCCTCGCCCCCGGCGGTCGCGGCCTGGGCGTTCCAGCTGTTGAGGCCCAGCGTCAGCGGATACCAGTCCGGGTCCTTCAGCATGATCAGCGGCAGGAAGTAGTTGTTCCAGGTGGCGACCATCGTGAACAGCAGCACGGTCACGATGCCGGGGGCGAGCAGCGGCAGGACGACCTGGAAGAAGGTGCGCACCTCGCTCGCCCCGTCGATGCGGGCGGCCTCCAGCAGTTCGTCGGGTACGGCCTCGGTGGCGAAGACCCACATCAGATACAGGCCGAACGGCGAGATGAGGGACGGGATGATCACCGCCCAGGGGGTGTTGGTCAGCCCCATCTCGCTGAACATCAGGAAGGTGGGGACGGCCAGCGCGGTGCCGGGTACCGCCACCGCGCCGATGATGACGGCGAAGACGGCGCGCTTGCCCGGGAAGGTGAACTTCGCCAGGGCGTAGCCGCCGAGGACCGCCAGCAGCGTGGCGCCACCGGCCCCGACCACCACGTACAGCACGGTGTTCAGCAGCCAGCGAGTGAAGACACCGTCGTTGTAGGTGAACGTCTGGCTGATGTTGTCCCACAGGGCGAAGTCGCCGCCGAACCACAGCCCGAACGACCGGGCCAGTCCCTCCTGGGTCTTGGTGGCGCTGATGACCAGCCAGGCCAGCGGCACCAGCGAGTACAGCAGGACCAGCCCGGTGAGGACGGTCAGCAGCACACTGCGGCGCGGGCGGCGCCCTTCGGCGCGCTTGCGGGGCCCGCGCAGCCGGGGCGCGGAGCCCTGGGCGCCGGACGTGGCGGGGGCGGGCCGGGAGGCGGTGGTGACCGGGGTGCTCATCGCTTCACGCTCCCTTGCGCATGCCGCGCAGCTGGACGACGTAGGCGATGACCATGGTGATCAGCCCCATGATGATGGCGACCGTCGCGGAGTAGTTGTGCTGCTGTCCGGAGAAGGACAGCGAGTACGTGTAGAAGTTCGGGGTGTAGTCGGTGGTGATGGAGTTGGGCGCCAGCTTCTGCAGGATGTTCGGCTCGTTGAACAGCTGGAAGGTGCCGATGATCGAGAAGATCGTGGCGATGACCAGGGCGCCGCGGATCGCGGGGAGCTTGATGGCGGTGATGACGCGGATCTGCCCGGCGCCGTCGATCTCCGCGGCCTCGTAGAGGGAGTGCGGGATGACGCGGAGCGCGGAGTAGAAGATCAGCATGTTGTAGCCGACGAACTCCCAGGTGACGATGTTGCCGATGGACGTCAGCACCAGATCGGGCGACAGCGGGTTCGGCAGCGACGTCCCGAGGGCGTCGTTGATGTCGCTCACCAGGCCGAAGCGGGTGCCGTACATGAACCCCCACATGAGGGTGGCGACCACGGCGGGCACCGCGTACGGCAGGAAGATCGAGATCCGGAAGAAGTCGCGCCCGTAGAGCCGCCCGCTGTCCAGGGCGAGGGCGACGAGCAGGGCGATGCCCAGCATGATCGGCACCTGCACCATCAGGAACAGCGACACCCGGGCCAGGGACTGCCAGAACCGGTCGTCCTGCAGGGCCTGTTGGTAGTTGTCGAAGCCGACGAACGTGGTGCCGCCGATGAGCTGGTCGCGGAAGAGGCTGAGGTAGACCGAGTAGGCGATGGGCGCCAGGAAGACGAAGGCGAAGACCACCACAAAGGGGCCGATGAACCCCCAGCCTGACCAGGAGCGGCGGTCCCGCTTCGCCGGAGGCCGGGCCGGGCGCCGTTTCACGGCGGCGGGGGGTTGCAGCGTCGTCATGTCGTTCCTCGCTCGTCCATCACGGAACCGGCGCCGTGCGCCGTCGCGATGTTTGCGTAAACATTTCGGCGCTCAAGCGGACGCGGAGGTGTTATGTTTACGTAAACATCTGATGGCGGAATGTCTACACTGCCCCAATGACGGTGGTCAAGAGCCGTCTGGCAAAACCGGGACGCAGGCAGCGAGGGAGAAAGTGGAAGCAGCGGACAGCCCCTCGGCGGACGACACCCCGGCGGACGGCGGCACCACCCGGCCCCGGGCCGCCCGGCGCGCGCAGCGCGCGTCCATGGCGGACGTGGCCCGTCTCGCCGGGGTCTCCGCGCAGACCGTCTCCCGGGTCTCCAACGGCTACCCCGGTGTCACCGAGGAGACGCGGCAGGACGTGCTGGCCGCCATGAAGCAGCTCGGCTACCGGCCCAACAGCGCCGCGCGGGCGCTCAAGCGCGGTGAGTTCCGCACCATCGGCGTCATCACCTTCACCCTCTCCACCACGGGCAATGTGCGCACGCTGGAGGCGATCGCCACCTCCGCGGCACACGAGGGCTACGCCGTGACCCTGCTGCCCGTCGCCGTCCCCACCCAGGACGAGGTGCGCGGCGCCTTCTCCCGGCTGGGCGAACTCGCCGTCGACGCCGTCATCGTCATCATGGAGGTCCATCTCCTCGACGCGGCGGCGCTCTCCCTGCCGCCCCACGTCCAGGTCGTCGTGGCCGACTCGGACGCCGGGGACCGCTACACGGTGGTCGACACCGACCAGGCGGGCGGCACCCGGGACGCGGTGGACCATCTGCTCGGCCTCGGCCACCGGACGGTGTGGCATCTCGCCGGGCCCGAGGGCTCGTTCGCCGCGCAGCGCCGCGCCGACGCCTGGCACGCGGCGCTCACCGAGGCCGGGTGCGCCGCGCCACCGCTCGTACGGGGCGACTGGTCGGCCGAGTCCGGCTACCGGGCCGGGCTCGCGCTCGCCGCCGAGGACGACTGCACGGCGGTGTTCGCCGCCAACGACCAGATGGCGCTGGGACTGCTGCGGGCCCTGCACGAGAAGGGCCGGAAGGTGCCGGACGACGTCAGCGTCATCGGCTTCGACGACATCCCCGAGGCCGGGTCGTTCCTGCCACCGCTGACCACCGTGCACCAGGACTTCGCCGAGGTCGGGCGCCGCTGCGTCGAGGGCGTCCTGCGCCAGGTGCGGCAGAGCGCACCGGGGCGCGGGACCACGCTCGTCCCCACCCGGCTCGTCCCGCGCCACAGCACCGCGCCGCCGCCCGGGCGGTAGAAAGGCGAACGGCCGGTCCGGGGAGCGGTGTGCTCCCCGGACCCGCCGGGGTGGGGTATACGGCGGTGGCGGCTCGGCGAGACCATGCTGGCGGTGGCGGGGAGCGACCGTACTTCCATCTCCGCCTGCTTCTCGGGGTCCGCCTTGTCCTTGCTGAGGACCGTGCCGAGGAACCCGAGCAGGAACGAGAGCGGGATCGACACGATGCCCGGGTTGGTGAGCGGGAACCAGTGGAAGTCGACGCTGTTGAAGATGGCCGTCGGGGAACCCGAGATCGCCGGGGAGAAGAGGATGAGGATCAGCCCCGACCCCAGGCCGCCGTAGATGCTCCACAGCGTCCCCGCCGTGTTGAAACGCTTCCAGTACAAGGTGTAGAGGATCGTCGACAGGTTCGCGGACGCGGCGAGCGCCAGGGCCAGCGACACCAGGAACGCGACGTTCTGGCCGCTGGTGACGATGCCGCCGACGATGGCCAGGACGCCGACCGCGATGGCGGTGAGACGGGCGACCTTGATCTCGGAGCGCGCGTCGGCCTTCCCCTCCCGCAGCACGTTGGCGTAGACGTCGTGCGCGAACGAGGCCGAAGCGGTCAGCGTCAGACCGGCCACCACCGCGAGGATCGTCGCGAAGGCCACCGCGGAGACGATGCCGAGGAGCACCGCGCCGCCGACCTTGAACGCGAGCAGCGGTGCCGCCGAGTTCTCCCCGCCGGGGGCCTCCAGGATCGCGTCCGGGCCGACCAGCGCGGCAGCGCCGTAACCGACGACCAGGATGCCCAGGTAGAAAATGAACATCGACCAGGAGCACCACACCACCGACCGGCGCGCCTCCTTGGCGTTCGGCACGGTGTAGAAGCGCATCAGCACGTGCGGCAGGCTGGAGATGCCGAGGACCAGCGCCAGGGACAGCGAGACGAAGTCGAGCTTGTCCATCGCGCCGTCGCCGTACCAGCCGCCCGGCTCCAGCAGGCTCTCCCCCAGCGGGCTGCGCTGCGCCGCCTGGTCGAGGATCGCCGAGAAGCTGAAGCCGAACTTGCCGACGATGAACACACTCATGAAGGTCACACAGGCCAGCAGCAGCCCCGCCTTGATGATCTGCACCCAGGTGGTGCCCTTCATGCCGCCCACCAGGACGTAGAAGACCATCACGAGGCCGACGGCCGTGATGACGAGGGCCTGGCCGCCCTTGCTGTGCACGTTGAGCAGGAGGGCGATGAGCCCGCCCGCGCCCGCCATCTGGGCGAGCATGTAGAAGAACGTGATCACCAGCGTGGCGTTCGCCGCCGCCGCGCGCACCGGGCGCTGCTTCATCCGGTAGGCCATCACATCGCCCACGGTGAACCGGCCGGTGTTGCGCAGCCGTTCGCCAACGAGCAGGAGGGCGACCAGCCAGGCGACGAGCCATCCCACGGAGTAGAGGAAGCCGTCGTAGCCGTGGACGGCGATCGCCCCCGAGATGCCGAGGAAGGACGCCGCGGAGAGGAAGTCGCCGGAGAGGGCGATGCCGTTCTGCACGCCGGTGAAGGCGCTTCCCGCGGCGTAGTAGTCGGCCGCGGTCTGATTCCGGGTGGTGGCCTTGTAGACGATGAACAGCGTAATCAGGACGAATACGACGAATACGCTGACGTTGATGACCGGGCTGCCGGTGGCCTCACCCGCGCTCTGCAATGTCATTCCTTGTCGGCCCCTGCCAACTCGCGCACCTTGTCCACCTGCGGGTCGATTTTCTTGTCGGCGAAGCCCCGGTACAGCAGAACGATCGCCATCGTCGACACGAACTGCAGCAGGCCGAAGGCGGTCCCCATATTGACCGAGCCGAACACCTTACGGCTCATGAAACCATGACCATACGCCGAGAACAGGGCGAAGGTCATGTACCAGCAAAAGAAGAGCGCGCTCATGGGGAAGACGAACCGGCGCAGCCTCTTGCGCAGCCGGTCGAATTCCGGGCTCTCCTGGATCGCGGCGAAGTCGGGCTCGCCGTTTTCATTGCCGCGGCCGGCGAACCCCTGTCCAGTGGCCCGCTCGGATGAAATGGGCGCGGGCGGCCGCACCGCTTTCGTCATGGTCCTCTCCCGGAGTTTCGGGCAGGAGAATTCGTACCGATCTGCCTGCAGTGGATGGTGGGGAGGAGGAGCAACCCGCAGCCCCATGGCGGGGTCAGTGTAGTAAGGCGCCGGATGCCGTCAACGACCGGGGATACCCCGTGGACCGGCCCGTCCTGGGATGCACCAGTGGCACCCCATCCAGGTGATTCGATGCCACATATGCCGCTACGAACCGCTTGTGATCACCTGTCAGAACTTCTCAGGATGTGCGCTTTTACCGATCCTTCCTCCTTTCGATCCGTCTGACCTGGTGTCACGCCATGGCGGCGACCCCTGACCACCGGACTTGCGGATTTTTCGTGAACGGAGGATGCATGCAATGTGATGATGTTGGTGGATCGCCCCATCTATGCGAACGTGTGGGAGGCTGCTCCACTACGGGGCCCGCAATGATGTCCCGCCGTTGTTACCGCTGATCAGAGTGCTCTACACTCGCCACCGCCCGAGACGCGTTTGGCGTCTCCACAAATAGAGCCTGCGGCAATGGGTTCCCGAGGACGGAGGTAGGTAAGCGGTGGGTTTCCTCGACCGCTCGCGCATTATCGCAGGGCCGGGGTGGAATCGATGGCTGATTCCCCCGGCGGCGCTTGCGATTCACTTCTCCATTGGCCAGGCATATGCCTGGAGCGTCTTTAAGACGCCGCTGGAAAAAGCCCTAGACATATCGGGCACCGCCAGCGCACTGCCCTTCCAGATCGCCATTCTCGTCCTCGGTCTCTCCGCCGCCTTCGGTGGCACGCTCGTCGAGCGCAAGGGACCGCGGTGGGCGATGTTCGTGTCGCTCGTGACCTTCTCCTCGGGCTTCCTGATCGCCTCGCTCGGTGTCGCCACCAGCCAGTACTGGCTGGTCATCTTCGGATACGGCGTCGTCGGCGGAGTCGGCCTCGGCATCGGCTACATCTCGCCGGTGTCCACGCTGATGAAGTGGTTCCCGGACCGCCCGGGCATGGCCACCGGTACCGCGATCATGGGCTTCGGCGGCGGCGCGCTGATCGCCTCCCCCTGGTCGTCGCAGATGCTGTCCTCCTTCGGCAGCGACACCAGCGGCATCGCCAAGACCTTCCTGGTGCACGGCCTGGCCTACGCCGCGTTCATGACGCTCGGCGTGCTGCTCATCCGGGTACCGGCCGACGGCTGGCGTCCGGCCGGCTGGGTCCCCAGCGAGGACACCGGGAAGGCGCTCGTCACCACGGCGAACGTGTCGGCGAAGAACGCGGTGAAGACTCCTCAGTTCTGGCTGCTGTGGATCGTGCTGTGCATGAACGTCACTGCGGGCATCGGGATCCTGCAGAAGGCCGCCCCGATGATCCAGGACTTCTTCCAGGACACCGACGCCCCGGTGAGCGCGACCGCCGCCGCCGGATTCGTCGCCCTGCTGTCCCTGGCCAACATGACGGGCCGCTTCGTCTGGTCGTCGGTCTCCGACGCGATCGGCCGGAAGAACATCTACCGCCTGTACCTGGGCGCGGGTGCTCTGCTCTACCTGACCATCCTGCTCGGGAAGAACAGCAGCACCGTGCTGTTCGTGGTCGCGGCCATGGCGATCCTGTCGTTCTACGGCGGCGGGTTCGCGACCGTACCGGCCTATCTGAAGGACCTGTTCGGCACGTACCAGGTCGGCGCGATCCACGGTCGGCTGCTGACCGCGTGGTCGGTCGCCGGGGTCGCCGGGCCGATCATCGTGGACGCCGTGGCGGACGCCGGGAAGAAGTCCGGGAACTCCGGACCGGGCCTCTACGCCGTCTCCTTCTACCTCATGATCGGGCTCCTCGTCATCGGCTTCATCGCCAACGAGCTGGTGCGCCCGGTGAACCCGAAGTTCCATGAGCCGGAGCCGAAGCCGAAGTCGGAGTCGGAGCCGGTGGCCTCGGGTGAGCGGGGCGGCGAGGCCGAGAAGGCCGAACCGGCTGAGAAGGCCCAGAAGGCCGAACCGGCCGCGGAGAAGGCCGAGTCGACCGACAAGGCCGAGTCGGCCGAGTCGACCGACAAGGCCGAGTCGGCTGAGTCGACCGACAAGCCCGCGTCGGCTGAGAAGGCCGCGTCGGCCGAGAGGGGTAACTGATGGCTCACCAGGACGATCCTTCGCAGAGCGCGGCCGTGAAGTCGTCGCCCGTTCTGCTGGCCGTGGCGTGGCTGTGGGTGGCCATTCCCTTCGCGTACGGCCTCTATGAGCTCGCCATGACGAGCCGAAAGCTGTTCGAGTAGAGGTGTTCGCGCCGGCACATCACCAGTCCGGCCGCGGGCGTTTCCGCCGCCCCCGGCCAGGCCGGTGTGCCGCCGGTCGTTCGACTTCCTCTTCAGGAGAAATCCCAGGAGAAAGCGCATCGTGATACATCGCTGTGGCCAAGCCGCTCCGGGCGCGGAGCGCGTCTCGTGACCCCGGGCAGGCATGCGGCCGAAGTTGCACGCGGCCCGGGGCTGTGGGCCACTATCGTGCAATGGCGAAACTGGCGGCTTCCGGTCAAGATGGGCGCCGTGCTGGTGGTGCCCGCGCTGCTGGCGGTCGCCTTGGGTGTCGTCCAGATTCAGCGCGAAGTCGAACGCGCCAACTCGTACGCGGACATGCAGCAGCTGGTCAAGCTGCGCTCCGGGCTGATGCCACTGCTCGGAAGCCTCCAGATGGAGCGCACCATGGCCGCCGAACACCTGCGTGAGAAGGCGGACGCCGGTTCCGCCGACATGCTGCGGCAGGCCCGGTCCACCGACCGCGCCCGGACCGTGCTCACGAACACCGAGCAGCGGGCACCCCTGCTCAAGGGCGCCGCGGGGGTCCGCTACAAGGACGCCACCAAAGCCCTGGGCGGCCTGACCGATCTGCGTCAGCAGGTGACGTCCGGCAGCATCAGCTCCTGGGCCGCGGTGAACAGGTACCGCACCGTCATCAACAGCCTGCTCGACCTGGACCAGTCCCTGGGCAGCCGGTTCGCCGAACCCAAGCTGACCGGGCCCGCGTCCGCGCTGTACGACCTGGAGGCGGTCCAGGAAGAGGTCCACCTCCAGCATGTGACCCTCCTGGAGGGCATGGAGCCCGGGCAGCCCATGGACACCAAGCTGATCCGGGCGCTGGAGGAGTCCGACATCCGGCTGCAGGAAAAGCTCGGCGACTTCCGGGCCGTGGCCACCCCCTCGGAGCAGGAGATGTACCAGCGGACGGTCACCGGCAAGCTGGTGGCCAAGCGCTCGGATCTGGTGCGTACCGCGCTGTCCCGGTCCCAGGACGCCGAGCAGGGCGTCACCACACCGCCGATCCCGGCCTCCCAGTGGAACCGCAGCTCGGAGACGACAGCGGTACTCCTGGGCAAGGTCGAGAAGAACCTCGCCCAGCAGCTGCGCGTGAACTCCGCCCAGTTGCAGGACCAGACCAGTAACCGGGCCGGTGCCTACTCCGTGGGCCTGCTCGCGGTGCTGCTGCTCGCCCTCTGGATCGGTTTCGCGATCGGCCGGCATCTGCTGCGATCGCTGACCGTGCTGCGCTCCACCGCGCTCGACGTGGCCGAGAACCGGCTCCCGGCCGCCGTCTCCAGCATCCGCGAGGGCGAGAAGGCGGACACCGCCGTCAGCGCCGTGCCGGTGCACACCACGGAGGAGTTCGGGCAGCTCGCCCGGGCCTTCGACGCGGTGAACGGGCAGGCCGTGCGTCTGGCGTCGGAACAGGCCGCGCTCCGCGGCGACCTGCGGGACACCCTGGTCAACCTCTCCCGGCGCAGCCAGACCCTGGTGGACCGGCTGCTGCGGCTGATGGAGCAGCTCGAACGGCACGAAGAGGACCCGGACCAGCTCGCCAACCTCTTCCAGATGGACCACCTGGCGACCCGGATGCGGCGCAACAACGAGAACCTGATGGTTCTCTGCGGCAGCACGCTCGTCCGCACCCACGGTCACCGCGTGCAGCTGGAGGACGTCCTGCGGGCCGCGGTCTCCGAGATCGAGCACTACCAGCGCGCCGAGGTGCAGGCCTCCGCCTCCGTGGCGGTGACCGGCTACGCGGCCGGTGACCTGGCGCGGATCATCGCCGAACTGCTCGACAACGCCACCGCGTTCTCCCCGCCGGAGACCCAGGTGGTCATCAGCACCACGCCGCGCCGCGACGGCTCCGCCCTCATCGAGGTCCGCGACCAGGGCATCGGGATGAGCGGCGCCGAACTGGCCAAGGCACATCGGCGGCTGGAGGCAACCAGTTCCGAGGAAGCCTCGTCTTCCCGTCAAATGGGCCTCTTCGTCGTCGGCCGTCTGGCAAACCGCCACGGCATCTCTGTGAACCTCAGCTCGGAGTGGGGCGCGGGTCTGCGGGCCGGTGTGCTCGTCCCGGCGAACCTCGTACCGACGGACCGGTCCGACGACGCTCCCCGGGGCAACTCGCCCCGGCGCGGCGGTCCGACGCCGACCGCCGCCAAGGCCTTCGAACCGGCGCGGCCACAGGGCCAGATCACGGCGGCCCCCGCCGTGCGCGAGACCTCCAACGGGGTCCGTCCGGCGGCCGCCGCCGACTCCGGTACGCGGTCTGCGGGTTGGGGCGGGCCGCAGCAGGACCGTTCCGCCTCGGCCGGAACCGGTACGGCTGACTCGAACACTCAGGGCGGCCTGCCGAAGCGGCTGCCGCGCCGTACGCCTGGCGGGCCCGACGGGGCCAACGGGGCCGGACGCCCCGGCCCGGTCGGCAAGGGCACGCCGGACACGTCCCGCGACGCCGCCGAGCACGGGTCCCAGCACGCCGCCGAGCACGGCAGGACACCGGCGGACGGACCGGCCGCCCAGCACGACGCCCAGAAGGCCCGGCCCACCACCGGAAACGGCCTGGTGCCACCGCAGCGGTCGGGTCAGGAGCAGTGGTCGGGTCAGGAGCAGCAGCGCGCCACCAGCGCGTCGTGGTTCACGCCGCCCGCCTCGGATGACGCGCCATCGGCACCGGCACAGCCGTCGGCACCGGCACCGGCGCCTGGTCCGGCGCGCCCCCGTCCCCAGGGCTCCTCGCGTCTGTTCACCCCGCCCTCCGAGCAGACGGAACCCCTGCCGGGGAACGGCCCGGACCAGGGGGCCGACCGCCGCCCGGGCGGTCCCGCCGAGGCCCCGGCCGACTCCTCGGACACCGCGGAGGAGGCCGACCGCACCCAGTCCGGGCTACCGAAGCGGACCCCGCGCGGGCCCCGGCCCGGTGAACGTCCCGCGCCGCGTACCGCCCCCGGCAAGGCCAAGCCGAGCCAGGACGCGGGACAGACGCACAGCTTCCTCAGCAACTACCAGTCAGGCATCCGTCGGGCCCGCCCCGACGAGCGCTAAAATTCCATCGACGAACGGGCAGGAAAGAAGCCATGACCTCACCCCACCCGCGGGAGGTGAGCCAGTTCGGATGGCTGGTCACCAACTTCACCGAACGTGTTCCCAATGTGGCCCACGCCGTGGTGGTATCAGCCGACGGGATTTTGCTCACCGCCTCCAACCGGCTGGCGGGAGACTACGCCGAACACCTCGCCACCATCGCCGCGGGCGCCATCAGCCTGATCCAGGGCGCCGCGCGGTGTCTGGACACCGGTGAGGTGAAGAGCACGGTGATCCAGATGGAGTACGGACATATGCTGCTGATGTCCATCAAGGACGGCTCGTGCCTGGTGACACTGGCGGCACCGGACTGCGAGATTGGTCAGGTGGCTTACGAGATGGCCGTGCTCGTGGACCAGGTCGGCGAAATGCTGACCCCCGAACTACGCGCCGAGCTGCAAGGATTCCAGCAGACAGCAGCCCGCTAGCCCGGATGAGGAGATCATGAGCACCGGTGAAGGCCCTTCCGGGCACACTCGGAGAGACCAGGGCGCGGAGGACGACCAGACCTTCGCCGACGTGCTCAACGCGTTCAGTTTCGGCAAGGCACGGCGGCCGCGGAAGAAGTCCGGCTCCGACTCCGGCTCCCAGCCGGAGACCGCGGCCCGCCAGCAGCCGGAGGAGGCGCCGCCCGCCGCTCCCCAGGACCCGTACGCGTACCCCCCGTCGCAGGACGAGGAGCACGCGGCGTGGGAGGACGGACACGAGCAGCAACAGGGCTCGCCCTCGTTCGTGCGCGCCTATACGTGGACGGGTGGTCGCACCAGGTCCCAGCATCACTTCGAGCTGGAGACCCTGGTGACGACCACCGAACTGGGGCACCAGTCCGCCTCCTTCACCCACGCGGACCACGTTCCCGTGATCTCGCTGTGCCAGGAGCCGAAGTCGGTGGCCGAGGTGGCGGCACGACTCTCGGTGCCGCTGGGCGTGGCCAGGGTTCTGCTCGGCGACATGGCGGACCGGGGGCTGATCGCCGTCGAGCAGACCGGGACCGAAGAGGGCGAAGTCCCGAGCGTGACGCTGATGGAGCGGGTGCTGACCGGGCTCAGGCGGCTCTAGGAGCCATCACCCCGGTGGTGTTCGCCCCGGTGGCGCGGGCCGTCCTGGTGCGCCAGGTCGTAGGGGCGCGGATAGGCGGTGGGCCGGTAGCCGACGTAGCGTGCCTCGGCTGCCGGATCCTGCGCCTTGGCCGTCGAGTTGAGCGCGTCCGGCGAGGTGTTCCAGTGGCCGGTGGCGAGCCGCCGCTCCAGCGTGTGCACGGCGGCGAGGGTTTCGCCGGGGCTGAAGGTGCAGTGGCCGGGGGCGTCGACGTACGCCTGGCGCAGCAGCCCCGCCGATCCGCCGCCGGTGGCGGCCCGGCGGTAGGCGCTCTCGGACTGTACGGGGATCAGCCCGTCTCCGGTGGTGTGGATGTTCAGCTGCGGGTCGGTCAGCCTGCCGGTGAAGCCGCTGGTGTGCCGCATCCACGCCACGGCTTTCGGGTCGGCGGTGGTGCGGGGCGCGCGGTCCAGGGCGGCGAGGTCGTCGCGCAGGGGCAGCCCGGCCTCCTTGTACAGCTCGGTCACCTCCTTGTAGACCGAGGACCGCCGCAGCATCGCCGCGTAGTCGACGCCGGTGTTCCAGGACGGGTTGCCGCCCGCGCGGGACTCGGCCTCCTGCCGCCAGGAGAACGCGGCGGTCCGCAGCAGTCCGGAGACCGCCGCGTACTGGTTGGCCTGCTGTCCGGCCCAGTCGGCCGGGCCGGGCTTCGGCTGCGACGCGTCGTTGTGGCCGGGGATGTTGTGCAGGGCGGCGGCGAGCGCGATCCGGGCCCGGCCCCGCGGGGTCTGCTGGGCGGCGGTCAGTTTCCCGGTGAGCGCGGTCGCGGCGTCCTTGGCCGCCGCCTGGTCGGCGAAGCCGGTGAGGCGGATGCCGGAGTCGGGGGCGAGGAGGGTCTTCAGCGCGAAGACCGGGTCGAGGGTGCTGTTCCAGTTGGCGACCCCGCCCTGGACGAGTCCGCACATCGACAGCGATCCGTCGATCCGGTCGGGGTGGCGCTCGGCGATCGCGGTGGTGACGAACCCGCCGTACGACTGGCCCCAGGCGAGGGTCTGCCGGGCCGCGCCGAACCGCTGCGCGAACAGGTCCAGCGTGGCCAGTTGGTCGGGCACCGCGTCGGTCACGGCCCAGCCGGTGGTGGCGTACGAGGAGCCCGCCAGGGCGTACCCCTGGTCCAGGAGCCGGGCGCGCGTCTGTGAACTCGGCGCGTTCTGGGCCGGGTTGGGGGCGCCCTGTGGGGTGTAGCCGTGGCTGAAGAGCAGCAGGGTGCCGTTCCACCGCGCGGGCACGTCCACCATGTACGCGGCCCCGGAGGCCAGCTGGCCTTCCAGGTGCTCACCTTCGGCGCTCGCGGCCTGCGCGGGCAGGGCGGGCAGCGTGGTGGCGGCGAGCACGGCAGTCGCGGCGAGGGCGAGAGCGCGGGCGCGGGCGCGGGGCTTCACGGGCGGACTCCTTCGGTGGCGGGGACATCGGCGGAGGGGGCGGTGGCGCGGTCGTCGAGGGTGTCGGCGTGGGTCTCGCGCAGCCGCCACACGGTGAGCGCGGTGATGGCCGCGCCGCCGCACAGCAGCAGCGCGAGCGGGGTGCTGCCGCCGCCGTACGCCGCGAGCAGGCTGCTCGCGATCAGCGGTGAGAAACCGGCCCCGACCAGGGTGGCGAGCTGGTAGCCGAGGGAGGCGCCCGTGTAGCGGACACGGGTGCCGAACATCTCGCTGAGCAGGGCCCCGAGCGGTCCGTACATGGTGGACTGCGCCACGCCGTGGCCCAGCGCCAGGGCCAGGATCAGCAGCCCGGGGGATCCGGAGTCGACGAGCGCCAGGACCGGGAAGGCGAGCGCGGCCGACGCGACGGCCCCGGCGAGCACGACCGGGCGGCGGCCCACCCGGTCCGACAGCGCGGAGGCGGCGGGCAGCGCGAAGAGGGCCACGCAGGAGGCGACGGTCACGGCGGTGAGCACCTGCGGCCGGGTGTACCCGTTGCGTACGGCGTACGAGATCATGAAGCTGGTCAGCAGCGCCTGGGCCGTGAACGCGCCGATGCCGACGCACCCGGCCAGCAGCAGCGGCTTGGGGCTGCGCAGCACCTCGGCGAGCGGGGGCTTGTCGTACGGCCGGGTGTTCCGCGACTGGGCTTGGGCCTCCGTGAACAGCGGGCTCTCGGCCACCCGCAGCCGTACGAACAGCCCGACGGCGAGCAGCGCCACGCTCAGCAGGAACGGCACCCGCCAGCCCCAGGCCCGGAACTCGTCGTCCGGCAGGGTCGAGACGATGGTGACCACGCCCGCGGAGAGCATCGAGCCGAGCGGGGCGCCGAGTTGGGTGAAGCTCGACCACAGGCCACGGCGCTGCCGGGCGCCGCCGGTGCGCTCGGCGTGTTCGACGACCATGAGCATGGCGCCGCCCCACTCACCGCCGATCGCGAGGCCCTGGACGACGCGTAGGGCGACCAGCAGCACCGGCGCCCAGACGCCGATCGCGTCGTAGGTGGGGAGGAGTCCGATGGCGAAGCTGCAGGTGCCCATCAGGACCATCGTGAGCAGCAGCATCGACTTGCGGCCGAGCCGGTCGCCGAAGTGGCCGAAGACGATGCCGCCGAGGGGCCGCGCCAGGTATCCGGCGGCGAAGGTGCCGAACGCGGCGATGGTGCCGACGGCGGGGTCGGCGTCGGGGAAGAACAGCTCGCCGAAGACGAGCGCGGCGACCGTGCCGTACACGAGGAAGTCGTAGAACTCGACCGCGGTGCCGAGCAGGCCGGACAGTGCGACGCGGCGCAGCTGCCGGGAATCGGGGGGCGGCGGAACGGGGACGGGGGCTGGCTGCACGGGAAGCTCCCTGGTGCCGTCGGGGTGGCATGGAGACGGTGCCGTTGGTTCCCGCGAAGGTAGGCAGATATCCGACTGCGGTCAATGTTCTGCACAACATTTGTGCGCGACTGACAGCGCGACGGACTGCGGGACCGGCTTCGGTCACCTGTTATCGCGTGCGGTTGAGCAGTCGGCTAGCGCACCGGCACCAGGTCGAGCAGGCGCTCCGCCGCCGTCCGCGCCCCCGGTGTCAGGCGCTCGTGGACGGCGCGAAAGGTCTTCTCGGCCTGCTCGGCGGGCCAGTCATCGGGCAGGTGCCGGACCGGGAGCCGGGGGTCCTGCCGGATGATCCGCAGCCACTCGGTGGACAGCCGCAGCCGGGCCACCAGCGACGCGTCGTCCCCGGCGGACGTGTGCTCCTGGGGCTGCCAGCGGCGTACGAACTCCTCGTACCGCCCGGCCAACGCGGGCAGCTCCCAGGTCTCCTCGATCATCGCGCCGATGTCCATGCCCGCGTCGGCGTGGGCGCGGAACACCTTCACATGCGCGGCCAGGCCCAGTTCGTTGAGGATGGGCACCACGTCGACCTCGCCCTGTGCGATCCACAGCCCGCTGAACAGCGGCCCGAAGCCGTTCCAGGTGAGCTGGGAGCGGAGGTCGTGGCGCTGGCGCTGCCAGGACTCGGGCAGCGAGAAGCCGAGCAGGGTCCAGGTGCCGTCCCAGTTGCGGTTGACGGCGCCGGTCTGCCAGATGCGACCCTCGCCGTCCCGCAGCACCGTCTCCGAGCGCTCGGTGAGCCCGAAGTACATGCGGCGGCCCTCGCGCTGCCGCCGCAGCAGGCCGCGCCCCACCATGCGGGTGAGCGTCGAGCGGGTCGCGTGTTCGCCGACACCCGCACGGCCGAAAAGGTCGATGACGCTCCCCGAGTACACGCACACGTCCCGGCCCAGCACCCAGTCCCCCAGGAAGGTGAGCATCAGCGACTGGGGCCGGGGGGCGGCATCAGCAGTGGTCACGGTGCCAACCGTACGCGCATCCGCCGACAGCGCGTCCGCCGCCGCCCGTGGGACACCCCGTGGGACACCCCGTGAGACACGACGGCGGCCCCGGCCCGTCGGGGGTGGGCCGGGGCCGCCGGTACACCCGCGCCAACGGGCGCGGGAGTCCCGCGCCGCTGGGCGCGGGGGTCACCGTGAGCAGGTCACTCCTGCCCCATCTCCAGCACCAGCTTGCCGGTGGTGCGGCCGCTTTCGAGGCGGCGGTGGGCCTCTGCGGCGTCCCGCAGCGGCAGCACCTGGCCGACCGCCACGCGCAGTTCGCCGTCGAGCACGGCGCCGACCGCCTGCCGCAGCACGGCGGACACGGCTTCGGGGCGCTCACCGCTGAGCGCGCCGAGGTTGAAGCCGAGGACGCCCTTGCCGCTGAACCACAGCTCGTTCGCGCTGAACGGGACGTCGTCCGCGCCCGAGGCGTTGCCCATGGCGACCAGGCGCCCGCCCTGGGCCAGCGCGTCGAGGCTCGTACGGCGGGCCGCGCCGCCGACCGGGTCGACGGCCACGTCGAAGCCCCGCCCATCGGTGAGCCCGGCCACGGATCCGGGGAGGTCGTCGCGCAGGACGACCTTGTCGTAGCCGAAGGCGGCCGCCGCCTCGATCTTGTCCGGCGAGCCCACCGTGCCCACGACCTGGCTCGCGCCCAGCAGCCGCGCCACCTGGCCGAGCTGGCTGCCCGCGCCACCGGCCGCGGCGTGCACGAGCACCCGCTCGCCCTTGCGCAGCCGGGCCACCTCGCTCAGGACCAGCCACGCGGTGGTGCTGTTGGAGGGGACGGCCGCCATCAGGGACCGGTCGGCGTCGTCCGGCAGCGGGGCGACCAGGTGTGCGTCGGTCACCGCGACCGAGCCGTAGCCGCCGCCCATGGTCATGGTCAGCGCCGTGACCGGCTGGCCCACCCGCAGCCCGGTGACGCCGTCGCCGAGGGCGCGGATGTGTCCCGCGGCCTCGATGCCGGGTACGTACGGCAGCGGAACGTCCACCGCGCCCTGCCGGAACAGGATTTCGGCGTAGTTCACCCCGGCGTGGGTCACCTCGATGGACACCTGGCCAGGACCGGGCACGGGCGCCTCGGCCTCGGTGTACTCCAGCACCTCGGGTCCGCCGAAGCGGGGGATGGTCACAGCGCGCATGGCACGTCACTCCTCACAAGCAACAGAATGAACAGAGAGAAATCAGGGGGGTGTTCAGGTGGCGACGGCCTCGGCGTCGCGCTCGCCCTCCGCCGCCACGGTGACGGGCTTCGCCGCCCTCGACCGCAGCAGCAGCGCCGTGGCGACGGCGGACACCAGGCAGAGCCCGGCGAAGATCCACAGCGTGAGGTGCAGCGCCTCGGGGAAGCGGGGGCCGGACAGCCGTCCTCCGGTACGGGCCGCCAGGACGGCGCCGACGACGGCGATGCCCAGCGTCTCCGCCGTCAGCTTCGCGGTGTTGAACGTGCCAGCGGCGGCGCCCGCGTGCTCGGCGGGGACCGCGTCGACCGCCAGTCCGTCGAGCAGCCCTTGGGCGACGGCCACGCCGACGCCCGTCACGACCAGGGCCGGGAGCAGCGAGGATCCCGTCGCCAGCCAGGCCGACCCGGCGGCCACCAGCACCAGCGAGGCCACCACCTGGACCGAGCCGGGCACCCAGCGGACCAGCGCCCCGCAGATCAGCGGGATGAAGAGGACCGGGCCGGTCAGGGCCACCATGGACAGTCCGGCCTCGCCGGTGCTCATGCCCGCGACGGCGTGGAAGTAGGCGGGCAGATAGGTGAGCAGCGGGCCGAACAGCCCGACCACCGCGACCACGGCCAGGCACAGCCCCAGGAAGCGGCCGGTGCCGAAGAGCCGGAAGTCCAGCAGCGGTTCGGCCACCCGCCGCTCGACGGCCACGAACGCCACCGACAACACCACCGAGGCGACGAGCGAGCCCGCCACCGCCACACTGCCCCACCCCAGCTCGGGGCCCTCCACCAGAGCGAAGATCAGCAGCAGCAGCGCGAGGGTGAACAGCGTGCCGCCCGCCCGGTCCAGCTGGCCGCGCGAGGCGGCGGGCCGGGAGGCCGGGAGGGAGCGGAAGAAGACGAGGCAGCCCAGGCCGATGACACCGGGCAGGGCGAACGCGGCCCGCCAGCCCCAGCTGTCCACCAGCAGCCCGGCCAGCGTCGGCCCGAAGGCCAGGCCGATCCCGATCGTGGTGCCGAAGAGGCCGAACACCTTGGACCGGGCCGGGCCCGTGAAGGCCTCGGCGAGCACGGCGCTCGCACCCGTGGTGGTCGCGGCCGCGCCGACCCCGGAGATCAGCCGCGCCACGTCCAGCACCACGATGTCCTGGGCGGCGGCGCTGATCAGCGCGCACACCGCGAAGAGGGCCACACCGGACACGAAGACCCGGCGGCGGCCGAGCCGGTCCGCGAGGGCACCGGTGATCAGCATGAATCCGGCGAAGGTGGCGCTGTACGCGTTGACCACCCACTGGGTGGCGGCCAGGCTCGCGTCGAGCTGCGCACTGATGTCGGTGAGCGCCACCGAAGCGCCGGTCAGGGTAAAGGGAACGAGAAAGACCGCCATCAGTGGCAGCAGCAGCGTCCCGGCGCGACGCATCATCACATCCAATTCGCGGTGGGGGGTATGGATCCGACACGGGGCTCACCCCGTGTACCTACCACTGTGTCCGCCTCCGCTCATGGCCCACTCACGCCGGACTCACGCCTTCCGGTGGATCTTCCGTCGGACGCGGGCAACCGTGTCAGACTCCCTTGCGACGGCGGTGACATGAGACCCGCCGCGAGTTGAGACCACATTCTCTCCAAGCGCGAATGAGGTGCAAGGAAATCCATGCGCAGGACATCACTGGGATCGACCGGGATATCCGTCAGCAGGTTCTGTCTCGGCACCATGATGCTGGGGTCGTGGGGTAACGCCGACGTTTCCGACTGTGTGCGTCTTGTACACACCGCGCTCGACGCGGGCGTCAACTTCATCGACACCGCGGACATGTACGCCGGGGGCGAGACGGAGGAAATTGTCGGCCAGGCGCTCAAGGGACGCCGGGACGATGTGGTGCTGGCCACCAAGGTCCATTTTCCGATGGGCGACGACCCGAACCACGGCGGGAATTCCCGGCGCTGGATCAGGCGGGCCGTCGAGAACAGTCTGCGCCGCCTCGGCACGGATTATCTCGACCTGTACCAGATACACCGGCCGGACCCGTCCACGGACATCGACGAAACGCTGTCGGTGCTGTCCGATCTGGTGCGGGAGGGCAAGGTGATGGCCATCGGGTCGTCCGACTTCTCCGCCGAGCAGATCGTGGAGGCCCGGTGGACGGCGGAGCGCCGCGGCCATGTGCCGTTCCACACCGAGCAGCCCCCGTACTCCCTGTTCATGCGGGGTGTCGAGCGGTCGGTGCTGCCCACCGCACAGCGGTACGGCATGGGCGTGATGACCTGGAGCCCGCTGGCCAGCGGCTGGCTGACCGGCCGCTTCCGCAAGGGGCACGGTGACGGCATCGGCGAACTGGGCTCGTTCCGCAGCGACATGATCCCGTACAAGTTCGACCAGTCGCTGCCGGGCAACGCGCGCAAGCTGGCCATCGTCGAGGAGCTGGTGAAGCTTGCCGCCGAGTGCGGGATTCCGGTGTCCCACCTGGCGGTGGCGTTCGTGCTGACGCATCCGGCCGTCTCGTCGGTCATCATCGGGCCACGGACGGTCGAGCAGCTGACGGATCTGCTGGCCGGGGCGGAGGTGACGCTGGACGACGCGGTGCTGGACCGGCTCGACGCGCTGGTGGCGCCGGGGACCGACCTCAATCCGTCGGACGCCGACTACACGCCGCCGCACTTCGCCGACGCGTCCCTGCGGCGTCTGCCCGTGCGGCGGCGCGGCGCCTGAACCACTCCGTAACTGCTCCGGCCCGGGCAAAACGCGGTGTGCGAACCCCCCAATTCCCACGCCAGGTTGGATCGGAGCACCATAAGCACC
>NZ_JBHWJI010000027.1:0-18027 GCF_042731515.1 Streptomyces sp. NPDC059850
CTCGGTGGTCGCCGGTCTGTCGCAGAACACCGGCACGCTGATCGCCTGCCGAGTGGTCCAGGGCGTCGGCGTCGGCGGGCTGTCCGCCCTCGCCCAGATCGTCATGGCCGCGATGATCTCCCCGCGCGAGCGCGGCCGCTACAGCGGCTACCTCGGCGCGACCTTCGCCGTCGCGACCGTCGGCGGTCCGCTGCTGGGCGGCGTGATCACCGACACCGACTGGCTGGGCTGGCGCTGGTGCTTCTACGTCGGTGTCCCGTTCGCCGTCATCGCGCTCATCGTCCTGCAGAAGACCTTGAAGCTCCCGGTCGTGAAGCGGGACGTCAAGGTCGACTGGGGCGGCGCCTTCTTCATCAGCGCCGCGGTCTCGCTGCTGCTGATCTGGGTGACCTTCGCCGGTGACAAGTACGACTGGCTCTCCTGGCAGACCTACGCGATGGTCGGCGGCTCGATCGTCCTCGCCCTGCTCTTCATCCTGATCGAGTCCAAGGCGCGCGAACCGATCATTCCGCTGCGGCTGTTCCGCAACAAGACGATCACCCTCGCCTCGCTGGCCTCGCTCTTCGTCGGTATCGCGATGTTCGCCGGCACCGTCTTCTTCAGCCAGTACTTCCAGCTGGCGCGCGGCAAGACGCCCACGATGTCCGGCGTCATGACCATCCCGATGATCGGCGGCCTGTTCGTCTCCTCGACCATCTCCGGTCAGATCATCACCAAGACAGGTCGCTGGAAGGCATGGCTGGTCACCGGCGGAGCGCTGGTGACGGCGGGCCTCGGGCTGCTGGGCACCATCCGGTACGACACCCCGTACTGGCGCATGTCCATCTTCATGGCGCTCATGGGCCTCGGCATCGGCATGATGATGCAGAACCTGGTGCTGGCCACCCAGAACCAGGTGGCTCCGCAGGACCTCGGTGCGGCCAGCTCCGTCGTCACCTTCTTCCGCTCCCTGGGCGGGGCGATCGGCGTCTCGGCGCTCGGCGCCGTGCTGTCCAACCGGGTCACCCACTACGTCAAGGACGGCCTCGCCGAGCTGGGCCCCAAGGGCCAGGCGATGGGCCACGGCGGCACCGGCGGCGGGGGCATCCCCGATGTGAAGGCCCTGCCGGAGCCCATGCGCACGATCATGGAGAGCGCCTACGGGCACGGCATCGGGGACGTCTTCCTGTACGCCGCTCCGGCCGCGCTGCTCGCCTTCCTGCTGACCCTCTTCATCAAGGAGGTCGCCCTGCGTACCAACGCCAACTCCGTTCCCGACGCGCAAGCGCCCGCCGCGGCTGCCGAGTCGGCGCCCGCCCCCGCGGATGCCATGACCGGTCCCGGCCGGATCGAGGAGCGGGAGCCCGCCCTGGTGGGCGCCCCGTCCGCCGATCTGTCCACCTCCGACTCCGGCCGCGCTCCGGCCGCCGCGGTCGCCCCGCAGCGCCTGGCGGCGTTCGCCTCGGCCGGTGACGGCGGGTCCGGACACCAGCCCCGGCAGGGCGTGCACGGCTTCGTGCGGAACGCGGACGGCGGCGCCGTGCCGCGCGCCGCGGTGACGCTGATCTCGCTCGCCGGACGGCAGCTCGGCCGTTCGGTGGCGCACACCGACGGCTCGTACGCCCTGGACGCCCCGGGCTCCGGCTCGTACGTGCTGATCGCGGCCGCCGACGGCCACCAGCCGCAGGCCTCCACGGTCGTCGTCGGCGACGAACCGCTCGGCTTCGACATCGTGCTGTCGGCCACCAGCGGGCTCGTGGGCACCGTGCGCGGCGCCGACGACGGGCAGCCGGTGGACGCGGCGATGGTCGTGGTCACCGATGTCCGCGGTGAGGTGCTGGCCACCGGCAAGACCGGTGAGCGCGGCGAGTTCAGCTTCGAGGAGCTGATCGCCGGAACCTTCACGGTCGCGGTGAACGCGCCGGGCCACCGGCCCGCCGCGCTGCCCGTCGAGGTCGGCTCGCAGGGCCTGACCCGGCTGGAGATCGCGCTGCAGGCCGGTGCCCGGGTGCAGGGCACCGTACGGGCCGGGGCCGACCGCCGCCCGCTGCCGGACGCGCGGGTCACGCTGGTCGACGCGGCCGGGAACGTGGTCGCCACCGCCACCACCGGTGAGGACGGCGCGTACGCCTTCACCGACCTGGACGCGGGCGACTACACGGTCATCGCGAGCGGCTACCCGCCGGTCGCGGGCAACCTGACGGTCGCCGGGCACGGGATCGACGGACACGACGTCGAACTCGCCCACCCCGGCGACTGAGAACTCCGGGGCCGGGGCGTGCGAAGAGCGGAGCCACGCCCCGGGCCCGGACCCGGGCGGCGGGAATTGCGCCGGACCCGGAACCCGGACCGGGGTCAGCGGTGTACATCAGGCAGGGGACGGCCTCACACCGCTGCCCGGGTCCGGGCGCGGCACATCACAGCACCACGGGAGCAGGAGACGACAGGCGGCATGACGACGACTGGGGCAGGAGCAGGCGGGGGAGCGGGGCTGCGGGCCCGGATCCTCACCCGCGACGGATGGGCGGTGCAGCACGCGGTGCTGACCGTCACGGATATGACGGGCGGGCAGGTGCTGCGCGCCCAGGCCGCCGAGGACGGTTCGGTGCGCAGCGAGGAGCCGCTGCCGCCCGGCCCGTACACGATCATCGCCACCGCGGTGGGGTACGCACCGGTGGCCTCGACGTCGATCGTCACGGCGGCGGGGCGCGCCGATGTGGGCACGCTGGTGCTGGCCCGGCAGGGCGGGGTGGAGCTGCCGCCGCCCGGCGCGTGGACGCTGGATCCGGCGCATTCGACGGTGGGGGCCACCGCGCAGCACCTGGGGATCTCCAGTGTGCACGGGCGGTTCACGGACTTCGGCGGCCGGATCGAGATCGCCGAGGACATCGAGAAGTCGCGGGTCGAGGCGGTGATCCAGGCGGCCAGCATCGACACCGGGAACGAGATGCGGGACGGCCATCTGAAGTCGCCCGACTTTCTGAACGTGGAGCAGTTCCCGGTGCTCACCTACCAGAGCACCCATCTGAGCGCGGCCGGTCCTGACCGGTGGACGGTCCACGGTGAGCTGTCCATGCACGGTGTGGTGCGAGCGGTGGATCTGGACCTCACCTACCTGGGCACCGGCCCCGACCCCTGGGGCGGTGTACGGGCGGCGTTCCGGGCGACCGCGGAGCTGCGCCGCGAGGACTTCGCGATGAACTACAACCAGGTGGTCGCGGCGGGCATCGCGGCGATCGGTACCACGCTGCGGGTGGAGCTGGCCATACAGGCCGTCCAGGGCGAGGAGCTTCCGGCGGCGGAGTGATCCCGCCCCACAAGACGTTCGTGGGTTAAGGCGCGTCCCGCAGGGCCTCGATACCGGCGATCGCGAAGTCCAGGGCCATGGTGAAGTCCCGGTCGCGCATCTCCTCGATGGTCTGTCCGCCACGCGCTTCCATGTTCTTGCGCGATTCGTCGAACTCCGGGCGGTCCTCGACCGAGCTCATCACCTTCTGGAGCAGCTCGTCCTGGGAGACCCCCGCCGCCCGGCAGAGGGCGGAGAAGCGGCCCTCGATGGTGCTGAAGCCGTAGACGAACTGGTAGACGAGGGAGAGCGCGCTGGTGATCTTCTCGTCCGGCAGCCCGCTGTTGTGCAGCACCCGCTGGGCGGCTCGGGAGAAGGCCATCGCGTTCGGACCGATGTTGAAGTACTCCCCCATCAGCGGGGACAGCCAGGGGTGGCGCACCAGCAGCCGACGGTATTCGGAGGCGAGCTGGCGCAGCTGCCCGCGCCAGTCCCGGCCCTCGGCGGCCAGGTGCTCCCGCTCCCCGGCGGGCTGGACGGCCTCCGGGGGGAGTGCGACCTCGCCCATGGCGGCGTCGAGGGCGAGTTCGAGCAGCTGGTCCTTGGTCTCCACGTACCAGTAGACCGACATCGCGGTGACGCCCAGATTCGCCGCCAGCCGGCGCATGGAGAAGCCCGCGAGCCCCTCGGCGTCCAGCAGCCGGACGGTCGCCGCGATGATCTTCACATGGTCGAGGCCGACCGGCTGCTGATCGCCCTTGCGTTTGGGGGCTTTGCGCTCGGAGAGCCAGACGCTGGACCATGGGCGGGTGACACGGCTGCCGGTTGCCATGGCGGCTCTCCTTCTGCGCTGCGCTGCTGCCGCGTATCCGGCGGACACCATGCGCGACGGGTCATACATGTCCGATGCTATGCCGCCGGAGCCGTCTGTGAAGATCGCTCGGCCCGGCGGAGCAGCAGCCCGGCCAGCACTCCACCGGCGAACACGGCCGCAGCGCCCACCAGCTGGCTGGTCTCGACCCCGGAGGCGAAGGCGTCCATGACGGCCTCCCGCTCCTCGGGGGTGCGGGCCGCGGCGACAGCGGCCGGGAGCGAGCCCGCTCCTGCGGCGACCGCGGGCAGCAGTGCGCCGAAGCGGGAGTTCAGCACCGCGCCCAGGACCGCGACGCCGAGCCCGTTGCCGCATTCGGTGAGGGTGCCGTTGACCCCCGCGCCCACCCCGGCCTTCTCCGGCGGGATCGCCGACATGACGGCGTTCGCCATCGCGGGCATGGCGAACGCGATCCCGGACCCCATCACCACCAGCCCCAGCAGCATCCCGCCGTAGCCGTCCACGCCGAGGACCGCGATCAGCGCGAGGCCGAGCGCGAGCATCCCCATGCCGGTGACGATCGTCAGCGGCGTGCCGAGCTTCGGCAGCAGCCGGGCGCCGACGCCGGTGAGGTTGAGCGCCACGATCACCAGGGCGAGCGGCGCGGTGCGCAGCCCGGCGTCCAGCGCGTCGTAGCCGAGTACGAACTGCAGGTGCTGGGTGAGCAGGAAGAGCGAGCCGCCCATGCCGAACGCGACGAGGATGCCGCCCGTGATGGCCCCCACGAAAGAGCGGTTGCGGAAGAAGTGCATGTCCAGCATCGGATACGGGATATGACGCTCCCACAGCGCGAACCCGGCCAGCACGGCGACGCCGACGAAGGCCGACAGCAGCACCCGGGTCGAGGTCCAGCCGTGCTCGGGCCCGGAGATGATGGCGAAGACCACCCCGGTCATGCCGACCGTGGAGAGCAGCGCGCCCAGCAGATCGGGCCGGTCGCCGGTCGGATTCTTGGACTCGGGGACGAGCCAGACCACGGCGACGATGCCGAGCAGGGCGACCGGGAGGTTGATGAGGAAGATCGAGCCCCACCAGAAGTGCTCCAGCAGACTGCCGCCGATGAGCGGGCCCGCGGCGAAGCCGAGCGAGCTGACCGCGCCCCACACGCCGATCGCCTTGGTCCGCTCGGCGTCGTCGAAGATCTGCACCACGACGGCGAGCGTCGTGGTCATGAGCAGCGCGCCACCGATGCCCATCCCGGCGCGGGCGGCGATGAGCTGTCCGGCGTCCTGCGCCACGGACGCGATCAGCGAGCCCACGCCGAACAGGGCGAGACCCGCGATCAGCATCTTCTTGCGCCCGTAGCGGTCGGCGGCGCTGCCCGCGCTGAGCAGCAGCCCGGACTGGACCAGCGAATAGGCGTTGATCATCCACTGGATGTCGGCGGTGGTCGCGTCCATCTCCCGGGAGAGCGAGGGGACCGCCACATTGAGGATCGTGTTGTCCAGCAACACGGTGAGCTGGGCGAGGCAGATCACCGCGAGGATCAGCCAGCGCTGGGGATGGCTGCCGGAGGTGGTGCCCGGTGGGGCGGCGGGTGGTCCGGCATCGGCGGTCTGGGCCGTCATGGGCACTCCAGGGAGACGTGTGTGCGGTGCGTGGCTTCGCGTTTGCTGTACACCGTACAAATGTCACTGTACGCCGTACAGCGAATTTCCGCGCCCCTGCGCCCGCCCATACGGGTACGGGCCGGTGGCCTCGGGGGAAACCCGGCCACCGGCCCGTATCGACGGGACTCCGGCGTCAGCTGGAGGACTTCTTCTGTGTCAGGTCGTAGAGCGTGGTGCTGCCCACGGTGACCTTCTTGTAGGTCGCCTCGACCCAGGTCGTGATCTTGGAGGAGGTGCCATTGCTGCCACCGCCCGGGCCGCCGCCCATGCCGTTGCCCGAGGAGAGGAAGTAGTGGATCTTCCCCTGCTTCACGTACTCCTTGAACTGGGCGAGGGTCGGCGACGGGTCGCTGCCGTTGAAGCCGCCGATGGCCATGACCGGGTTCTGGGTGGCGAGCTGGTAGCTCGCGGCGTTCTGCGAGCCGATGGCCGCCGCGACCCAGGTGTAGTCGTCGGCGTTCTTCTCCAGCTTCGCCTTCACCTTGGCGTTGACCTGCTGGCCGTTGAGCAGCCCGCCCATGCCGCCACCGCCCATGCCTCGGCGGCCGCCTTCGCCCATGCCGCCGGGCATCATGCCGGGCTGACCGTTCTGGCCCTGGTTCTGCCCCTGCTGGCCTTGGCCCTGGGCGTTGCCGTTCCCGTTTCCGCTGCCGTTCTGCTGCGGCTGGCCGCCGCCCGGGAAGCCGCCACCGCCGGGACCACCGCCGGGCATGCCCTGCTGACCCTGGCCCTGCTGACCTTGCTGTCCCTGGCCTTGGGCCTGACCCTGCTGCCCCTGACCCTGCTGGCCCTGACCCTGCTGACCGCCCTGCATTCCCGGCGGGCCGCCCATGCGGCCGCCGCCGGGGCGACCGCCACCAGGTCCGCCGCCCATGCCGCCCGACACCGTCGGACCGGCGGTGATGATTGAGCCGCCCTTCGGCGTCTCCACCGTGTTCAGCGTGTACGCCACCGGCCCGGCCACCGAAGCCGCCAGCCCGAGCGCGGCCACGCCCAGCGCGAGGTTCCGTCCCAGCCGCGCCGCGAACAGCAGCCCGAGCGCGGCCGCCAGACCCGCGATCAGCACCGCCCAGCGCAGCCACGGGTGCCAGTCCGCGGACCGGCCCAGCAGCACGTACGACCAGTAGGCCGTGATCGCGGCCGTGACGGCGAGCACCACCGAGGCCACGGTGCCGACGCGGCCCTCGGTCTGCCTCCGCCGCTCCCACAGCATCGTCGCGCCCATGCCCACGATCGCCGCGATGTACGGCGCGAGGGCGATGTTGTAGTACTGGTGGAAGATCCCGGACATGAAGCTGAACGTCGCGAACGTGATCAGCATCGCGCCGCCCCACACCAGGAACGCCGCGCGCTGAGTGTCCGTCCGCTTGGCCCGCCAGGTCAGCCACAGCCCCGCCACCAGCAGGATGAACGCCGCGGGCAGCAGCCAGGCGATCTGACCGCCCATGTCGGAGCCGAAGAGCCGGTCGATGCCGGTCTCGCCCCACATCCCGCCGCCACCGCCGCCACCACCGCGACCGCCGCCGCCGACGCTGCCGGTCTCGTTGCCGTTGATCCGGCCGAGGCCGTTGTAGCCGAAGGTCAGCTCCAGGAAGCTGTTGTTCTGCGAGCCGCCGATGTACGGCCGGGACGACGCGGGCCACAGCTCCACGATCGCGACCCACCAGCCGCCGGAGACCACCATCGCGAGCCCCGCGAGCAGCAGTTGACCAATCCGGCGGCCGAGCTTCGCCGGGGCGCACACCGCGTACACCACCGCGAGCGGCGGCAGGATCAGCCACGCCTGGAGCGTCTTGGTGAGGAAGCCGAAGCCGAAGCAGATCCCGGCCAGCACCAGCCACTTCGTCCGGGCGTCCTCCAGCGCGCGCAGCACGCAGTAGACGGCCGCGACCATCAGCAGGCACAGCAGCGCGTCGGGGTTGTTGAAGCGGAACATCAGCGCCGCGACCGGGGTCACCGCGAGCACGCCGCCCGCGATAAGCCCGGCGGCCGCGCTGAACCGGCGGCGTACGGCCGCGTAGAGCACTCCGACCGTCGCGACGCCCATCAGCGCCTCCGGGACCAGGATCGCCCAGGAGGAGAGGCCGAAGACGCGCACCGCGAGGGCCATCGGCCACAGCGCGGCCGGGGGCTTGTCGACGGTGATGGAGTTCGCGGCGTCCGAGGAGCCGAAGAAGAACGCCTTCCAGCTCTCGCTGCCCGCCTGCACGGCGGCCGAGTAGAACTGGTTCGCATAGCCGGAGGCGCCCAGGCTCCACAGGTAGAGCACGGTGGTCACGGCCAGCAGGGCCCACAGCGCGGGCCGCGCCCAGCGGGGGTCCTCCGGACGGCCCCGCCACGCCCGCGCCAGGCGCGAGCCACCGGGAGCGGCGGGCGCGGCGGAGGGAACGGCGGAGGGAGCAGGGGGAGCGGCGGCAGGCAGGGGCGGCGGACCGGCTTCCCGGGTGCCGTAGTCGTGCGTCGTCATCGGTTGATCCTCGGGTCGTCGTCGGAGGTGGCCCCGCTGTCCGAGGGGAAGACCCAGGCCCGGAAGAGCAGGAAGCGCAGAACAGTGGCGGCGAGGTTGGCCGCGATGAGCACGGCGAGTTCGGTGCCGTGCGAGGGGGAGCCGGGGGCGGTGTCGAGGGCGGCCAGGGAGCCGCTGGTCAGCACGAGACCGATGCCGAAGACGACCAGCCCCTGCGCCTGGTGACGGATCGCCCGGTCCCGTCCGCGTACCCCGAAGGTGAGCCTCCGGTTGGCCGCGGTGTTGCCGAGCGCGGACAGCAGCAGCGCCAGCGCGTTGGCCACCTGCGGGCCCGTACCGAGCCGGAAAAGCGTATACAGCGCCAGATAGACGAGCGTGGACAGCCCGCCCACCACGCAGAACCCGACGAGCTGACGGGCCAGTCCGCCCGGCACCCCGCTCAGTTCCCGGTCGCGCGGATCGTCACCGAACGGGCGGCGCAGCCGGTCCAGCGGGAGCGCGCCGGTGGCCAGTGCGCGCCCCACCCGCCAGACGCCCTTCAGGTCGTCGGTGGCCGTCTTCACGATGTGCACCGTGCTGTTCGGGTCGTCGACCCAGTCCACCGGTACCTCGTGGATGCGCAGCCCCGCCCGCTCGGCCAGCACCAGCATCTCGGTGTCGAAGAACCACCCGGTGTCCTCGACCATCGGCAGCAGCCGCTCCGCGACGTCCTTGCGGATCGCCTTGAAACCGCACTGGGCGTCCGAGAACCGGGCCGCCAGGCTGCCCCGCAGGATCAGGTTGTACGCGCGCGAGATGAACTCCCGCTTGGTGCCCCGTACGACGCGCGAGCTGCGCGAGAGCCGCGACCCGATCGCCAGGTCGGAATGGCCGGAGATCAGCGGGGCCACCAGCGGAAACAGTGCGTTCAGGTCGGTCGACAGATCGACGTCCATGTACGCGAGCACCGGCGCCTCGGACAGCGTCCACACGGTGCGCAGCGCCCGCCCGCGCCCCTTCTGGTCCAGCCGGACCGCCGTCACCTCCTCGACGGTGTCGTCCAGGTAGGCCGCCACATGGGGCGTGCGGTCCGTACTGGCGTTGTCCGCGATGGTGATCCGGAAGCGGTAGGGGAAGGTCCGCGTCAGATGGTCGTGCAGCCGTCGCACACACCGCTCAAGGTCCGCCTCCTCGTTGTAGACGGGGATCACGACGTCGAGCACCGGACGGCTGCGGTCGACCACGATGTGCCGACGCGCGGGCAAGGTCTGCAGGGGTGTCTCGGGCGGCGCCTCGAGAGGGGTGTCGGTTCGCATGGAACGACATTCGCGAGCGGCGCTGTCACGGCTGTGTGGTCAGCCTGTGGCCTGGCTGTGAGTGCGTTACGCCCAGGTGAACAGGGAGATGGACGCCGAACACGGTCCGCCCCGGCACGCTGTCCACCGTCACATGGCCGTCGTGCGCGGCGACCACCGCGTGCACGATGGCCAGCCCAAGACCGGTGCTGCCCGCGGTGCGCGAGCGCGAGGCGTCACCGCGCGCGAAGCGCTCGAAGACGTGCGGCAGGAGGTCGGGCGGGATGCCGGGCCCGTCGTCCTCGATCTGCAGCGAGAGATACGAGGGCGGCTGCGGCGGCCCGTAGGTGCCGGGGTGCGCGGCCCGCGCCATGGCGTACGGGGAGCCGTACGGCGCCGCGTAGGGGTTGCCGGAGCCGCTGCTTCCGGGCGGCCCGGGCGCCGCGTCATGGCCGAAGGCGTACGGCGAACCGGGCCCGAAGCCGTTGCTGTTACTCGGACCGGCCGCACCGTACGACGGGCCGTGCGCCATCCCGTACGGCGCCAGGTACGGCGACGGGCGCGGCGAGGCGTGCGGCCCGCCCCACAGCACGCGCGCGGTGACGGTCGTCCCCGCCGGGGTGTGGTTACGGGCGTTGCCCAGCAGGTTGACCAGGACCTGGTGCAGCCGCGCCGAGTCGCCCTGGACGAGCGCGGGTTCGTCGGGCAGCTCCAGCCGCCACCGGTGGTCGGACCCGAGCGCCCGCGCGTCGCTGACCGCGTCCACCACCAGCGGGGACAGGTCCACCTCGGCGTACTCCAGCGGCCGCCCGGCGTCCAGCCGGGCCAGCAGCAGCAGGTCCTCCACCAGCCCGGTCATCCGCCCGGCCTCGGACTCCACCCGGCCCAGCGCGTGCCGGGTGTCGGGCCCGATGTCCTCGCGGCCGCGCCGGGTCAGCTCGGCGTAGCCGCGGATCGAGGCGAGCGGGGTCCGCAGCTCATGGCTGGCGTCGGCGACGAACTGCCGTACCCGCGTCTCGCTCTCCTGGCGGGCCGCCAGCGCCGATTCGATGTGCCCGAGCATGCGGTTGAGCGCCGCCCCGACCTGGCCGACCTCGGTCCGCGGATCGGCCTCGGAGGCCGGGACCCGCTCCCGCAGCGCCACCTCGCCGCTGTGCAGCGGCAGCTCGGAGACCCGGGTCGCGGTCGCGGCGACCCGGCGCAGCGGGCGCAGCGAGATGCCGACCATGGTGGCCCCGGCGAGCCCGGCCGCGACCAGCCCGGCGGCGGCGACGCAGACCTCGACCAGGATGAGGGTGTTGACGGTGTCCTGGGTCTGGTTGAGCGGGAAGGCGAGGATGATCCCGCCGCGCACGTCGTCCCACTTGGTCACGACGCGATAGCTGCCGAGTCCGGGCAGGTCGAGGGTGTGGGTGCCGTTGTCCAGCGGAACCGAGCCGAGGGTCTCCAACTGCTTGCTGGTCAGGGCGTCCACGCGGTCCGAGGGATTCTGGTCGCCTGTCATGGGCTGATCGTTGCTCTTGCCGGACTGAAGGATGTCGCCGCGCGCGTCGACCCGCGCCCCGACCGTGCCGATGGCCTGCCCCGGCGACGCGACGAACAGCACGTCGTTCCGCTCCTCTATCGGGCCCCCCGGCTTGCCCAGAAAGCGCCCGATGGACGCCCGCAGATCGTTGTCGACCTGGCCCTCCAGGTACGACTTCAGGGCGATCGTCGTGACCGTGCCGATCACCGCGCAGACCACGGCGATCAGCGACACCGCCGAGACGACCAGGCGGGTCCGCAGCGACCAGGGCCGCCGGGCGGCCGCCCGGGAGTCCTTCCTGGCACGGGAAGGCCGTGCGGGGGGCGGGGTCTGGGGGTGCGCCACGGTGCCTACTCCCCTGGCTTGATCAGATACCCGGCACCGCGCCGGGTGTGGATCATCGGGCTGCGGCCCGCGTCGATCTTGCGCCGCAGATACGAGATGTACAGCTCGACGACGTTGGCCTGGCCGCCGAAGTCGTAACTCCACACCCGGTCCAGGATCTGCGCCTTGCTGAGCACCCGGCGCGGATTGCGCATCAGATAGCGCAGCAGCTCGAACTCGGTCGCGGTCAGATGGATCTCCTGGCCCGCCCGCGACACCTCGTGGCTGTCCTCGTCCAGCACCAGGTCGCCGACCGCCAGCACCGATTCGCTGCGCGCGGCCGCCGCCCCCGACCTGCGCAGCAGTCCGCGCAGCCGGGCGACGACCTCCTCCAGGCTGAACGGCTTGGTGACGTAGTCGTCGCCGCCCGCCGTCAGCCCGGCGATCCGGTCCTCGACCGCGTCCCGCGCGGTCAGGAACAGCACCGGCACCTCGGGCAGCTCGCGGCGCAACCGGCCCAGGACGGTGAGCCCGTCCATGTCGGGCAGCATGACGTCGAGGACGACCGCGTCCGGGCGCAGCTCACGGGTCGTACGGATCGCCTCGGCGCCGTCGCCCGCCGTCCGCACCTCCCAGCCCTCGTAGCGCAGGGCCATCGACAGCAGGTCGGCGAGGGCCGACTCGTCGTCCACAACCAGCACCCGGACGGGGCTTCCGTCGGGTCGCAGCAGCTCGGTACGCCCATGGGGCGAGGTCGCCATCATGAACGTCAGCTTCCGGCGAGGGTCTGAGAGGTTCCTTTCGGCTACCTGTGAATAACCTGAGAATCCTGTGACCCCGAGAACGGCCCGCGCAGGGCGGCGCGGAGCCCCCGAGCCCCCATCCGGGTGAACGGCTGACCAGCCGGGAATAGCCGGATCCACCCTCCGGTTCGCGAGGATATGGCTACTCACCCTGCCCTCGGCAAGATCGGCATCTGGACCGCGGCCCTGCGCGTCACGGAGTCCCGCTCCGCGCGGGAGGTCAGCGAGGCGGCGGCCGAGCTGGAGACACTCGGCTACGACGCCCTCTGGTTCGGCGGCAGTCCCAGCGCGGACCAGGCCGCGACCCTCCTCCAGGCCACCGACCGGATCACCGTCGCGACCGGCATCCTCAGCATCTGGGACCACGAGGCGGCCCATGTGGCCGACCGGTACGCCGCCATCGACGCGGCCCACCCGGGTCGCTTCGTCCTGGGCCTCGGCGTCAGCCACAGCGCGCTCGCCGGTGAGCGGTACAAGCGCCCGTACTCGGCGATGCGGGAGTATCTGACCGCCCTGGACACCGCCCCGATCCCGGTCCCCGCGTCCCGGCGGGTGCTGGCCGCCCTCGGCCCGAAGATGCTGGAGCTGTCCCGCGACCGCGCCGCCGGTGCCCATCCGTACCTGGTCACCCCGGAGTTCACGGCCGAGGCGCGGGAGATCCTGGGCGACGGCGCCCTGCTCGCCCCGGACCTCAAGGTCGTCCTCGACACCGACCCCGACCGCGCGCGCACCACCGCCCGTAACTACCTGTCCATGTACCTGAAGCTGCCCAACTACACCAACAACCTGCTGCGGCTGGGCTTCGAGGAGCAGGACTTCGCGGACGGCGGCAGCGAGCGCCTCCTGACGTCCGTCTTCGCGCTCGGCGACGCGGAGGCGATCCGGCGCCGCGTCGACACGTACCTGGAGGCGGGCGCGGACCACCTGGCGGTCCAGGTGGTGACCGAGGACCCGTTCAACGCCCTCCCCCGCGAGGAGTGGCGCGCCCTGGCCGACGCCCTTCCCCTGGCCAGCCGCTGACGCACCGAGTGGCGGGGGGTGTCACAGGGTCACAGGCCGAACAACCGCGCCGCGTTCCCCCAGCACACCCCCCGCAGCCACGCGTCGTCCTGATCCAGCCGGGTCAGCGCCTCCAGGGCGTGCCCGTACCCGTACGGGATGTTGGGGAAGTCGCTCCCGAACAGCACCCGGTCGCCCAGCGCGCCGAGCCGCCCCCGCTCCTCCGGCGGGAACGGCCAGTTGCGCTCGGTGAAGTCGGTGAAGGCCATCGTCGTATCCAGGTGCACCCCCTCGTACCGCTCGGCGAGCCCCAGGAAGTCCGCGTACTCCGGCAGCCCCATGTGCGCGACGACCAGCCGCAGTCCGGGGTGCCGGGCCAGCAGCCGGGCCACCGGTTCCGGGCCGGTGTGCTTGCCGGGCGCCGGGCCCGAACCGCAGTGGATGACGATGGGCGTACGGGCGTCGGCGAGCATCCCCCACACGGGGTCGAGCAGCGCGTCGTTCGGGTCGTACGCCCCCACCTGCACATGCGCCTTGAACACCCGCGCCCCGCCGTCCAGCGCCCCGCGCACGTATTCCTCCGCGCCCGGCTCCGGGAAGAAGGTCGCGGTGTGCAGACAGTCGGGCGTACGGGCCGCGAACCCGGCCGCCCACTCGTTCAGCCACGCCGCCATGCCGGGCTTGTGGGGGTAGACCATCGAGGTGAAGGCCCGCACCCCGAACTCCCGTATGAGCGCGAGCCGTTCGTCCTCGCCCTCCCGGTAGGTGATGGGCCAGGCGATGCCCACCATCGGCTCGGCGGCGTCGAAGTACGCCCAGACCTTGTCCAGGACGTTCTTCGGCATGAAGTGCGTATGCACGTCGATGAGTCCGGGCAGCCCGAGCCCCTGCCAGAAGCGGCGGACCGGGACCACGTCAGGATCAGTCATACGGATCACGGTACGACCACCGAAATCACGAGGGCCCGGCACCATTTCTGATGCCGGGCCCTCGTTTTCGAGTAGCGGGGACAGGATTTGAACCTGCGACCTCTGGGTTATGAGCCCAGCGAGCTACCGAGCTGCTCCACCCCGCGCCGTTGAATGCAACTCTACGTCATCGATCCCGCTGAGGGAAATCCGCTCCCTACCCGTCCGCCTCCGCCAGCTCGACGATGCGCCGCAGCTCGGCGATGTGCCCGGCGACGGCCCGCCGCCCCTGGGGAGTGAGCGAGATCCAGGTCCGCGGATAGGACCCGCCGCGCACCTTCCTCACCTCGATGTACGAGGCCCCCTGCAACACCTTGAGGTGCTTGCTGAGCACCGAATCGCTCACGCTCAGCGCCTCGCGGACCACGGAGAACTCCATGGCGTCGACGGCCGCGAGCATGGTGCAGATCTGGAGCCGGTTCGGCGCGTGGATCAGCTCGTCGAAGGCGGCGTCGGTCATCGCCCGGCCCGCAGGTCCCTGCGCGCCGCCGCGTCGACGCGGTAGCCGACGGCGACGGTGAGCGCGCCGATCACCAGCCCGGCCCCGGCGATCGCGAAGCGCACGTCGGCCGCCCACTCCAGCACCATCCCGGCCGCGGCGAGCAGGACGAAGGCCACCAGGTACGCGCCGTAGAGCCGCCTGGCTCCCGGCGTGGCCGTGAAGCGCTCGAAGGAGACCCCCGTCACCCGGCGGACGGCCCGGTCGAGACCGAGCACCACGAGGACCAGAGCGGCGCCCGCCGACGAGGCGATGCGCAAGCTCATCGAAAGGAAGACGAGGGCGAGGGCGGCCCCCAGCCCCCAGTGGTACCACCACGGCGCGGAGATACGGTCCGCCACCCGCACCCGGGAGGCGTCGACGTCGTCCAGGGCGGCGCGCGCCGAACGGGGGTCCATGCTGCCGGAGTTGAGCGAACTACTTTCCATGCCGGAAAGAATGCCAACTACTTTCCACTACGGCAAGCAGATACCCGCTCCACGACTCACATCCCGGCCCCGGACTCGACAGCCGTGACGGTGAACTCGTCCCCGCACACCCGCAGTCCCGAGGCGACCCGCGCGGTCATGGCCTCCTTCGAGCCGGGCGGGTAGGCCTGCACCAGAGAGGCGCTCTTCCAGCACGGCTTGTCCGAGAGACCGTCGTTGATCGTGTGCAGCACGGCATGCGCGCTCCCCCCGGCGGCCACGGTGACGGGCTTCCCCGCGGCCCCCTCCCGCTCGGCGGGCTTCCCGATCCGCTGCCCGTCCTTGGCCAGGAGCGACACCCCGGGGAACCCCTTGAGCGTGCAGGCGCTCTTCCCCTTGTTGGTGAACACCAGCGAATACCGGATGTTGCCCGCCCCCACGTCCGCGTTCCCCACACGCAGACTCATCGACGAGGACTCACACCGCCCGCCCCCGGCACTCCCGGCCATGGCCCCGATGCCCTCCCCGTCCACCGAGGCATCCTTCGAGGCTGCGGACGCGGCCCCCGCAGGCTTGGGATCACTCCCCTGGCAAGCCGTGATCCCCATGGCCGCCACAGCCGCCATCGTGGCGACGACGACCTTGCCCCGGCGGGTGAGCGTGCTGTGCGACATGGGAACCCCCTTGGTCGATGGAACGTCCCTCTCACCACCAACCCTGACGACCGCCGCTATTGCCCCGTTAACACCCCGGTGGCGCCCACTAACGCATCACTAACGCCCCGTGCCCCCGTGCCCCCGCGCCCCCGTCCAGGCCCTGCTCATAGTCGACGCCAGAACGACGGCCCCACGGGTGCACCCGACGAACCGAATACCCCCGGCTGGCTCACGACGCCCACGCGACGTACGACATCCCCGCAGCGGCGGGCATCAGCGACGCCGTACCGGCACCGAACTGTCGGCCTGCATCGATCTCCTTCAATGCAAGCTGGCGTCTTGCGTTGAAGAACGTCAACATAGAAACATGTCGAAACAAGAGCTCGCGGTACTCGGCCAGGACGAGGACGAGGACGACGGCTGCCGCCCCGGACTGCTGACCGCCCCGCTCGACGAGGCGCAGTCCGTCGAGCTGGCGAAGGTGTTCAAGGCACTGGGCGATCCGGTCCGGCTGCGGCTGCTGTCGATGATCGCCTCGCGTGCCGGGGGTGAGGTCTGCGTCTGCGACCTCACCCCCGCTTTCGACCTCTCGCAGCCGACGATCTCCCACCACCTGAAGCTGCTGCGACAGGCCGGGCTGATCGACTGCGAGCGCCGGGGCACCTGGGTCTACTACCGGCTCCTGCCGGAGATGACCGACCGGCTCGCCGGAATCCTCACCCGCCCCGCCGGGCCCCGACCCGCCGAGCCCCGGACCGCCGGGCCCCGACCCGCCGGGCAGCCGCTGCCCGAGCCCGCCGCGACGGCGGACGACGCCTGATGGCCACCGCCCCGCTCGCCGCGCGCCTGTCGTTCGTGGACCGGTACCTCGCGGTGTGGATCCTGCTCGCGATGGCCACCGGCCTCGGCCTGGGACGGCTCGTCCCCGGCCTGGGCGACGCCTTGGCGAAGGTGACCGTCACCGGCGTCTCCCTGCCGATCGCGCTCGGCCTGCTGGTGATGATGTACCCGGTCCTGGCCAAGGTCCGCTACGACCGCCTCGACACGGTCACCCGGGACCGGCGCCTGCTGATCCCCTCGCTCGTCCTCAACTGGATCCTCGGCCCGGCGCTCATGTTCGCGCTCGCCTGGCTCCTCCTGCCGGACCTGCCGGAGTACCGGACGGGCCTGATCATCGTCGGCCTGGCCCGCTGCATCGCCATGGTCATCATCTGGAACGACCTGGCCTGCGGCGACCGGGAAGCCGCCGCCGTCCTCGTCGCCCTGAACTCCGTCTTCCAAATGATCGCCTTCTCCGCGCTCGGCTGGTTCTACCTCACCGTGCTGCCCGGCTGGCTCGGCCTGGAGCAGACCGGTCTCGACGTCGGCGTGTGGGAGATCGCCCGCAGCGTCCTGATCTTCCTCGGCATCCCGCTGGTGGCCGGATTCCTGACCCGGCGCCTCGGCGAGAAGGCCAAGGGCCGGGCCTGGTACGAGACGACGCTCATCCCGCGCATCGGCCCGTTCGCCCTGTACGGGCTGCTGTTCACGATCGTCCTCCTGTTCGCCCTCCAAGGTGACGCGATCACCTCGCAGCCGATGGACGTGGCCCGCATCGCGGTACCGCTCCTGGTCTACTTCGCCGTGATGTGGGCCGGGTCCATGGCGCTCGGCAAGGCCGTGGGCCTGGACCACCCCCGCGCGACCACACTGGCGTTCACCGCCGCGGGCAACAACTTCGAACTCGCCATAGCCGTCGCCATCGCGACCTTCGGCGCCTCCTCCGGCCAGGCCCTGGCCGGAGTCGTCGGCCCGCTCATCGAGGTTCCCGTACTGATCGGCCTCGTCTACGCGGCCCTGGCCGCCCGCCGCTCCTTCCCAGGTTCATCCGAGGTGACCGCCGACCGCACGCCCGCCCGGAGGTCGGCATCGACATCGCCGCGGAAATCCCCAAGGTGCTGACGGCCGAAGCCGTGCAAGCCTCGGACGTCGTCATCACCATGGGCTGCGGCGATACCTGCCCGTACTTACCCGGCAAGACCTACCTGGACTGGAAACTCGACGACCCGGCCGGACAGGGCGTCGCGGCGGTACGGCCGATCCGCGACGAGATCCGAGCCCGCGCCGAAAACCTCGTCAGCGAACTCACCGCTGGAGGCCACAGGTGACCGCTCCCGGCCTGGCGCTCGACGCGGACCGCGTCCCAGGAGGGGTCCCGGCCCTTCCTGATCGGGGCCCCTCGCAGGGTTGCCGACTCGTCAGCTCGGCTGGTCTCCGATGTAGCGGTAGATGGCTCCGGCGGAGTTGACGGACCATACGGTGCCGTCGGCGGCGACGCCGATGTCGACCGCACTGCCCGGGATACCGATCCACGGATTCG
>NZ_JBHWJI010000027.1:18125-116779 GCF_042731515.1 Streptomyces sp. NPDC059850
CGCGTCATGCCCCGTGTAACGGTAGATCTGCCCCGACGAGTTCACACCCCACACCTGCGTCCTGGAACCCACCGAGATCCGACTCAGACCACCCGAGACACTGACCCAGCTGGTCGAACCCTGATCCCCCGTGTACCGGAAGATGCCACCAGCAGCGTTGACGTGCCACACCGTCCCATCAGCCGCAACACCGATATCAACCGCACTCCCCGGGATACCGATCCACGGATTCGCGTCATGCCCCGTGTAACGGTAGATCTGCCCCGACGAGTTCACACCCCACACCTGCGTCCTGGAACCCACCGAGATCCGACTCAGACCACCCGCGACGCTGACCCAGTCAGTCGAACCCTGATCCCCGGTGTACCGGTAGATAGCACCGGCAGAGTTGACATGCCACACCGTGCCATCAGCAGCCACACCGATGTCGACCGCGCTGCCCGGGATACCGATCCACGGATTCGCGTCATGCCCCGTGTAACGGTAGATCTGCCCTGACGAGTTCACACCCCACACGTGCGTCCTGGAACCCACCGAGATCGTCGTGAGTCCCCCGGAGATGTTCTTCCAGTCAGCCATGCCTATGCCCCTTTGCCTCGGACGCTGTCCTCAGGTACTTGGCAAGCGGCAGGAACATCCAAACAGTCCCATTTTGGGATTGGATGCTTTAATTATCCGAAAACAGACGTTTACTTTGATCGCCCCTTGAAGGCCGGGGGCTCGGCCGCCTTCGGGGCTCCCTTCGAGGCTGGAAAAGCCATAACCCACACGAAGGGCCAACGACGCCCCAGGTTGACGCCCCCACGAACGCGCACCGAACTGGGCGCACGGCCAGCGCAAAAGGCCCCTTCCATCTCTGGAAGGGGCCTCTACGCTGCTGCGCGCTCGGCAGGATTCGAACCTGCAACCTCTTGATCCGTAGTCAAGTGCTCTATCCGTTAAGCTACGAGCGCTTGGCTTCCCGGCGGTTTTTCTTGCCGGTCGGCGTTGCGGGAACAACATTACATGACCTGCGCCGTCACGCGAAATCCGTTTGCCACACCCACCCTGACCTGCGGAAATACCTGTTTTGAGGCCTGCGAGGCCCGTCCGGGCAGGCGGGGCCGCGGCTGGGAGAACGGCCGCGCGGGACGACTGGGGGCGCTTGGGCGGGGCGACGCTGCGGAGAGGGGCCGTCACTCGGGAGGGGCACGCAACACAAGAGCCCCGGTCGTGATCGACCGGGGCTCTCGATAAGCGGAGGCTGAGGGATTTGAACCCTCGATGGGCTTTAGGGCCCAAACCGCATTAGCAGTGCGGCGCCATAGACCAGACTAGGCGAAGCCTCCAGCACGCCGTGGCGCGCTCGCGTGAGCGCGATGTGGCGTGTGCAGATGATGTCACAGCCCAGCGGGATGTCACCAATCGCGGCCTACGGTACTCGGCGGGCGGGCAGGACCGCAAAGCTCTTAGGGGGCGCGATGCCCGGATGGCGGCGCAACGCGCACGGCGGAGGCGCGTTAGCAGGGGCAGGGGCAGCGCGCCCCGGTCTGATCACACCAGGAGTACTCACATGCCCCTGCTGCATCGCCTCGCCGTCACCACCGCCGCCGCTGTCGCCGCCACCGTGGCCGCGCTGAGCCCCGCGGCGGCCACGCCGCTGCCGCTGCCCGTGTCGTACGACGGGGAGAGTTCCGACCGTCTCGTCATCAGGGTGAGCGAGACGGGCCAGCATCTCGACACCGTGCGGTACGTACTGGCGTGCCACCCCACCGGCGGTACCCACCCCCGGGCCCGGGCCGCCTGCCGTCAGCTGGAGGCGCAGACCAAGTGGGGCCGGGATCCGTTCGCGCCGGTGCCGCCCGGGGCGATGTGCACGGGTCAGTACGGCGGGGAGGCCACGGCGACGGTGCGGGGGCGGTGGGCGGGGCGCCCCGTCAACGCTCGCTTCACGCGAACGAATGGGTGCGAAATCTCCAGGTGGAACCGTTTCTCGATCGTTTTGCGTCTGCCTGGGAGCTGACCTGGGGATTGAGCCGGGAGTGTGCGGCGGCGGGGCCCGGGAAGTTTGTCCGGGCGTGCGCCGAGACGTGCACGTCGTGCTGCGACCTCCCTCTCATCTACCGCCGCGCCCGCCCTTGGTGCCCGTAGACTCCCCTGAGACACTCCACGGACGGGCGGCACAATGACCGCGGGTGTCAGCAAGGTGCGGTAAGTCAGGGAGGAAGCGTCGTCGTGAGCAGCAGGCCATCCCGAGGCGCTGCTCGCCTCGCAGCGATACTCGACGCCCTTCCCGACGCTCTGCTGTTGGTCAACTGCAACGGCACGATCGTCAACGCCAACCACATCGCGCTGGAGTCCTTCGAGACGCCGGGCACCGCACTCGTGGGCCGTGGTCTGCTCGATCTTCTCCCCTCCTTCGATCCCAATCGGATCCCCGGGTCGATGCGCAGGCCCGGGGACGCGGAACGGATCACCAGCACCAAGCCGACCCGGATGATCGCGCGGCGCACCGACGGGGCCCAGTTCCCCGTAGAGGTGACCAGCGCGAACGTCGAGGACAGCCGGACCCCGTACGCGGACCCGTACGCCGATCAGTACAGCTACACCGGCGACGAGCTGCTGATGCTCATCGTGCGGGACCTGACCGGGACGCTCGACACCGAGGCCGAACTCGCCCGCCAGCAGCGCCAGACCGAGATGATTCTGCGCGCGGCGGCGGAGGGCGTGGTCGGCGTGGACACCGAGGGCAAGGTGGTCCTCGTCAACCCGTCCGCGGCGCAGATCCTCGGCTTCCGGGCCAGTGACCTGGGCGGTCAGGAACTTCACTCTCTTGTACACCACTCGCGCCCCGATGGTTCCCCTTTCCCGTACGAGGAGTCCCCGCTCGCCGACACCCTGCGCTCCGGCCGCAAGCACCGGGTGCGCGGCCAGGTGCTGTGGGCCAAGGACGGGAGCGCGGTACCGGTCGACCTGACGACCGCGCCCGTACGGGACGGCGAGCAACTCGTCGGCGCCGTCATGACCTTCACCGACCGGCGCGCCGAGGAAGCGCTCGTCTCGACGCACGCCGAGGAGGTGGAGAGCCTCACGGCGCAGCACAGCAAGGAGCTGGAGGAGCTTCGCGACGAGCGCGCCAAGGAGCTGGAAGAGCTTCGCGACGAGCACGCCAAGGCGCTGGAGGAGCTGCAGGCGCAGCTCGACCGGGAGCGGCAGACGTACGCGGAGCGGCTGGACGCCCTCACCGCCCGCAACAGCCAGCTGCTGGCGGTGCTCGACCAGTCGCTGCGCGGTCCGCTCCAGGAGCTGCGCGGCGAACTCGGCGTCCTGGCCGACGACCCGGCCGGGCAGCTGTGGCCCGAGGCCAACCAGATCCTGCACCACCTTGCCGCCGGGTACACCCGGATGACCACGCTCGTCGACAACGTCCTGAGCTATCAGCGGCTCGACGCGGACGGCGAGGAGCTGGCCCGGCGCGCGGTCTCCATGGACGAGGTCGTGGCCGCCGGTGTGGAGGGCGCGGTCGAGCTGATCGGCCCGGGGCGCGCGCAGTTCGCCGTGCACGCCCCGCCGATCGAGGCCGAAGTAGACCCGCAGCGGGTGGCCCAGGCGCTCGCCCATCTGATCGCGGACGTGGCCGGGGTCGACTCGACCGGCAAGGCGGCCTCGGGCGGAGGCGGCGCGTCCGGGGACTCGACGATCGTGGTCGCGGCGGCACAGCGTGGCAACGTCGTACGGTTCGAGGTCCGCGGGCCGTACGCGGGCGGCGACCCGGTGCACGAGCCGATCGTGCGCGGGATCGTGCGCCGGCACGGTGGTGTGCTGCAGACACATGAGATGCCGGGCATGGGCGGGCACGCCTACGTCCTGGAGGTGCCGATCTCGGCGGCGGCCGCCGACCAGGAGCGGGCGAAGGCCGACGCCCAGGCGGCGTCCGGAGGCGCCGAGGGTACGCAGGGGCAGGGCACTTCGGGCGGCGGAACCGGCGCGGCCGCGGACACCGCGGGCGGCGACGGCGCGGACGGCGATCCGCAGGGCGGCTCTGGGGCGGGCACGAGCGGCGCGCAGAACCGTTCCGTACCCGCCGCGCTCCCCGCGGAGGCCGGTACCGATCCCCGGCAGCAGAACCAGCAGGGCGGGCAGCAGCCGGGCGAGCAGGACCAGCCGCGGCCGACCGGACGGCGCCGGGCGCGCCCGCGCGCCGACGAGGAGGCCCCGGCGGCAGCGAACGACGGTACGGACGGCCAGGGCGCCGGTGCCGGTGCCGGTGCCGGTCCGCAGGCGGTCGGCGCCGCCGCGATGGGCGTCGTACCGCCGCAGGGCATCGCCCAGCCGCAGCACCCGGCCGCGGGCGGTCGTCGGCGCGGCTCCCCGGCTCAGGAGGCCGCCGGTCCGTATCCGGCCCAGCAGGGTGGCCAGGGCGGCGGCCGCTCCCCGTTCGCCCTGCCTCCGGCGGCGGCCGACGCGAACGGCCCCGACACGAACGGCCCCGACGCGGCCGGTGCGGGCGAGTCCGCCGTGCCCGCGCTCCCCGCCGCCCGCACCCCGGACCAGCAGCAGCCCGCGTGGGGCGACCCTTCCCAGGACTCCGCCGAGGGCGAGGGGGCGGTCCCCAGCGGCCGCCGCCGTGCCCGGCGGCCCCTGACCGAGACGCCGAACCGGGCGGTGCCCGAGCACGGCGCTCAGCCTCAGCCGCAACACCAGACGCAGCCCCACCCTCAGGCACAGCCGCAGCCCCAGGCACAGGCGGCGGGGGAACCCGGCGCGGCACGCTCTCCGTTCGCGCTGCCGCCCGCGGCGGCCGACCGGCCGTCGCAGCCCGGCGCGCTGCCGCCCGAGCTGGGCCCGGCCGGGCCCGCCGGGCTCGTCCCCGCGCAGCACGGCCCCCGGGACGCGCGCGTCGGCGCCCCGCAGGCGCAGGGCCAGCCGCAGGGCGGTGGCCTGGCCGTACAGCCCGTGCCCCCGGGCGGGACCGCGCCCCGCAACGGAGGCTGGCCGTCCGGTCCCGGCCAGGCCCCGCAGCAGGCACCGGCCCAGCAGGGCCAGAACCAGAACCAGGGGCAGGGCGGGCCGCAGACCCCGCGTCCGGGCACGGCCGGGCCGGGTGCCGGACCAGGTGCCGGGCAGGGTGCCGCGCCGGGCTCCGGTGCGGGCGGCGGGTCCGCCATGCCCGCGCTCCCCGCCGCCCGCACCCCCGAACAGCAGCAGCCCGCCTGGGGTGAGGCCGCGCAGGACTCCATGGGCGGCCAGCAGGCGGCTCAGCACTCCGGCCGCCGCCGCGCCCGGCGCCCCCTCTCCGAGGAGCAGCCGGAGCCCGCGCCCGGAGCGCCCGCGGCGCAGCAGCTGCCTCCCGAGGCGCCGCGCGCGCCCCAGAGCACGCCCCAGAACGCACGCCCGAACGCCCCCCAGGCACCCCAGGCCCCTCAGCCCCCTCAGGGCGCGCCCCAAAGCGCCCCCCAAGGCCGCCCGCAGGGCGCTCCGCAGGGCGCGGAGACCACCCAGGGGCGCGCGTTCAGCGTGCGCACGCTGGGCCAAGGGGTGCCGTTCGCACAGCAGGTCAGCGAGCACCAGCGCACTCCCCAGCCGCAACAGCCGCAGCAGCCCCAGACGCCCTCCGGCGGTACGGCCACCGCGGGGTCGGGCAGGCGGCGCAAGCTGGCCGCCCGCCCCGATATGGCCGACCAGAACAGCTCGGCCGACCTGGAACCCACCGGCAGCCGCGCCCACCCCCAGTCCCCGGCGCAGGCCCCCGGCCAGGCCGGGCCCCCGCCCGGAGCCCAGCCGCGCAACCAGCCCGGCCCGGGACCGCAGCCGCCCCGCCCGGCCTCGCCGCACAGTTCGGGGCGCGCGTTCGCGATCGGCGCGCCGGACGAGGGAGCGGAAGGGCCGGAGCCGCTGGACGGGCCCAACGGCGCCATAGAGATCGTCGACGACCGCACCCCGCCGCCCGACGACGAACTGCCCCCGGAGCCGCTGGACAACCCGCGCCGACTCCTGGTGTGGCCCGCGCCGGACATGTCCACGCAGCAGGCGCTGAGCGACCGCGGCTACCGCCCGGTGATCGTGAACTCCCGTGAGGAGGTGGACGCGCAGATCGCCGCGTATCCGGCGGCGCTGTTCGTCGACCCCCTGACCGGGCCGATCACCCGGACCGCGCTGCAGTCGCTGCGGACGGCGGCGGTCGCCGCCGAGGTGCCGGTGCTGGTGACGGCGGGGCTCGGCCAGGCGACGCGGGAGGCGGCGTACGGGGCCGACCCGGCCGTCCTGCTCAAGGCGCTCGCCCCGCGCGACAGCGAACAGCATCCGCCGCGCGTCCTGCTGATCGAGGAGCACGAGCCGATCGCGGCGGCGCTGACGGGAGCCCTGGAGCGGCGCGGCATGCAGGTCGCCCGGGCCGCGACGGACGCGGACGCGGTGGCGCTCGCGGGGCGTATGCGGCCGAACCTGGTGGTGATGGACCTGATGCAGGTACGCCGCCGCCGGGCCGGGATCGTCGACTGGCTGCGCGGCAACGGGCTGCTCAACCGCACCCCGCTGGTCGTCTACACCTCCGCGGACATCGACCCGGCGAACCTGTCGCGGCTCAGTTCGGGCGAGACGGTGCTGTTCCTCGCGGAGCGCTCGACGAGCGCGGAGGTGCAGGCCCGGATCGTCGACCTGCTGGCGAAGATCGGCACCAACTGAGGCACCGGCGGAGGTCGGGCACCGGCTGAGGGGGATGCCCCCAGCCGGGCGGCCTCGGTCGTACGGGTTCAGTCGGGCGGTTTCAGTCGGGCGGCCTCAGTCGGGCGGCCTCAGTCGAGGGTGGTCACTTCCAGCTCCCCGTCCGCGTACCGCTTCCGGATGACCTTCTTGTCGAACTTCCCCACGCTCGTCTTCGGCACCTCCGGGATCAGGGCCCAGCGCTCCGGCAGCTGCCAGCGCGCGACCCGCCCGGCGAGGAACTCCCGCAGCCCCGCGTAGTCCACGGTGGCGCCCTCCTTCAGCACCACCGTGGCGAGCGGGCGCTCGTCCCACTTCTCGTCGGGCACCGCCACCACCGCCGCCTCGGCGACCTCCGGATGGCCCATCAGATGGTTCTCCAGCTCGACCGACGAGATCCATTCGCCGCCCGACTTGATGACGTCCTTCGCCCGGTCGGTCAGGGTCAGATAGCCGTCCGGGGAGACCGTGCCGACGTCGCCGGTCTTCAGCCAGCCGTCCTCGGTGAACTTGTCCTCCGGCCGCATGGGCTCGCCCGCCGCCCCTCCGTAGTACGCGGCCGCGATCCACGGACCGCGTACCTCCAGTTCGCCGACCGCCTCCCCGTCCGCGGGCACGACCTCGCCCCCGGGCGCCATCAGCCGGTACTCCACGGAGGCCGGGAACCGGCCCTGCGTCACCCGGTACGGCCATTCCTCCTCGGCCGTAAGACCGGCGGGCGGATGGGCCATGGATCCGAGCGGCGACAGCTCCGTCATGCCCCACGCGTGTACGACGCGGATGCCGTGCCGCTCCTCGAACGCCTTCATCAGGGACGGTGGGCAGGCCGACCCGCCGATGTAGACATGGGTGAGGCTGGACACGTCCCGTGGCGTGGCGGTGAGTTCGGCGAGCAGCCCCTGCCAGATGGTGGGGACGGCGGCGGCGAGGGTGGGCCGGGCGGTCTCGACCATGTCGGCGAGCGGGGCGGGCTGCAGGAAGCGGTCGGGCATCACCATCGACGCGCCCGCCATGAAGGCGGCGTGCGGGGTGCCCCACGCGTTCGCGTGAAACATCGGCACCACGGGCAGCAGGGTGTCCTTCGCGGACATGCCGAACGCCTCGGCACTGTTGGCCTGCATCGAGTGCAGGTAGATGGAGCGATGGCTATAGGCCACGCCCTTGGGGTCGCCGGTGGTACCGGAGGTGTAGCACAGGGCCGCGGCCTGCCGCTCGTCGGTCACCGGCCAGGGGTGACGCTCGGGACGGCCCTCGATCAGTTCCTCGTAGTCGTGGACGCGGGCCCGGCACCCGTCCAGCACGGAACGGTCGCCCGGCCCGGAGACGACGACGTGCTCCACGGACCCCAGCTCGGGCAGCAGCGGGGCCAGGAGCGGCAGCAGCGAACCGTTCACCACGATCACGCGGTCGGCGGCGTGGTTGATGATCCAGGTCAGCTGGCCGGTGGGCATCCGGAGATTGAGGGTGTGCAGTACGGCGCCCATGGAGGGGACCGCGAGATAGGCCTCCAGATGCTCGCAGTTGTTCCACATGAGCGTGCCGACAGGCTGCCCCTGTTCGACGCCCAGCTCGTCGCGCAGCGCGTTCGCCAGCCGGGTGGCCCGCAGGCCCACTTCGTGGAAGGTACGGCGCTGCGGCTCACCGCCACCGGTCCAGGTGAGCACCTGAGCCGTGCCGTGGGCCAGCGCTCCATGCTCGAGGATGCGGGTCACGGTCAGCGGTACGTCCTGCATCGTGCTGAGCACCGTGGCCTCCAGGAATTTACGGTTACGCGCGGGTAGTCCGCCGATTGTGCAAGCGACCGGCCGGTATGTCACTACCCCGCTCGCCCCTGGAGTCCCACCGTAGATCGTCAGGCCACGCGGACCAGTTCCGGGTCTTCGCGGAGTTTGACGAGGGCGCGCGAGACGGCGCTCTTGACCGTGCCGATGGACACCCCGAGCACCTCCGCCGTCTGGGCCTCGCTCAGGTCCTCGTAATACCTGAGGACGACCATGGCCCGCTGGCGGTCCGGCAGCCGCATCACCGCGCGCCACATCATGTCGCGCAGGACCTGCTGCTCGGCGGGGTCGGGGGCGGGGACCGGGTCCGGCTCGGGCAGCTCCTCGCAGACGAACTCGTCGACCTTGCGCTTGCGCCACTGGGAGGTCCGCGTGTTGACCAGCGCCCGGCGCACATAGCCGTCCAGCGCCTTGTGGTCCTCGATCCGCTCCCACGCGACGTATGTCTTGGTCAGCGCGGTCTGCAGCAGATCCTCGGCGTCACAGGCGTTGGGCGTCAGCGAGCGGGCGGTGCGCAGCAGCATCGGCCCCCGTGCCCGTACGTACGAGGTGAACGACGGGAACGCGGCGGCGGAAGCCCCTGAGCACACGGTCGTGGTCATGCCCCAACGCTAGGGAGTGAGCGCCTCACCGCGGATCGGCCACAAGTGCCGAAGCCGAATCAACCTGAGGTTGTAGGGGTAGGGCTGACAACACCTCCTGGGGATGGATAGGGCGGTACTTCCGTCAGGGTTGTGCCGTAGAGGGTCCTCCCAGCGGCCGACGGCTCAGCGGACGACTCAGCTGACGGATCAGCCGATGCTTCAGCTGATGATCGCGACCGGTGCGTCCACCTTGTTGCGGTCGATCTGGATCGTCCGGCCGCCGTGCTTCTCATGCACATTGCCCACGTACTGATGGATGCGGCGGTGCGGACTCCAGGCCTTCTTGGCCAGGACCGGCTCACCGGCCAGCGCCGTCTTCCCGTTCCAGCGCGCGAACCACATCACGGAGGGGAGATCACGGATCCCCGCCTTCCGGGACTTCTCCAGATGGCGCACCCCGGACTCGGCGCTGCTGTAGAAACCGGGAAAGAAGCCGTGCGAGCGCACCTCGCGGTTCCAGCCTCGGATGAAGGAGAGCGTGGTGGCCGCGCAGCTCGCCTTCCCCTGGTCGTAGGCCTCCATGTCCAGATAGAGCGCGCTGCGCTTCTTCATCGCCAGCTTCTTCGCGCGGGCCACCGCGTCCTTCCCCTCCTTGCGGCCCTGCGCCCAGGGTGTGCTGCCGATGGCGAACTTCCTCTTGTTCTTGTTGCGGACGCAGGGGGACTGGGACCCCACGAAGATGGGCAGCACATGCCACCCCATGCTCTTCACTCCGCGCATCCAGGAGACGGTGAGGTTGGGCTGGCTGGGGCAGGCCCGGCCACGGCCCGCGTAGTAGACGCCGACGGCGCGATAGGGGGAGGCCTTCCACGCGCGCAGGGCCGCGAGCGTGGGGGTGTGGCAGGTGTCGAAGCCCCGGCCCTGGAAGACCTTGGCGCCCAGGGGACGCGGGTCGGGGAGGGCTTCCGCCGAGGCGGAGGCGGGGCCGCTGATCGAGGTGGCCAGCACCGCGATCAGACTGGCAGCCCAGCCCATGAACATCCATCTGCTCTTCTTTCCTCGGTTCATATGAGGAGTCAATGTGGACACCGGAGGGCCGGTGCCGCAGACACGCGCGTGGTTCAGCCGTCTGCGCCGAGGAGGAGCCCGGATGTCGGTACCCCGGTGCCCGCGGTGACCAGTGCGCGGGCGGCATGCGGCACCTGGTTGACGGCCGTGCCGCGTATCTGGCGGACGGCCTCCGCTATCCCGTTCATCCCGTGCAGATACGCCTCGCCGAGCTGTCCGCCGTGGGTGTTGAGCGGCAGTGCGCCCTCGGCGACGCATCCGGCCGCCTCGCCGCGCTTGCAGAAGCCGAACTCCTCCAGTTGCATCAGCACGAACGGCGTGAAGTGGTCATAGAGGATGGCCACATCGATGTCGGCGGGACTTAGCCCGCTGCCACTCCACAGCTGCCGCGCGACCACACCCATCTCCGGCAGCCCTGAGAGATCGTCGCGGTAGAAGCTCGTCATCTGCTCCTGCGCCCGGCCCGCGCCCTGCGCCGCCGCCGTGATCACGACGGGCGGCCGCGGGAGGTCGCGGGCCCGCTCGACGCTGGTGACCACGATCGCCTGGCCGCCGTCCGTCTCCTGACAGCAGTCGAGCAGCCGCAGCGGCTCCACGATCCAGCGGGAGGCGGCGTGATCGGCCAGGGTGATCGGCTTGCCATGGAAATACGCGGCCGGGTTGGTGGCGGCATGGCGCCGGTCGACGACGGCCACTTGGCCGAAGGCCTCGGGCGTCAGACCGTAGGTGTGCAGATAGCGCTGCGCGGCCATGGCGACCCAGGACGCGGGGGTCAGCAGACCGAAGGGCAGCGACCAGCCGAGCGCCGCCCCCTCGGCCGATGGCTCGCGGTGCTGCACCCCGGAACCGAAGCGGCGCCCGGAGCGCTCATTGAACGCGCGGTAGCAGACGACGACCTCGGCGACACCGGTGGCGACGGCGAGCGCGGCCTGCTGCACAGTGGCGCAGGCGGCGCCTCCGCCGTAGTGCACCCGGGAGAAGAACGTCAGCTCACCGATGCCGCATGCCTGGGCCACAGTGATCTCGGGGCTGGTGTCCATGGTGAAGGTGACCAGCCCGTCGACCTCGGCCGGGGCGATCCCCGCATCGTCCAGCGCCGCCCGGACGGCCTCGGCCGCGAGCGTCAGCTCGCTGCGGCCGGAGTCCTTGGAGAACTCGGTGGCGCCGATGCCCACGACGGCCGCCCGCCCCCCGAGCCGGTCCGGTCGATGGGCGCTCATCGGACCGCTCCGGCCGGGGATTCGGCGGAATCAGCAGGAAGTTCCACCGTGACCGTGCCGGTCACATGGCGGCCGATGGCGTTCTGCCCGGTCACCGCGACCTCCACCGTGGCGTCCGCGACCGAGGTGACCTCTCCGGTCAGCACCATCTCGTCTCCGGGGTAGTTGGGGGCGCCGAGCCGGATGGCGACCCTCCGGAGTCGGGCCCGCGGCCCGAAGTGATCGGTGATGTAGCGCCCGACCAGGCCATTGGTGGTCAGGATGTTCATGAAGATGTCCGGAGAGCCCTTCTCCCTGGCCGCCTCGGCATCGTGGTGCACATCCTGGTAGTCGCGGGAGGCGAGGGCGCCGGAGACGACGAGCGTCCGGGTGATCGGGATGCGCAGCGGCGGCAGCGCCTCGCCCGCGCGGGCCGTGACCGTGACCGTAACTGTCATACGGACGTCTCCTCCATGAGCAGGGTGCCCAGCGCGGCCAGCAGGGCGGGGGCCGGGCCCAGATACGCGTCCAGTTGCCGCCCCCACAGGAAGTGCCGGTGCACCGGATGCTCCACATCGGCGCCGATGCCGCCATGCAGATGCTGCCCCGCGTGGACGACCCGTCTGCCCGCCTCACAGGCCCACCAGGCGGTGGTGAGCGCATGGGTGGCCGCGGGCAGCTGCCGGTCATAGCGCCAGGCCGCCTCGTAGGCGGTCACCCGGATCGCCTCGGTGTCCATATGGGCGTCCGCCGCGCGCAGCAGCACACCCTGCTGGGCGGAGAGCGGGCGCCCGAACTGCTCGCGGACGGAGGTGTGATGGACCACCCGCGCGACCGATCCCTGGCAGACGCCCGCCTGCAATCCGGCGAAGGCGGTACGGGCCCTGCCAAGCACATCGGCCCAGACGACACCGCCGTCGCCGAGCGGCTCAGCGGGCGCGTCCTGGAGCGTGAGCCGCCCCGCCGCCCAGGGTGCGGTGGTCTCGACGGACTCGGTCCGGATGGGCACGCCTGAGCTATGCGCACCAGAGGCAAGCGGGGCAGCGGTGGATGGGGCCGAGGCGGCCGGGGCGGAAACCGGCGGGGTCTCGATCAGGAAGCAGCGTGTGCGCCCCTCCTCCGTGCGCGCCGGGACCAGCACATGGGTCGCGGCCCGCAGCCAGGGGACCACCGGAAACGTGCCGGTCAGCACCCACCCCGCGGTGGTCCGGCGGGCCGAGGCTGCCGGAGAGGAGCCGGGCCGGTCCGCGGCCGTCGCCACCGCCGTACCGTCCCGCAGGGCGGGCAGCAGCCGCGCGCGCTGCTCTGCCGTGCCGTGGACGGCCACCGGCAGCAGCCCGTACGCGCAGCTGGCCGCAAGCGGCACCTGGGCGGTCACCCGGCCCTGCTCCTCCAGCAGCAGCACCAGGCCGACCAAACCGATCTCCTCCACAGCGGCGGGCAGCCCCGCCGAGCAGAGCGTCTTCCACAACTCGCCGTCGACACCGGTCCCGAGGGCCGACAGCCGCTCATGGGTGGACAGATCCCCGAAGATCTCCGCCGCCAGGTCCCGGGCGGCCTGCTGCTCGGCGGTGGGCGTGAAGTCCATCAGGCCACCGCCCCTCGGAAAACGGGCAGCTCCAGCTCGTCATCGGCCCGCAGGAACTCCAGCTCGACCGGCATCCCGATGCGCACCTCCTCGTACGGCACCCCCGTGATGTTGCTGACGATGCGGACCCCCTCGGCCAGCTCGATCAGGCCCACGGCATACGGCGGATCGAAGGCGGGGAAGGGCGGATGGTGCATGACCACATAGCTGAACACCGTGCCCGCGCCGGAGGCCGCGACCGTGTCCCACTCCGGTGAACCGCAGCCGCCGCATCCGGGCAGCCAGGGGAAGCGGAGGGTGCCGCAGCCGGTGCAGCGCTGGATGAGCAACTGGTGGGCGGCGACACCCTCCCAGAACCCCGCGTTGTCCCGGTTGATGACGGGACGCGGGCGCTTCGCCTTCGGCTGCTGCTGCGGTGTCTGCCCCGGGGTCGGCTTCTGGTCCGGCTTCGGCGTCTGGTCCGGTGTCTGCCGCAGCTTCGGCTGCTGCTGCGTCGGCGCGTACTTGAGGATGCGGAAGCGATGCGTCCCAGCCAGTTCATCGCCCGCCCGGATGTCCATCCGGGTGGTGACGAAGTGGCCCGTGCCCAGCTTGGTGGTCTTGCGCGGCGACACCGACTCGATCACCGCGTCGAAGGTGATCCGGTCTCCCGGACACAGCGGCCGCAGATACTCCTGCTCGCAGTCCGTCGCGACGACCGAGGTGCAGCCCGCCTCGTCGAGCAGCGCCAGTAGCTCCTCATACGCCTCCGACCTGGCCGAGCCGCCGGGGTGCCCGCCGAGCCCGCCCATCGTCCATGCCTGGAGCATCGTCGGCGGTGCGATGCCCGGATAGGCGGGGTTGGTGTCGCCCATCGCCTCGCACCAGTGCCTGATCATGGGCTCGTTGACGGGGTCCCTGCCCTCGCCGCCGCGCGCCGCCACTCGGCCCTCGTAGCCCCGCAGCCTCTCGTACAGCTCATGCGTCTCAGCGGTCATCGCCGCACCCGCCGCATGCCGAGCCGCATCGTCGCCACGATTTCCCTCTGCACCTCACTCGCCCCGCCCCCAAAGGTGTTGATCTGCGCGGCCCTGTTCATCCGCTCCAGCTCGCCGTCCCCGAACGCTCCCGGCGACCCCGACCGGATCAGCCCCGCCTCTCCCGCGATTTCCTGACATAGGCAATACACCGCCACCGCGCTTTCGGTTCCCGCGAACTTGACGCCGCTCGCGTCACCCGGGCTCAGCGTCCCCGCCCCCACGTCCCCGACCAGCCGCCAGTTGAGCAGCCGGGTCGCCGCCAGCCGGGCGTGCGCCTCCGCCAGCCGGGCCCGTACCCACTCCTGGTCGGCGGGGCGGGCCCCGGTGTCCGGGTCGGGGGTGCGGGCGTGGGCGAGCACGGCCTCGTAGAAGTCCTCGGCCTGCATGCCGATGGCGGCGAGCGCGACCCGCTCGTGGTTGAGCTGAGTGGTGATCAGTCCCCAGCCGCCGTTCTCCTCGCCGACGAGATGGCTGGCCGGGACGCGGACCGCGTCGTAGTAGGTCGCCGTCGTGGTCAGGCCCGCGACCGTCTCGATCGGCGTCCAGGAGAAGCCGGGCGCGTCGGTCGGCACCAGGATGATCGAGATGCCCTTGTGCTTGGGGGCCTCCGGGTCGGTGCGGCAGGCGAGCCAGATCCAGTCGGCGTTCTGGGCGTTGCTGGTGAAGGTCTTGGCGCCGTCGATACGCCACGACTCGGCGTCCGCCCCGCCGGGCCCGGCACCGGACTTGGCCCCATGCTCCCCATCCTCCCCGCTTACCTCCCGCACGGCCTTCGTGCGCAGCGAGGCGAGGTCGGTCCCGGCCTCCGGTTCGGAGTAGCCGATGGCGAAGACGATCTCACCGCTGAGGATGCGCGGCAGGAAGAACCGCTTCTGCTCCTCGGTGCCGTACCGCATCAGCGTCGGACCGACCGTATTGAGCGTGACCATGGAGACCGGTGCGCCCGCCCGGTAGGCCTCGTCGAAGAACACGAACTGCTCGTCGGGGCCGCGCCCTTGGCCGCCGTACTCGACCGGCCAGCCGAGTCCGAGCAGCCCGTCGGCGCCGATCCGCCGCAACAGCTGTCGCTGACCCGCCGGGTCGCCCGGCAGCGCCGCACGGACCTCAGGAGTGATCAGCTCGCGGAAGTAGGCGCGGAGTCGCTCGCGCAGTTGCCGCTGGCGGGGCGTGGGGGCGAGGTGCATGGGCAGCGGGCTCCCCTGGGCTTGACGGCGTCGCACGGCCGCACGTACGACCGCACGGAAAGCTTTCTGACTATCCGTCAGATAATTTGACACTGTCAAGCACGCCGTCGAGCAGGCCACCGAACACGACCGCGCGGCGGCACCGAAGCGCCGCCGCGCGGTCGTAAACGACCTCACCCGTCCCGTTCACTCAATGAATCACCACTACTCACTCGTGCCGGTCATGCGCGAACACCTGCCGTGACGGAAAGTTGCCCACCCATCGGCAGACGAAGCGCACCGAACGACGTATTACCACGCAAGAATGATGAAGTCCTTTCAAACCTTCGACGCGCCCTCGCGCCCCAGAACGCCCCGGTGCACCGCTCCCGGCTCTTCACCCCCTTCCCCTTATCGGACACCTGTACGAAAATGGAGGACATGGCGAACACTCCACTCGCCCATGCCCTTGCGGCCGCCGCCCATGGTTTCCGCGTCATCCCGCTGACCCGCGCGAAGCTGCCCGCCGTACGCTCCCCTCACCACCACGACCCCGTACCGCTGCCCTGCCGCGGCGCCTGCGGGCAGCCCGGCCACGGCGTCCACGACGCGTCCGCCGACCCGGCGGCGATCCGGGCGCTGTTCGCCGCCGCCCCCTGGGCCACTGGCTACGGCATCGCCTGCGGCTGCGCCCCGCACCACCTCATCGGCGTCGACCTCGACCTCAAGCACGAACCGCGCGTCGACGGTGCCGCCGCGCTCACACGGCTGGCCCTCCGGTACGCCTTCGCCCTCCCCCGTACCGTCACCGTGCTCACCCCCGGCGGCGGGCGCCATCTGTGGCTGTGCGGACCGCCCGGGCTCGCCGTCCCCAACTCCGCCGGACGGATCGCCCCCGGCATCGACATCCGCGGGGCGGGCGGCTACCTCGTCGGCCCCGGTTCGGCCACCTCACACGGCCGCTACCGCCTGGCGCCCGGCTCCCCCGCCTGGCGCCCCGCCCCCGTACCGCCCGCGCTCCTCAGCCTGCTGCGACCCCCGGACCGTACGCCGCCGGGTCGCATCCCCCCGGACACCGGCGGGGCGCCGGGGCGCGACGCCGCCCTCATACGGTTCGTCCGCGCATCCCAGGAGGGGCAGCGCAACGACCGGCTGTTCTGGGCCGCCTGCCGGGCGTACGAGACGGGCGCGGGGGACGCCCTGGCCCCGGCCCTCATCGACGCCGCGCTCCACACCGGCCTGACCCGGCGCGAAGCCGAGGCTACGGTCGCCTCCGCGGCCCGTAGCACCACCGGCCGCCACCTGCCGCCGGTCGCCTGACAACCGCGCGGGGCCCGAGATGACGTCGGGACTCCAAGAGGTCGGCACGCCGGGCGGACCGGGCCGGTCCACACGTGCTCGCCGCATGAACCAGCAGGTAGGCGTCCTGAGGGCGCATTAGTCGTCTGTTAGTAGAACACCAAGTCGATCTTCGAAGCTGGGTGTTGTCCGGGAGAGACACGAGAGAACAGAGCAACGGGAGAACGCCATGAACACCGCCACCAACCGCCTCCGCGGCCGCGCCGGCCGCCGCCTCGCCGCCACCCTCGTCGCCGCCGCGGCGCTGAGCCTGGGCGCCACGGCCTGCGGGCCCGAAGACGGCGCGTCGGACGCCTCCGGCTCCTCCAGCTCCCAGGAGTCGTCCGCGCCCCGGTCCACGGGCGGCTCCTCCTCGGACAACTCCGGCAACTCCGGCTCGGCCGCGGGCTCGCAGGGCCAGGAAGGCGGCAGCGCCGCCCCCGCTCCGCCCGACGGGGGCGGCGCCGCCAACGCGGGCAACCACCGCGCGATCGTCGGCACCCTGAAGTACCTCGCACCCGGCAAGCTGACCGTCACGCCTGAAGAGGGCGGCACGGAGCAGGCGTTCCTGATCTCCAACGCCACGAAGATCCTCGGCGCGGCCGCGATCTGCTCCGACGACAGCAACGGAGGCGCGTCCATCGGCGACGACGGCTACGGCACCGCGAAGTGCAGCGTGGAAGAGCTGGAGAAGTCCGCGAAGACCAACAGCGTGACCGTCCGCGTCACCATGAACACCAAGTCCGGCGCCGCCGAGACGGTCGAGGAGAAGTACCACCCGTAAGCCCCCGGCCAGTTGGCCACAGGTTGGCCGCACGCGCTGATCGCTGAGGAGCACTGGCGGCACTCACGCGAGCCGTGAGTGCCCGTCAAGCGACGGCCGCTAGCAATGGGTCGGAGGCGGTTGGCGTCTCCTCCGGATCGTGTCTGAGCAGGAGGCAACGATGCGTCGAATCGGGCTTGTGGCGGCGTCGGCGATGGGTGCGGTGGCCCTCGCCCTGTCGTCAGCGGGGTCGGCGGTGGCCGCCGAGGGAACCCTGACCGTCGGGCTGACCACGCACACCAACCCAAGTGGGTGTTACACGACCAACATCTGGCCAATGTTGGTCGCGAACAACACCAACCAGGTCGCCACCGTCTTCGCTCTTCCCAACTGCCAGGGGCAGCGGATCGGTCAGGTCAGGCCGAACGAGTCCAGGGCCTTCGAGTTCGGCACCAGCCTCTCCATCTCCTGACGCCTGGTGCGATCCTGGCCCACGCCTGGCCCACGATTCGGGCGGCGCAGGGTGAGGCAGCGGACATGCGGAAGGGGTGCCCCTCTACTCGGGGCACCCCTTCTGACCAGCTAGTTCGCTGGCCTCGGCGGAGGCTGAGGGATTTGAACCCTCGGTGACATCGCTGCCACGACGGTTTTCAAGACCGTTCCCTTAGGCCGCTCGGGCAAGCCTCCCCGCGCCACCTTTGGTGGCGCGGGGATCAGCCTAGCGTGTCAGCTGTCTCCCTTGCGCTGCCCCAGGGTGACGTCGACCGTGGACGTCTTGCCGTCGCGCTTGTAGGTGAGGGTGACCTTGTCGCCGGGCTTGTGGGTCCAGATCTCGCTGATCAGGGTCGGGCCGCTGTCGATCACGGTGTCGTCGAGCTTGGTGATCACGTCGCCGGACTTGAGGCCCGCCTTGGCGGCCGGGCCGCCGGGGACGACGGCGGGGCTGCCGCCGGTGGCGTTGGCGGCGATCTTGGCGCCCGAGGCGCTGTCCTTCATGCTGACCGTGGCCTCGATCACCGGGTAGACCGGCTGGCCGGTCTTGATCAGCTGCTGGGCGACGTTCTTCGCCGTGTTGATCGGGATGGCGAAGCCGAGGCCGATGCTGCCGGACTGCTGGGACTCGCCGAGGCCGCTGCCGCTGCCCGCGGACTGGATGGCGGAGTTGATCCCGATGACGCCGCCGTCCGCGTTGAGCAGCGGGCCGCCGGAGTTGCCGGGGTTGATGGAGGCGTCGGTCTGCAGGGCGCTCATGTAGGAGGCGTTGCCACCGCCGCCGTCGCTGGAGGCGACCGGTCGGTTCTTGGCGCTCACGATGCCGGTGGTGACGGTGCCGGACAGGCCGAAGGGGGCGCCGATGGCGACCGTGGCGTCGCCGACGACGACCCTGTCGGAGTCACCGAGCGGCAGCGGGTTGAGCTTGGCTCCGGAGGCGTTCTTGAGCTTGATGACGGCGACGTCGTAGCCCTGGGCCTTGCCCACGACCTCGGCGGTGTACCGCTTGCCGTCGGAGAAGGTGGCGGTGAGCTTGCCGTTGTCGGCGGCGGAGGCGACCACGTGGTTGTTGGTGAGGATGTGGCCCTGCTTGTCGTAGACGAAGCCGGTGCCGGTGCCGCCCTCGCCGTTGTTGCCCTGCGCCTCGATGGTGACGACGCTCGGCAGGGTCTTGCCCGCGATGTTGGATACGGAGCCGGGGGCGCGGCTTTCCGCCTTCGGGTTGCCGACGGCGGAGACGGTGGTGGTGTCGCCGCTGTCGTTCTCCCGGTCGGCCGCCCAGAAGCCGACGCCGCCGCCGATGCCGCCCGCGACCAGCACGGCGGCCAGGACGGCGGCCACGAGCCCGCGGGGCTTGCGCTCCGAGGTCCCGGGGGGACCGGGAGGCGGCGGTACGGGGGCGTTGCCCCACGGGCCGCCGGGGCCGCCCGGGCCGCCGCCCTCGGCGCCGTAGCCGGGGCCGCCCGGCTGGCCGCCGTCGGAGGGCCACGGTCCGGGGCCGGAGCCGGGGGCGCCGTAGCCGGGGGCACCGCCGGGGTCGCCCGCACCGGTCGACGCGAACGCCGCCGGGGGCTGGGCCGGGGCCGGGGGCTGGGCCGGAGGGGTGGGGGAGGACGGCGCCGGGCTGCCGCCCGCCGTCGCCGTCTGGCCCGGAGCGGTGTGGTGGCCCGGAGCGGTGTGGTGGTCCGGAGCGGTGTGGTGGTCCGGAGCGGTGTGGTGGTCCGAAGCCGGGGGGTTCGAAGCGGGCTGGTCCGGGGCCGTGGGGTCCGGGGCGGGCTGGTCCGGGGCCCGGCCTATCGGCGCGTCCGGTGCGGCCGCCTTCGCGCCCGCGGTGGGCTCGAAGTCCGGCGCGGGCGGCACCGCGGGGTTCGGGTGCGGCGCCGGAGGGGCCGGGTGCGGCCCGGCCGCAGGCGGTACGGCAGCGCCCTCGTTCTCGGTGCTCACAGCTGTCTCCTCAGGTGCACGACAGTTTTTCCATGACGGCCCACGCGTACGTATTACCGTTGTCAGCTTTTCCCACGGCGCGTCAGACCGCCGTAAGGAGGGGCGGCCGTGTGGACTACCACCCTTTATCCCGGACAATTCGCCCTACCGCCATTCCGGGCAACGACCGGAAGAGGAACCTTCCACCGATGGGCACCGGGCGGTGGCACCATAACGCGGTGACCTATGCGCGTTCTGACCGGGACATCCGCCCGGGTCCGCACACCGTGTCCGTCGTGGCCCACCGCGGGGCCTCCGAGGACGCACCGGAACACACCCTGTCCGCGTACCGCAGAGCGCTGGAGGACGGCGCCGACGCCCTGGAATGCGATGTCCGGCTGACCGCCGACGGCCACCTCGTCTGCGTCCACGACCGGCGCGTCGACCGCACCTCCAATGGCCGCGGCGCGGTCTCCGGGCTGGAGCTGGCCGATCTCGCGGCCCTCGACTTCGGGTCCTGGAAGGGGCAGGCCACCGACAAGGAGGCGCCGGACCGGGACAGCCGGGACAGTACGTCCGTCCTCACCCTCGAACGGCTGCTCGGCCTCATCGCCGACACCGGACGCCATGTCGAACTGGCCATCGAGACCAAGCACCCCACCCGGTGGGCGGGCCAGGTGGAGGACCGGCTGATCCAGCTGCTGCGCCGGTACGGGCTCGACGCGCCGCCGCCGGGCGAGCCGCCGCCCGTACGCGTCATGAGCTTCTCGGCGCGCTCGCTGCACCGGGTGCGGCTCGCGGCGCCCGCCATCCCCACCGTCTATCTGATGCAGTTCGTCCTGCCGCGTCACCGGGACGGACATCTCCCGCCCGGGGTGCGCATCGCGGGACCCAGCATCCGGATCGTGCGCAACCACCCCACCTATGTGGCGCGGCTGCGGCGCGCGGGGCACCGAGTGCACGTGTGGACCGTCGACGAACCGGCCGATGTCGAGCTGTGCGTGCGGCTGGGCGTCGACGCGCTGATCACGAATCGCCCCAAACAGGTACTGTCCCAACTCGGGCGCTCATAGTGGGCATTACAAGGCGTGCACCGGCGCGTTCGTTACGTATTCGATCGTGACGAGTGCGTCACACGATGCCACTTGGCCGGTTTCCGCTCCAGCCCGTCGGGGCATCCATCCCCTGGCGTGGGGCTAAGGAGGTCTCGGGGGTGGCGTTGGTGGTGGCACAGAAGGTGCCGACGTCGTCGACCATGGCCGTACCCCATGGTCCTGCGGGCGTCCGCGCGGCACGACACTGGATGCGCGGCGATTTGGGCAGGACTGGGGTATCGGATTCGGTCATAGACGACGCAGTGTTGATCCTTTCGGAACTGCTCAGCAATGCGTGGCGGCATGGCAGCCCATGGCGCTCCGGCCCTGGCGGCGAGACGGTTCGCGCGGCGTGGAGCGTCGACGAAGACGATCGGGTGAGGGTCGAAGTCACGGATGGCGGTGGCCCCACAAGGCCACTTCCGGCCAAACCTTCCGTTACGGCCCGCGGCGGCCGCGGGCTGAACATCATCAGGTCCCTGGCCGACGACTGGGGCGTACGGGACGGCACGGGCGAGGTCACCGTATGGGCCCTCCTCCCGACCGACACCGGCTTCTCCGGGCGGGTCGTCCTGCCGCCCGATCTCGGCCCCGATCTCGGCCCCGATCTCGGCCCCGACCTCGGCGCGGAACTGGCCCCAGGCCTTCGCGGTACGAGCGGCGGCGCGCCCGGCGGCGCGAAGAGCGCCCCGAAGAGCGGCGCAAGCGCCGGGCCGGGCCTCGTGGCGAATATCGACACGAACATCGATCCCGATTTCGACCGCGACCTGGGCTTCGCCGATCTGGACGAGCTGGCGTGAGCGGCGCGGCGCATCTGGCCGACGACGTTCGGCCGACGGGCTAGGCTCCCGCCCGTACGCGTTGCCGTACGAGTACGAGGACGTACGCCCCGATACGAGCCGTAGCCGATACGAGCCGTATGCGAGCCGTACGCACAAGCCCTGAGCCGCCACGATCGGGAGACAGCCACATCATGGCCAAGAAGCGCCGACCCCAGACGAAGGCCGCAGGATCACGGGGTGCCACGGGCGACATCCCCGTGGTGAGCGCGCGGGAGCCCTGCCCGTGCGGTTCGGGCCGCCGCTACAAGGCCTGCCACGGCCGGGAGGCCGCTCACGCCGTCACCGAGCTGGTGCAGCGGCCCTTCGAGGGGCTCCCCGGCGAATGCGACTGGGTGGCCCTGCGCGAGCTGGTGCCCGCCGCGACCGTCCGCCTGAACCTCGCCGAGGGGCTGCCCGAGGGCGTGCCGTCGGTCACCCTGGCGACCGTGCTGCCGATGGCCTGGCCCGCGCTGCGCCGGGACAGCGGCGCGGTGCTGGTCGGTCTGCAGAACGACACGGCCTCCGGCGACCTCAGCCGCGATCTCGCCGACACGCTGCGGCGCGCGCTGACCGCCGAGCCCGGTACGCCGGTGTCGGCCCAGCGGGCGCCCGGCGACGGTCCGCGCCTGCAGGATCTGCTCGACCCGAACGGCGCTTTCACGCCGACCCTGCACGAGGGGTTCGAGTTCTGGCTGGAGGACGCCGCGAACGCGACCGGGGAGGTCGCCGCGTCGCTGGAACGGGCCAACGCGGCCGCGATCCCCACCGTCCGGCTCACCGGTGCGGAGGCCGCCTACTGGTGCGAGACGCCGGAGAAGAACCACCTGCGCTGGGTGATGTCCCACCCGGAGGAGAAGCTGCTCGACGCGCTCGCGCGGCTGCATGCGGCGGGGGCGTCCTCACTGGGCGAAGACACCCGTCTGGTGGGCTCTTTCCGGGCTCACGGGCTCACCGTGCCGGTGTGGGACCTGCCCCGCGGCATGGGCGCGGAGGAGGTCGAGAAGCCGGCCGCGGAGCTGGCGGAGCGGCTGGGCGAGGCCCTCGCCTCGGACGAGCCGCTCACCCCCGAACAGCGCCGCGCCCGGGGCGGTCTCACCAACCGTCAGGTGACGCTCAGCTGACGTTCCGGACGGGGTCGGCACGGCGCCCGGACCGCGTGACGCTGCTCACAACTCACCGTTACAGCCTGGAAGTACGCGTCCGGAAATCCGCGATCGAATTTGCTTAGCGCCGATCTCTTGTTACGGTTCTAAAAGCCCGGTCGCTGGTGCATCCCCCGTCGCCAGCGACCGGGCGCTTGCATGTCCGGTACCGGAACGCACGGGTCCGGTACGGACCAACCGGCCGCGGCGCCGCGGGAGTTGCCCCGCCGCAGGCCCCGATCGCCAGCAGGCCCCCGTCGACAGCAGGCCCCGGTCAGCCGCAGGCCCCGGTCAGCCTCAGGCCGCTGAAGATCACCCGAACGCGCGACAACGCGGCGCGGCCCAAGGCCGCGCCGCGTGTGGCGTTCTACCGACGAGACGGCCGGGTCAGTAGGCCAGCCTGCTGCCGCCGTCCGGCGCGCTGCTGCTCGCCTCGACGAGCGCGTCCACCACGGTGGCCACCTCCGGCAGCCAGGGCCGCCCGCGGCGCTGCGGCGCCCGCTCCCAGCGCACCCGGCCAAGACCCGTCTGCGACGGCGGCAGCACCAGATAGCCGCCCTCGCCGTGGAACCGCAGCGAGCTGGGCACCCAGTCCTGGCGGTTGAGCAGCTCGCCCAGTTCTTCGAGGGAGTACGGAGCCACCAGCAGCGACCAGCGGGTGGGCGTGGCGACCACCGGGCCGAGCCGGACGCCCGCCCGGTCGAACGCGGCCAGCGCCCTGGCGCCGGCGACCGCGGGCAGGCTGAGCGCGCACGGGGCCGTGCCGCCGGTGGCCAGGAGGAGCGGCGCACCGGGGCGGTTGCTCCACCACCAGCGCACCATGCGCGGATCGGTGGTGGCCGCGAGGAGAACGGGGTCGAAGGGGTGTCCGCCCGGCACCGCGCAGTCCGGGTCGGGGCAGCCGCACACCCGCGCGCGCCCGCCGCCGGACTGGAGGCCGATTCCCGGCAGGACGGGCCACTGCCACTCGTCGGCGCAGGTGAGCGCCGCGCGGAGCAGCGGCGAGCGTGCGCCGCGCCGCAGCGAGAACTTGCGTCGCCTTCCGAGGATCTCGCGCATGAGCGCTCGTTCCTTTCCGTTAACGCCGAGGGCTGTATCCGTTCGCACTACATGGCACTTCGTGGCACTTCGGCACTTCGTGGCACTTCACATGGCACTACGTGGCGCTGCCGGGCATCGTTCGGCCACTCACAGCACGTGGATCACAAGTCACTGCGCGTACAAGGCAGCGCATCACGCCGCGGGCCGAGCGTGGAACGTGGCGAGGGGTGGCGCGCGCATGGCGCTTACCGTCCTGGGTGGTGCGTTTCCTCGCCACTCGGGGAGGGGCGCGGCCGTTGTGGTCTATGACGCCTGGACCGGCCGCTGGGTTCCGGGGCGGTCCGAACTGCCCCAGTCCCTCTCCGAATGTGTACCCGCCGCGATGGAGACGACGCGCTGTCGAATGACGTCAGTCGACCTCAAATTGGCAGCCTAGCGACTTTTTTTCGGCCAAGTTGAATTCCCCACAGACACTAACAAGACCACCGGGACAATGCTGGACATCGGCTCTCCCGTGCGTGTACATCTGGAGACAGTAGCGGCACAGTAGCGGCGCAGCATGACAGGGGGTTTGCGATGCTATTGAGCAGGCTGGGCGCAGCGGGTGAAGGCAGCGGTCCATGAACTCGCCTCATCCGCCGAAAGTGGCTGGAATCGATTCTTCCCTCCCCGCACCCACGCAAACTGCCGACCCCATCACCCCGCCCCTTGCCGCACAGCCCGGCGAACCGGCGCCCGGTGTCCAGGACCGGCTGGCGGGGTGGGTCTCGGATCTCACGACCCTTCACGAACTCACCGAGCGGCTGATCCACACCAGCGCGCTGGACGACGCGCTGCGGGAACTGCTGCGCGCGGGCGCCGCGCTCGTGGGCGCGCAGCGCGGGCTGGTCGCGCTCGAACCGGCGGACGGGCAGGGCCCGGTGACCACTGTCGGCCTCGGCCTCGGCCGCGCGGACCTCGGCCAGATCGAGACGATCCCCGGCAGCTCCGCGCCCGCGGGCCATCTCCTCGACGGGCTGCCCGAACCGGGCGGCGAGCGGCACCCCGCCGTCGCCCACCCCGACATCCCGGGCGAGGCCGGTCTCCACCCGCGCCACCGCGAGGTCGCCGCCCGCCTCGGCTTCGCCGCCAGCTACGCGGTCCCGCTGGACCCGTTCCCCGGCAACGGCAACGGCCCCGGCAGCGGCCCAGGAATCGGCCCCGGCCCCCATCTCGGGCTCGCCATCGTCCCCGTCCCCGCCCCCGCCGACGCCGCCGAGGACACGCCCCAGGGCGCGGGCGACCGTACGGCTCCGGGCGCGGCGGGGCAGGGCGCCGCGCAGGCCTCCGCCCCGGCCGGTGCCCCCGGCCTGGCGGGCGTGCCCGCCGGGCGGCTCGGCGCGGTCGCCTGGCTCTACGACGAACCGGCCGAACCCGAGGAGCACCAGCGCCATCTGGTGGCCCTGTACTGCCGTTACGCCGCCGCCCACATCACCCGGCTGATCGAGCTGGCCCGCGCCCGCGCCACCGTGGCGACCGTCCGGGAGGAACTGCTGCCCACCCGGCTGCCGCGGCTCCCCGGGGTGCGCCTCGCCGTCCGCCACCGCCCCGGCGCACGGGGCGGCGGGGACTGGTACGACGCGCTGCCGCTGCCGGACGGCGCCCTCGGGCTGTCGGTCGGCGCGGTCACCGGTTCCGGGCCGGGCACCATCGTCGCGATGGGGCGGCTGCGGGCCTCGCTGCGCGCGTACGCCGTGATGGAGGGCGAGGATCCGGTCGCCGTGCTCTCCGATCTGGAACTGCTGCTGCGGCTCACCGAGCCCGCCCGCTCCGCGACCGCCCTGTTCGCCTACTGCGAGCCCGGGGCGCGCCGGGTGGTGCTGGCCGGGGCGGGGCACTGCCCGCCGCTGATCACCGGGGAGCGGCGCACGGAGTTCGTGGAGACCACGCTGTCCGCGCCGCTGGGCATGCTCTCCTGCTGGGAGGCGCCGAGCGTGGAGATCGAGCCCGCCTGCGGAGAAACGCTTTTGTTCTACAGCGACGGGCTGCTCCACCGCACCGGTGAGCCGATGGACCGGGCCTTCGCCCGGCTGCACGCGGCCGCGGCCACCGCCCCCAGGGCGGTGCGCGCCGATCCGGACGCCTTCGCGGACCATGTGCTGCTGACGATGCTCCCCGGCGAAACGGACTCGGCGGCCGGGACCGGCGAGACCGGTGATGCCGTTCGCGGGCCCGCCGCAGAGGACGGTTCGGAGGACGTCGTCCTGCTCGTCGCCCACTTCGAATGAGTCGCCCCCTTCGAATGAGTCGCCCACTTCGAATGATCAGCGGCGCCCCGGACGTCTCCCGGGCGCCGCGGCCCCGGACCTACCATGGGAGAGGTCCAGTTCGAGGAGGATGACGTGACCGAGGAGCCCACTCCTGACGCCCTGGAGACCCCGGAGGCCGAGGAGCAGCCCATCAAGCAGCGGAAGAACGGCCTCTACCCGGGCGTGTCCGACGAGCTTGCCGAGAACATGAAGTCCGGCTGGGCGGACACCGAGCTGCACGACCTGAGCCCCATCGAACAGGCCCCGAACACCGCCCGCCGCCGTGCCGCGCTCTCCGCGCGCTTCCCCGGCGAGCGCCTGGTCATCCCCGCGGGCAACCTCCGCACCCGCTCCAACGACACGGAGTACAGCTTCCGCGCCGCCACCGAGTACGCGTACCTCACCGGCGACCAGACGGAGAACGGCGTCCTGGTGCTGGAGCCGGACGCGGGCGAGGGCCACAAGGCGACGGTGTACCTCCTGCCCCGCTCCGACCGGGACAACGGCGAGTTCTGGCTGGACGGCCAGGGCGAGCTGTGGGTCGGGCGGCGGCACAGCCTCGGCGAGGCCGAGCGGCTGCTGGGGCTGCCCGCCCAGGACGTGCGCGAGCTGGCCGACCAGCTCGGCGCCGCGACCGGCCCGGTGCGCGTCGTACGCGGCCATGACGCGGGGATCGAGTCGGCGCTGACCGACAAGGTCACCGCCGAGCGCGACGAGGAGCTGCGGGTCTTCCTCAGCGAGCAGCGCCTGGTCAAGGACGAGTTCGAGATCGCCCAGCTGCAGTCCGCCGTCGACTCGACCGTGCGGGGCTTCGAGGACGTCGTGAAGGTCCTCGACAAGGCGGAGGCGACCTCGGAGCGCTACATCGAGGGGACGTTCTTCCTGCGCGCCCGCGTCGAGGGGAACGACGTCGGCTACGGCTCGATCTGCGCCTCCGGTCCGCACGCCACCACCCTCCACTGGGTGCGCAACGACGGCCCGGTCCGCTCCGGCGATCTGCTGCTCCTCGACGCCGGGGTCGAGACGACCACGCTCTACACCGCGGACGTCACCCGCACCCTGCCGGTCAACGGCGGCTACACCCCGCTCCAGCGGAAGATCTACGACGCGGTGTACGAGGCGCAGGAGGCGGGCATCGCGGCGGTCAAGCCGGGCGCGAAGTACCGCGACTTCCACGACGCCGCCCAGCGCGTCCTGGCCACCAAGCTCGTCGAATGGGGCTTGGTCGAGGGCCCGGTCGAGCGCGTCCTGGAGCTGGGGCTGCAGCGCCGCTGGACGCTGCACGGCACCGGTCACATGCTCGGCCTGGACGTGCACGACTGCGCCGTGGCCCGCACCGAGACCTATGTGGCGGGCACGCTGGAGCCCGGCATGTGCCTCACCGTCGAGCCGGGCCTCTACTTCCAGCCGGACGACCTGACCGTGCCCGAGGAGTACCGGGGCATCGGCGTCCGGATCGAGGACGACATCCTGGTGACGGAGGACGGCAACCGCAATCTGTCGGCGGCGCTTCCGAGGTCCGCCGATGACGTCGAGGCGTGGATGGCGCGGATCGTCGCGCAGCGCGGCTGAGACAGGGCGGAAGCGGCTCAGACAAGACGGAATGAGAGCGGGGGAGCGTCGGAAGACGCTCCCCCGCTCTCGGTCGATCCGGCAGAGGCCCTGTGGTCAGTGATCTGCATCTGGAGCTGGCCGGGGCGGGCGGCCGCCGGGCCGCCCTGATCCGCGCGCTGCGGGACGCCGTCCGGGGCGGACGGCTCGCCCCCGGCACCCGGCTGCCGCCCTACCGTTCGCTCGCCGCCGACCTCGGCATCGCCCGCAACACGGTCGCGGACGCGTACGCGGAGCTGGTCGCCGAGGGCTGGCTCACCGCCCGCCAGGGGTCGGGGACGCGCGTGGCGCCCCGGGCCGACCCTCCCCCGCCCCGGCGTACCGGCGCACCCGCGACCCAACGGGAAAGCGCCCCGCGCCCCGTCCACAACCTGCTCCAGGGCCAGCCGGACGCCGCCGCCTTCCCGCGCACCGCCTGGCTGGCCTCGGCCCGGCGCGCCCTGACCGCCGCGCCCAGCGAGGCGTTCGGCCCCGGCGATCCGTACGGCCGCCCGGAGCTGCGCCGCGCCCTGGCCGACTACCTCTCCCGGGCCCGGGGGGTGCGGACCGGCCCGGACCGGATCGTGATCTGCTCGGGCTTCGCGCACGCCCTGCGGCTGCTGAGCGGAACCAGCGCGCTGCGCCGCACGGTGGCCGTCGAGGCGTACGGCCTGGGCTTTCACCGTTCGCTGCTGGCCGACGCCGGAATCCGGACGGTGCCGCTCCCGCTGGACGAGCACGGCGCCCGCACCGAGGAGCTGGCCACCCGCCGGGATCTGCGGGGCGTGACGACGGTGCTGCTCACCCCCGCCCACCAGTTCCCGACCGGCGGGCCGCTGCGTCCGGAGCGGCGGGCCACGGCCGTCGACTGGGCGCGGGCGGGCGGCGGGCTGATCGTGGAGGACGACTACGACGGGGAGTTCCGCTACGACCGCCGCCCGGTCGGCGCCGTCCAGGGCCTCGACCCCGAGCGTGTGCTGTACGTCGGATCGGTCAGCAAGAGCCTGTCGCCCGCGCTGCGGCTGGGCTGGATGGTCCTTCCGGACGCGCTGGTGGACGAGGTGCTGGCCGCCAAGGGAGAGCGCGAGGCCTGGGCGAGCGCCCTTGATCAGCTGACCCTCGCGGACTTCCTGGAGTCCGGCGGCTACGACCGCCACGTACGCCGGGCGCGCCAGCGCTACCGGCGGCGCCGCGACCAGCTGGTGGCCGCGCTCGCCGAGCGCGCCCCGCACGTACGGGTCTCCGGCATCGCCGCCGGGCTGCACGCGGTTCTCGCGCTGCCGCCCGGAACCGAGCGCTCCGCCGTACGGGCCGCCGCCCGCCAGGGGCTCGCCCTGGACGGGCTGGCCGCCTTCCGCCACCCCGACGCCACGGGCCCGGCCCACGACGGCCTGGTCGTGGGCTATGCCGCCCCGCCCGACCACGCGTTCGCGGAGGCGCTGGACGCGCTGTGCCGGGCGCTGCCGCCCGGTGCAGTCCCCCGGTGAAAGCCCCCCGGTGAAAAAGTGCCCCGGTGAGGAGTGACGCGCGACTACGACGCCCTGAGCAGGGAGTCCTCGCGCCACTTGAGGATCTTGTCGAAACTCACCACCACCCCACCGCGACCGGGCCGGTCGCGGTAGCGGACGTGATCGGTGAGCGCTTCGATGAGAAAGAGCCCCCGTCCGTGCTCCGCGTGCGCGGGAGCCGGACTGTGCGGGTGCTGCGGCCTCGGCGCCGACGCCGGACGCCGCTCACTCCGGGTGCGCGATTCGCGGCGCACGGTGCCACGGCCGGAGAAGCCGGGGCCCGAGTCGGTGACCTCGATACGGCAGGTGTCGCCGTCGATGAAGGCCGTGACCCGGTAGTCCCCGCCCGTACCGTCGCTGCCGCCGTGCTCCACCGCGTTCGCGCATGCCTCGGAAAGGGCGACCGACAGGTCGTAGGAGATTTCCGGATCGACTCCGGCCGTCTCCATGGTGCCGAGGAGCAGTCGTCGTGCGAGCGGAACGCTCGCCGCCTCGCGGGGCAAATGGAGTGACCACCAGATGCTCATGCTCCAGCCTCCCGGCCGCGGCTCGACATACCGTTACGTATTGCCTGGGTCCATGGTCCGTAAGCGTCCGATTGACGTGACTCCGCTCATTCGGCGGACGCGCGCGGTAGGCGCACCGGTGTATAGGCCTGTCCGGGTGTGCGCCGGTACGCCCTACCCGCCGTAGGGAACGCGTTTACCCAGTGGGATGATGGCGCGGCCATGGCTTCCCCTGTCGCCCGTGCGGGTGCCGATCTGCGCATGCTGCGGGCCGCGGTGTTCACCGCGGTCTGTGTTGTGCTGTCCGCGGCGGGGCACGTCCTGGCGTCCTGTACGGCCGTGCCGCTGTGGACGCTCGGCGCGGGGGCCGCGGCGGTGTTCGCGGTCGTCCTGCCGCTGGCCGGGCGGGAGCGGTCGCTGCCCGGGATCGCGGCGGTGCTGGCCCTGGGCCAGCTCGCGCTGCACAGCCTCTTCAGCTACGGACAGCAGGCGGTCGCCGCCGCGGAAGCCGCCCACCGCGCGGACGCCGCCGACGGCCGCGTCATCGGCATGGCGGCGAAGCTGCTGTGCACCACGCTCCCCGGCCGCCTCGACGCGGCCACGGCGCACCGGATCGTCGCCCGGTCGGGCATCGACCCGGGGTCCCTGCACTCCGCCCAGCCCACTGCGGCGACCGGCCCCGAGCACCACACGGGCCTCACCGCCCTGCTGCCGTCGCTGCCGATGACCCTGGGCCATCTGCTGGCCGCCCTCGCCGTCGGCTGGCTGCTGCGGCGCGGCGAGCGGGCCGTGTGGCGGGCGGTACGGCTGTCGCTGGACGGGGCGCGCGGGGTCGCGGAAGCCGCGCTCGTACGCTCCCTGCGCGCCGCCCTGGGGCTCGTACGGACGCTGCTCACCGGGCTCCTGGACACCGCGTCCGGCACCGGGCCGCCCGGCCCGCGCCCGGACGGGGCGGACGAGCGCGGGACGACCTCCGTCGTCCTCCAGCACAGCGTGATCCGGCGGGGACCGCCGCGCTACGACCTCGCGGCCTGACGCGACACTCCTCCAGCGGGACCGGAGGGTGGCCGCGACGATGCCGCACGCGCGCCGACCCCCACCGATCACTCCTCATCTGGAGCGTTTGACATGAACGCCATGCGTCTACGCCGTCTGCCGGTTCTCGGAGGCCTCACCGCGGGTGCCCTGCTGCTCGCCGCGGGCCCCGCCTTCGCGCACGTCACCGTGCAGCCGGAGCAGGCCGAGAAGGGCGGCTACAGCACCGTCGACTTCAAGGTGCCCAACGAGCGGGACGACTCCTCGACCGTCAAGCTCGAGGTCAATCTGCCCACCGACCATCCGCTCGCCTCCGTGATGCCCCAGCCGGTGCCCGGCTGGGACGTGAAGGTCACCAAGTCCAAGCTGGACAAGCCGATCGAGACCAGCGACGGCAAGGTGACCGAGGCGGTCACCAAGATCACCTGGACCGGCGGCAAGATCGAGCCGGGCATGTTCCAGCAGTTCCCGGTCTCGGTCGGCCCGCTGCCGAAGGACGCCGACCAGATCGCCTTCAAGGCCCTTCAGACGTACGACGACAAGCAGGTCGTGCGCTGGATCGAGGAGCCCAAGGAGGGCGCGCCCGAGCCCGAGAACCCGGCGCCGGTCCTCAAGCTCACCGACGCGGCCGGGGGCGGCGCGCACGGGCACGGCTCCGCGAGCGCGGACAGCGCCAAGAAGACCACGGCGTCCGGCTCCGGCACCGCGAAGACCGCCTCCGCGTCCGACGGCGACGGCACCGACACCACCGCCCGGGTGCTCGGCATCGCGGGCATCGTCATCGGCGTCGCCGGAGTCGCCTTCGGCGTGCTCGCGGGCCGCCGCCGCTCCGCCTGACCCGCCCCGACCCCGCGTGGCGGTACGGCGTATCCGCGCGCCCCGACCCGGCGCGGGCGGCACGCCGTACCGCACCACCGATCCAACGATCTCTTTTGGAGAACAGCTCCATGCGCACCAAGATCCTGGGCTCCGCCCTCGTCGCCGCCGCCGCGCTCACCCTCACCGCCTGCGGCGGCTCCGGCGAGGGAGGAGACAAAGGGGACAGCGCCGCCAGCGTCTCGGGCGGCCAGAAGACGGGACAGGCGATCGTCCTGAACAACGACGCCAAGGCCAAGCCCGACCTCGTCCTCACCGACACCGAGGGCAAGAAGTACGACCTGCTCAAGGAGACCAAGGGCCGCCCGACCCTGGTCTTCTTCGGCTACACCCACTGCCCGGACGTCTGCCCGCTGACCATGAGCAACCTCGGCATCGCCGTCTCCAAGCTGTCCAAGGCGGAGCGGGAGAAGCTGCGGGTCGTGTTCGTCACCACCGACCCGGAGCGCGACACCCCCGAGCGGATGCGCAAGTGGCTGGACGCCCAGGGCGGTAAGGACTTCGTCGGGCTGACCGGCGACTTCGACACCATCGAGGCCGGGGCCAGGCCGCTCGGCATCTTCATCGAGAAGCCGAAGAAGCAGAAGGACGGCAGCCTCACCGTCAACCACGGCGCCCAGGTGCTGGGGTTCTCGCCCAAGGACGACAAGGGGCACTGGATCTACACCACGTCGACCTCGCCCCAGCAGTACGCCAAGGACCTCCCGAAGATCATCAAGGGGGAGAACCCGTGATCACCCGGCACCGGGCCGCCGCCGCGGCCGCCCTCGCCCTCGGACTGACCGGCACGCTCACCGCCTGCGGCGACGACGGCGGGGGCCGCCCCGAGCTGTCCGTCGGAGGCGCGTACATCCCGCGCCCCGCGATGTCCGACATGGCGGCGGGCTTCCTGACCGTGACGAACAAGGGGGGCGGCGAGGACAAGCTGACGTCCATCACCACCCCGCTCGCCCGCGACGTCACCCTGCACACCACCAAGGGCACCCAGATGAGGCAGGTCGGCTCGCTCGACGTGCCCGCGAACGGCGAACTGAAGCTGACCAGCGGGGGCGATCATCTGATGCTGACAAAACTGGTCCACCGGCCGAAGCTCGGTGAGAAGGTCGAATTCACCCTGCACTTCGCCACCTCCGACCCCATCAAGATCAAAGTCCCGGTCGAGCCGATGACGTACCGTCCCAAGGACTGACAGCCGATGCCCTCGCTGACCTCCCCGACCGCCCGGCCCCGGATCTCCGTCACCGCGCGGCGGCTGCTGTCGGTCCTCGGCACACTGCTCGCCGCGCTGCTGTGCGCGCTGAGCTTCGGCGCCGGGCCCGCGTCCGCGCACGCCGCGCTGACCTCCACCAGCCCCGGCGAGGGCTCGGTGGTGAAGTCCGCGCCGTCGGACGTCAGGCTCACCTTCACCGAGGGCGTGCTGCTCGGCCGGGACGCGGTGCGCGTCCTCGACCCCAAGGGCAAGCGCGTGGACACCGGGAAGACGGCCCATGTGAACGGCCAGTCGTCGACCGCGGCGGTCGCGCTGCGCCCCGGGCTGCCGGACGGCACGTACACGGTGGCATGGAAGGCGGTCTCGGAGGACAGCCACCCGGTGAGCGGCGCGTTCACCTTCTCCATCGGCGCCCCGTCCAAGACGTCGGTCAAGGCGCCGAGCGGCGAGAGCGGCGACAGCACCGTCACGGCGCTGTACGGCATCGGGCGGTACGCCGCCTACGGCGGGTTCGCGGCGCTGGTCGGCGCTTGCGTGTTCGCCGGGGTGTGCCGGTCCTCCCGCCCGGTCCGGAAGATCGCGGTCGGCGGCTGGGCGACGCTCTTCGGCGCCACCCTGACGCTGTTGCTGCTGCGCGGCCCCTACGCCAACTCCGAGGGGCTCGGCGCGGTCCTCGACCTCGGCTCGCTCGGCGACGCCCTCGACACCAAGCCGGGCGCGGCGCTGATGTCCCGGCTGCTGCTGCTCGGCGTGGCGGCGATCTTCCTGGCCGTGCTCTTCGGCTCGTACACCCGTCACACCGACGCGGCGGAGGAGGACGCCCGGCGCCGCCGTGACCTCGCGTTCGGGCTGGGCGTCGGCGGCGTCGTCGTCACGGTGGGCCTCGCCGCGACCTGGGCGATGGCCGAGCACGCCTCGGTCGGCATCCAGCGGCAGCTGGCCATGCCGGTCGACGTGATCCACCTGGTCGCGGTGGGGGTGTGGCTGGGCGGTCTTGCCTCGCTCGCGGTGACGCTCCGCGCGGGCGTGCCGATCGAGCGGGCGGCCGTGGCCCGCTTCTCCCGGCTCGCCTTCGGGTCCGTGGTCGCCCTGGTTCTCACCGGGCTGTACCAGTCGTGGCGGCAGGTCGGCTCCTGGAAGGCACTGACCGGTACGGATTACGGGCGGTGGCTGCTGGTCAAGGTGGCCCTGGTCGCGGTGCTCGTCGGTATCGCCGCCGTCTCGCGCCGCTGGACCGGCCGTCTCACGGACACCGTGAGCGCGGAGAAGGCGGAGGTCTCGGCGGAAGCGGAGGTCAAGACCGAGGCCAAGGCGGAGGTGAAGGAGCCGGTCCGTACCGGCGCCGCGAGTGCCGACTCCGGTGCGGAGGCCGGGGACAAGGCCGGGGACGGTGGCGGGGACGCGGACGACCCCGCCCGCACCTCCCAGGGCGACGCGGACGACCCCGTCCGCACCGCGCAGCTCGCCCGGCAGCGGGCGGCCAAGGACAAGACCGCCGCCCAGCGGGAGCGCGACGCCGACCCGCAGCGCAGCGGACTGCGCCGCTCCGTGATCGCCGAGACCGTCGTGGCGGCCGTGCTGCTCGCGGTGACCACCGTGCTGAGCGGCACCCAGCCGGGCCGGGCGGAGACCGGGAAGCCCGCGGCCGAGGCCGTGGACACCGGCGGGCTGAACGTCGACCCGATCAGCGTGTCGATCCCGTACGACACCGGCTCCAAGAGCGGCCGCGGCAAGGCCATCGTCATGCTCGACCCGGCGCTGCCCGGCGACAACGCCGTCAACGTCTTCATCAGCGACTTCGCCGACCGGCCGATCGAGGTGCCGGAAGTGAAGCTCTCCCTGACCCTCAAGCAGCAGGGCATCGGCCCGCTGTCGGTCCCCCTCAAGCAGCGGTCCACCGGACACTGGAACGCCGAGGGCGTACAGCTCCCCATGGCCGGGAAGTGGCTGCTCTCCATGACCGTACGGACCTCCGACATCGACCAGGTGACGGAGACCAGGAACGTGAAGATCGCGCAATGAGCACTCAGCACGCCTCGAAAGCCCCCGAAACCTCTCAGAACCAGAACCAGGACCAGGACCAGCGCACCGACCCCGCCGGGGTGTCCCGGCGCCGTCTGCTGGGCTCGGCCGGCGCCGCGGGCGCGGCCGGGCTCGTCGTCGGCGGTGCGGCCGGTGCGTACGCCGCGGAGGCGACCCGGAACACGCCCCGGCCGCTCAGCTCGGTCGGCTCGACGGCCGTCTCCTTCCACGGCGAGCGCCAGGCGGGGATCACCACCCCGCTGCAGGCCCACGGCCATCTCATCGCCTTCGACCTGGCGCCCGGCGCGACCCGTAAGAAGGCCGCCGCGCTGCTGCGCCGGTGGTCGCGGACGGCGCGCGAGCTGACCGAGGGCAAGGCGCCGCCGGACGACACGGGCATCGCGCTCGACGCCGGACCGTCGTCCCTCACGGTCACCTTCGGCTTCGGCCGTACCTTCTTCGCCAAGGCGGGGCTGAAGGACCAGCTCCCGGAGGCTCTCGCTCCGCTGCCCGACTTCGCCTCGGACGCCCTCGACGCGAAGCGCAGCAACGGCGATCTGTGGATCCAGATCGGCGCCAATGACGGGCTCGTCGCCTTCCACGCGCTGCGCGCGCTGCAGCGGGAGGCCGGGGACGTGGCGCGGCTGCGCTGGCAGATGAACGGCTTCAACCGCACCCCCGGGGCCACCGGCCGCCCCATGACCATGCGCAATCTGATGGGCCAGGTCGACGGCACGAACAACCCGAAGCCGGAGGAGCCCGACTACGAGCGGCGGATCTTCGTACCGGACAAGGGGGAACCGGCCTGGATGGCGGGCGGTTCCTACGCCGTGGTGCGCCGCGTCCGGATGCTGCTCGACTCCTGGGACAACCTGTCCCAGGAGCGGCAGGAGAAGGTCATCGGCCGCCGCAAGTCGGACGGCGCCCCGCTGTCCGGCGGCACCGAGACGACCCCGGTACGGCTCGACAAGCTGGGCGCGGACGGCGGGCTGGCCATCGGGGGCGCCGCCCACGTACGGGTCGCGGCCCCCGAGTCCAACCAGGGCGCGGCGATGCTGCGCCGCCCGTTCTCGTACCACGACGGCTTCCGCGACGACGGGGCGCCGGACGCGGGGCTGCTGTTCATCGCGTGGCAGGCGGATCCGATGAAGGGGTTCGTACCGGTGCAGCGGAAGCTGGACCTCGGGGACGATCTGTCCCGGTTCCTGCGGCACGAGGCCAGCGCGCTCTTCGCGGTGCCGGGCGGCTGCGCGCCGGACGAGTACGTGGGTCAGGCACTCTTGGAAGGGTGAGCGAGGGATGAACGGCCTCACCCCAGGCCGCCGCTGGGTATCGTGGCGGCTCTCATACGATCACAGGGAGCCACCGTGATGTCGGCCAGCCACTATGCCTACCTCGGCCCCGAGGGCACCTTCACCGAGGCCGCGCTGCGGTCCCTGCCGGAGGCCGCCACGCGCGAGCTGGTTCCGATGGTCTCGGTTCCGGCGGCGCTGGACGCCGTGCGCGGCGGTGCGGCGGCGGCCGCTCTGGTCCCGATCGAGAACTCGGTCGAGGGCGGGGTCACCGCGACCCTCGACGAGCTGGCCACGGGCGAACCGCTGACCATCTACCGCGAGGTGCTGCTGCCGATCAGCTTCGCGCTGCTGGCGCGGCAGGGCACCACGATCGCGGACGTGAAGACCGTGACCGGGCACCCGGTGTCCCAGCCGCAGGTCCGCAACTGGCTCGCGGCGAACCTGCCGGACGCCCTGTGGGAGTCGGCGGCCTCGAACGCGGACGGTGCGCGGCTGGTGCAGGAGGGGCGGTACGACGCGGCGTTCGCGGGCGCGTTCGCGGGGCCGAAGTACGGCCTGGAGCCGCTGGTCACCGACATCCACGACGCGCCGAACGCCGTGACCCGCTTCGTCCTGGCGGGCCGCCCGGCCCGGCCCGCCGCCCGGACCGGCGCGGACAAGACGTCCGTGGTGATCTGGCTCGGCGACGACCACCCGGGCGCGCTGCTGGAGCTGCTGCAGGAGTTCTCGGCGCGCGGCGTCAACATGATGCGGATCGAGTCGCGCCCGACGGGCGAGGGCATCGGCCGCTACTGCTTCTCGGTGGACTGCGAGGGGCACATCACGGACCGGCGGGTGGGGTCGGCCCTGATGGGGCTGAAGCGGATCTGCCCGAAGGTGCGCTTCCTGGGCTCGTACCCGCGCGCGGGGGTGGATGCGGCGGATCTGGCTCCGCTGCGCGCCGGCACCTCGGACGAGGCGTTCGCGGAGGCCACGGAGTGGCTGGCCCGCTGCCAGGACGGGCGGGGCTGAGCACGGAGGGCGCGGAGCGCCGGGCCCGTCAACCAGGGGCCCGGGCTGCCGTCGCCAAAAAGTTATCCACAGGCTCGGCTTCGCGCTGGGGACAAGTCGACAACACCAACCCGGCAATGTCGACACATCACCACAGTCACCTCATCGGCTCACATCACCGGACATTGCGCACTCGTCACCGCAATTCCAAAGATCCGCTCTTCAGAGTGAGGGATTCCTCTCACAAAGAGTGTGTGAACGCGGTTCGATAGGGGAATCCATCGCCGAGCATTCGGCGGCCCCAACGATCACTGCTACATCCACAGATCTCACACACAGGCTGTGGATAACTCGTGAGTATCCCCCGGGGCCTGTGGACAACGAACGGCCAACTCGCCCCGCACACACGGGAAACCAGTCATCTCTTTGCCCCTTTTCGGGGAATGCGCACGCATTCCTTGACGGCGGTCCACACAGGAATTCCCAGACTTTCCCACAGCCCTAAACAGGGGCAAAAAGGGGCACAACGGAATTTCGCGTCGAGCCCCCGAGGTCACACCGGTAACCTGGGGGGGTGATTGACCTTCGCCTGCTCCGTGAGGACCCCGACCGTGTGCGCGCCTCCCAGCGCGCCCGTGGAGAAGACGTCGGCATCGTCGACGCGCTCCTCGAAGCCGACGAGCGGCGCAGGTCCTCCAGCGTCCGCTTCGACGAGCTGCGCTCCGAACAGAAGGCGCTCGGCAAGCTCATCCCCAAGGCCTCCGGGGACGAGAAGGCCGAGCTGCTGAAGAAGGCCGGTGAGCTGTCCGCCGCGGTCAAGGCCGCCGACGCCGAGCAGGACACGGCGGCCGAGGAGGCCCAGACCCTGCTGCGCCAGCTGGGCAACCTGGTCCACCCGGACGTCCCGGTGGGCGGCGAGGACGACTTCACCGTCCTGGAGACGGTCGGCACCCCGCGCGACTTCGCGGCCGAGGGCATCACCCCCAAGGACCACCTGGAGCTGGGCGAACTGCTCGGCGCGATCGACACCGAGCGCGGCGCCAAGGTCTCCGGCTCGCGCTTCTACTACCTGACGGGCGTCGGCGCGCTGCTGGAGTTCGCGCTGGTGAACGCGGCGATGGCGCAGGCCACCGCGGCGGGCTTCACTCCGATGCTCACCCCCGCGCTGGTCAAGCCGAAGGCCATGGAGGGCACCGGCTTCCTGGGCCAGGCCGCGGAGGACGTCTACCACCTGGACAAGGACGACCTCTACCTGGTCGGCACCTCCGAGGTCCCGCTGGCCGCGTACCACATGGACGAGATCCTGGACGCCGAGCAACTCCCCCGGCGTTACGCGGGCTTCTCCTCCTGCTTCCGCCGCGAGGCCGGGTCGTACGGCAAGGACACCCGGGGCATCTTCCGGGTGCACCAGTTCGACAAGGTCGAGATGTTCGTCTACACGACGCCGGAGGAGGCCGAGACCGAGCACCAGCGGCTGCTGGAGTGGGAGAAGCAGTGGCTGACCTCGCTGGAGCTGCCGTTCCGGGTGGTCGACCTGGCCTCGGGTGACCTGGGCTCGTCCGCGACGCGGAAGTTCGACTGCGAGGCGTGGGTCCCGACCCAGGGGAAGTACCGCGAGCTGACCTCGACGTCCAACACCACCGAGTTCCAGTCCCGGCGGCTGTCGATCCGGATGCGCGAGGGCAAGAAGGTCCGTCCGCTGGCGACGCTGAACGGCACGCTGTGCGCGGTCACCCGGACGATCGTCGCGATCCTGGAGAACCACCAGCAGGCCGACGGTTCGGTGCGGGTGCCCGAGGCGCTGCGGCCGTTCCTGGGCGGGCGCGAGGTCCTGGCACCGGTCGCCCGGTGAGCGCCGGGGACCTTCCGTACGGCCTGGTCGCGACGGACCTCGACGGGACCCTGCTCCGCCCCGACCACACCGTCTCGGCCCGTACCCGCGCCGCGCTCGCCGCGGCCACCTCGGCCGGTGCCGCCCATATCGTCGTCACCGGGCGCACAGTCCCGGTGGCCCGGCACATATTGGACGACCTCGGCTACGACGGGCTCGCGGTGTGCGGCCAGGGCGCGCAGCTGTACCACGCGGGCGAGCACCGGCTGCTGACCTCCGTCACGCTCGACCGCCAGGTGGCCATGCTGGCGCTGGAGAAGATCGAGGCGGAGACCGGTCCGCTGCTGCTGGCCGCCGCCCGCGACGGTCTCGACGGCGAGGTGCTGTTCGGCCCGGGGTACCGGGTGGGGCACGGGGACATGCCGGTCACCTCCTTCACGGACCACGACGAGGTGTGGTCCGCGCCCATCAGCAAGCTCTACATCCAGCACGCCGAGCTGGGCGACGACGCGCTGGCGGACGCCGCGCGGGTCGCCGCCGGGGGTCTGGTCGGGGTGACGATGGCGGGCGAGGGACTGGTGGAGCTGCTGCCGCTGGGGCTGACCAAGGCCACGGGCCTCTCGCTGGCCGCCCGCAGGCTGAAGGTGACGGCCGCGGACACCATCGCCTTCGGCGACATGCCGAACGACATCCCGATGTTCGGCTGGGCGAAGCACGGAGTCGCGATGGCTAACGCGCACGACGCGCTGAAGGCCGTCGCCGACGAGATCACCGCCTCCCATGAGGAGGACGGCATCGCGGTGGTGCTGGAGCGCCTCTTCGGCTGACTTTTCGGCGGATGACGTGTACGACGGGCGGCCCGGGGCGGGCCGCCCGTCGTCATGTGATCCGGCTCAGCCGAGGTTCTTCACAGCCTGGTAGTAGGTCCACGCGGTGCCGTCGCAGGCGGTCTTCTTCGCACCGGTGTAGGCGGCGCACACCCGCTTGAGGTCCTCGTAGAAGGCGCTGTCGATACGGGCCTTGTTGGCGTCGAAGATGCCGAGCGCCTTGTGGTTGCGGTACCCGAAGTCATGGCGGGCGCAGGAGGTCTGGAAGGGGAAGCCGAAGGGGTTGTCGGGCGAGGTGCTGCAGTAGTCGGTGGACCAGTCGAACGCGTACGCGGCCCACGCGGCCTGGTTGCCCCGGGCCGCGACCCAGGCGTTGTAGCTGCTGGCGCTGGTCTGGGTCCAGTTCGCGAGCACCTGTGCCTTGTCGGCGGGGACGGCCTGGGCGGGCGTGGCCAGGGCGACGGTGGCGGCCGCGGTGACGGCGGTGGCGGCGAGACTCGTGGCGAGACTGGTGGCGAGACGACGCATTCCGGTTTCCTCCCGTTGGGTGCTGACGGCAGCTCAAACCGTCCGCGTGAGGCGCGGGTTGCGGGTCGGTGTGAGGTGGCGCACATCCAGAGTTCGGCAGGTTCCTGACAAGCGTCAAGATCTGGACCGGCGTATTGATGAACAGAGTTCAACCAGCGGGGATTCGGAGGTTCCTCCAAGAAGCCCCGGGTCAGGGGCAGTTCAGGGAGTGCGCCGCGGCGGGTTGTGCGGTGAGGCGAGCAGCGGTCCCGGGCCCTTGATCTTGCGGATCGTCGGCGACGTCTCCATGTGCCGTACGGCGGGCAGCGCGGCGACCCGCGTCGTCAGATAGGCGTAGAGCGCCGGTACATCGCGGCACACCACGGTCGCGAACAGATTGTTCGGCCCCGTGGTCGCGCACGCGAACGCCACCTCGGGATGGTCCGCGAGCGCCTGCCCGGTGGCGTGCAGCTCCGACGGCGGCACCGACAGCCACAGCGCGGTCGTGATCCCCTGCCCGAACACCGCGCGGCCGTAGTCGACGTCGAAGTACAGCGTGCCGTCGGCGCGCAGGGCGGCGAGCCGACGGCGCACCGTCGACTGCGACCAGCCGGTGGCGGCCGCGAGTTCGGCCAGCGGCGCCCGCCCGTCCCGGGCGAGGACCTCCAGCAGCTTCCGGTCGTCGGCCCCCAGCGGCTCCCGGGGCTCTGTTGCGGGGGGTTCCACGGCGGGCGGGCTCAGCAGTGCGGCCTGCTCGGCGGTCAGCGACCCGGACTTGGTGACCAGGCCCTTCGGCCCGCCGAAGAACTCGTGCAGCACACAGTGCGCGCTCACCCCCACCACCCGGGGCGTGCGCGGCAGCTTGCCCAGCAGCAGCTGGTCGCTGTCCCAGCCGGACTCCGCCCGGGCCATGGCCACGACCTCGGTGCCGTTGGACATCATGCTCACCCAGGAGGTGTCCTGGCGGCGGGCCAGCGCCTCGGCCACCGCCAGGGCCGCGTCCGGCAGGCACCGCACCCGCACCATCCACATCACCTCGCCGACCGCCGACGGATCGACGAGCCCCAGCACCCGGATCGCCCCCGTGGTCCGCAGCCGGGTGTAGCGGCGCGCCACGGTCTGGTCGGAGACGCCCAGCACCTCCGCGATACGGCTGAACGGGGCCCGGCCGTCGAGTTGGAGGGCGTGCACCAGCGCCCGGTCCAGATCGTCGTACGCGTCGGATTTCACCGCTCCAAGCTAGCTGATGTCGCATAACGCCATCAGTACGGCACTGGCTGGAGGCGACACCCGTGCCATGGCGACCGTATGGGCCACGGGCCCCGGCGTCGGGCCGGCCCCCTGGTACCTCTCGGAGATCTCCCATGCGCAGCACCTGGTGGCCGCTGGCCGCCATCACACTCGGCAACTTCATGCTGCTGATAGACGTGACCATCGTGAACACCGCGCTGCCGCAGATGGCGCACGGACTGGACGCGTCCTTCACCTCCCTCCAGTGGGTGATGGACATCTACGCGCTGGCGCTCGCCGCGCTGATCATGGTGGCCGGTTCGGCGGCGGACCTCTTCGGCCGACGGCGGCTCTATCTGCTCGGCCTCACCGTCTTCGCGCTCTCCTCCCTGGCCTGCGGGCTCGCCCCGGACGCCGGGGTGCTGATCGCCGCCCGCGCCGTCCAGGGCATCGGGGCGGCGGCCATGTTCGCCGCCAACACCCCCCTGCTGATGGCCACCTACTCCGGACGCGCCCGCGGCGTCGCCTTCGGGGTGTGGGGCGGTATGAGCGGGGCGGCCGCGGCGGCGGGCCCGGTGCTGGGCGGGGTGCTCACCGAGTACGTCGACTGGCGGGCCATCTTCCTGGTCAACCTGCCGCTGACGGCGATCGCGGTCTGGATCACGCTCCGTACGGTCGGCGAATCGCGCGGCGCGCCGGGAGCGCGCATCGACTGGCCGGGCGCCGCCTTCTTCACCGCGTGCGCCGGTGGGCTGACGTACGGGCTGATGCGGGGCGGCGAGGAGGGCTGGTCCGACACCGGAGCGGTCGTCGCCCTGACGGGTGCCGCGCTCGCGCTGATCGCCTTCGTCGCGGTGGAGCGCCGGGCCCGGCAGCCCCTGCTCGACCTGCGGCTGCTGCGCCGCCCGTCCTTCGCGGCGCTGATGGCGGCCGCCCTGCTGCTCCAGGCGGCGGCCTTCCCCTACCTCACCTACGCCGGGCTGTGGCTGCAGTCCGTCCTCGACATGAGTCCGGTACGGGCCGGGCTCGCGGTGACACCGATGGCGGGGGTCGCGCTGATCGTCGGCGCGGCGGGCGGGCGCCTGCTGGACAAGGTCGCGCCGGGGCGCGCGCTCGGCGGCGGACTGCTGCTGGTGGGCGCGGGCGCACTCGTCAACGCCACGCTGGTGGACGCCTCTTCGGACTGGATGTCCCTCGCCCCGGGCCTGGGGCTGGCGGGCCTCGGCATCGGCCTCGCCATACCCGTCCTGGTGTCGGCGGCCCTCGGCGCCGCCCCGCCGGAGCGGGCGGGCATGGCCAGCGGCGCGGTGAACACCTTCCGCCAGCTGGGCTACGCGCTCGGCATCGCGGTCCTGGGCACGGTCTTCTCGACGCGGGTGCGGGACGCGGTCACCGCCAGCGGCACCGTCCCGCCCCGGGCCACCGGCCAGGCGGCCGACGCGATCTCCGGCGGCCACTCCGACGCCGTCGTCGCCGCCGCCCCACCGACCCACGCGGCCGCGGCCCGCGCCCTGGTCCACGAGTCGTTCGCCTCCGGCCTCGACCGGATCTGCCTGATCTCCGGCATCGCGGCCCTGGCCGCGGGCCTCCTCGTCCTCACCACCGTCCGAGACCGCCCCAACCCCCCGACCCCGGAGCGACAGCCCGCCCCGTCCCCAACCGAGCCGGTCACGGCGTGACCGCGGCTCCGGTGGCCGTCAACACGGCGGAGTCGCGTAACCGTCCTGCGGTCGGATCGTTGTTCTAGATGACGCGTTATGCGCGGAGGCAACGCGGGCTAGAAGCTCCGGCCGGGCGACGGATCGACGGACAGCGATGTCACGTCGGTTGGGTCCGAATGGGGTAAGCAGCCTCCGCTCCTGGTCCCTGGATACGGGCGGCCAAGCGCCCCTGGCTTGTGGGGCACGCCATCACCCGTATCCACACCGGAAGGCACACCCATGCCACCCGAGACCGCACTGCTGGAGTCGCGCGCGCTGCGCGACAGCGTGATCGAACGGACCGACGCCCTCGACAAGGTCAAGGTCTTGTCCATGCTCCCCGACGGGGTTCACGTCACCACGCGAATCGTCGCGACGTACTTCGAGGTTGGGGAAGAAGCCATCAAAAGTCTGGCCAAGCGACACCGGGAGGAGTTCCACAGCAACGGGATGCACACCCTCCGAGGCCCTGACCTGCAGTCCTTCCATAGGTCCAACGTGGACCTATGGGATTCGAGTTATCCACAGGCCATCACGCAGCTGACCCTCTACCCCCGTCGCGCGGTGCTCAACGTCGCCATGCTCCTGCGGGACAGCGATATCGCGAGGCGGGTACGGATGTATCTCCTCGACGTCGAGGAGCGCGTCCGGGCGGGGCGGGAATCCGGCCCGGAGCGGCTCCCGCTCGAACAGATCCTCACCGAGCGGCTGCTGGAGGGGCCGATCGGCACCCGGCTCGACGCCGTCGAATCGCGGCTGGCCGATGTCGGTTCCGCGCTGCGGGAGCTGGCTCCGTGGCTGGCCAGGATGTCGGCCCGGCTGGACGGCATGGATCAGCGGCTCGACGCGCACGGGCGGGTGATCTGCGCCATGAGTGAGCGGCTCTGCGATCTCGGCGAGGACATGAAGGAAGTCCGCCGGGATGTCGCCCGGCTCAAGGCCGCGGCGGAGCCGCGGCGTTCGGCTCGGGGCAAGGGGCGGCGTCGGCGGTAGTCAGCTGGGTCCCGGGCGGCCCAGCAGCCGCGCCGCACCGCCGCAGCCCCGCGTTCACAGCTCGTCCGCAGGCGGCGGAGGGGATACGGACAACTCCGGCCGCCACGCTCGCTGTCATCAGGGCACCGAACGAGGATCGGAGGACGGGATGAACCGCGAGGAAATGACCGGCGCGCGGTCGTGGCGGCGGATGCTGCGGGCGCCGTGGATCGTGGCCGGTGCGGTCGCGACCGTACTGTTCGGCTCGTCCGCGACCGTGGCCTCGGCCCTCGACCAGGCCAACGCCGCCCCCGGACACAGCGTGGCGGCGGTCGTCACGACGACCGCCGCCACGGGCGAGACCGGCCGCTTCGTCAACCGCTGGCGGCCGTAGATGCCCTAGGAGGTGCTCACTCCTCGCCCGCGAGGGTCAGGGAGCGCATCTTGTGGCCCGCGTACCAGGTGGCGGCCGCGGTCACGACGATCAGCAGGATGACGCTGGCCGTCAGGCCCATGTCCGAGGTGACCGTCTCGTCCGTGATCTTCTGGGCGATCGCCAGCGACCACTGCTGGACGCTGAGGGCCCTCGCCCCGGCCACCAGGCTGCCGAAGAACGCCTCCCAGACCAGGGCGTAGACCAGGCCGACCACGACCGCGTGCCGGGTGACGGTGCCCAGCAGCAGGAAGATGGCGCTGTAGCAGACGGACGCGACGGCGGCGGCCACGGCGTAACCGACCGCCATGTTGTGCGCGTTGCCGTTGAGGATGAAGCCCGCCAGCAGCGTGGGCACGGCCGAGAAGGCGACCGTGACGCCGATCGCGACGACCAGCTTGGTGAAGATGATCGTCGGTCGCTTCACCGGCTTGGCCAGCAGATAGATGACCGAGCCGTCGTCGATCTCCGGGCCGATCGCCCCGGTCCCGGCGATCACGCCGATCAGCGGGACCATGGTGGCGATCGCGAAGCCGCCCAGAAGGGAGTTGGCGGTGGAGTCGTCGACGCCGGTCAGCAGCCGGACGGCGAGCGAGATGGCCACCAGCAGCGCGGGCAGCAGGAAGAGGATCATCGCGCGGCGGCGGCCGAGCAGGGCTCGGTAGGTGAGCCGGGCGACGGTGGGATGGTAGAGCGCGGACATCGCAGGGGCTCCTTTCAGGCCGCGACGAGGTAGGAGAACACGCTCTCCAGGGACTCGTCGGAGGGCGAGACCGTGAGGAGCCTGATGCCCTGTTCACGGGCGACACGGGGCAGCAGTTCGGTGAAGCGCGTGAAGTCGACGGCCTGGATGTGCAGTCCGCCGTCGGCACCACCGCTCGTGTCCACCTGGATGCCGGTGGTCGACGGGTCGGCGATGAGGGCGGCGGCGAGCGCGCGGTCGTCGCTGGACCGTACGAGGTAGCGGTGCGGACGGTCCGTCATCAGCCGCCGGATCTTGCGGAAGTCGCCGGAGGCGGCGTGCCGTCCCGCGACGATCACCTCGATGTGCGAGGCCAGTTGCTCGACCTCCTCCAGGATGTGCGAGGAGAACAGCACCGTACGGCCCTCCGCGCCCATCCGCCGCAGCAGCTCCATCAGCTGCATCCGCTGGCGCGGGTCCATGCCGTTGAACGGCTCGTCGAGGAGCAGCACGGACGGCTCGTGGACCAGGGCGGAGGCCATCTTCACGCGCTGGCGCATGCCCTTGCTGTACGTGGAGATCTTGCGCGCCCCCGCGTAGTCCATCTCGACGGTGTCGAGCGCCTTGCGGGCGGCGGCGCGGGGATCGGGCAGCCCGTGCAGTTCGGCGTTGGCGATGACGAACTCGCGGCCGGTGAGGAAGTCGTACATCCCCTCGCGCTCGGGCACGATGCCGATGTGGCGGTAGGCCTGCTCGTTGCGCCAGATCGCGGCGCCGTCGAGGGTGACGCTCCCGGTGGAGGGGGCCAGGAAGCCGCCCATCATGTTGATGAGGGTGGACTTCCCCGCGCCGTTGGGGCCGAGTAGCCCGGTGACCCCCGGGCTGATGGTCATGGTCACGTCGTTGACGGCCACGACGTTCCCGAACCAGCGCGAGACGTTGTCGATGGCGATCGTGGTCACAGCCCGACCTTTCGGTAGCGGCGCATCAGCAGCCCGAACGAGCCGGCGATCAGGCCGAGGAGGACGAGGACGTAGACGGCGCCGGGCGCGGCACCCGGGCCGAAGCCGCCGGGGAAGGACGACTCGGCGCCGAGGAACGCCGTCTGCACCCCGTCGATGATCGTGACCGGCGAGAACAGCCCGAGCCAGCGCACGACGCCGGTGGAGTCCTGGGCGAGCGCGATGGCCTGGACGGTGGACACCGCGCCGTAGGAAATGGTCAGGACGGCGATGACGGCGGCGACGCCGAAGCCGCGCCGCGGGGTAACCGCCGCGATGACCAGGCTGATACCGGCGAAGAGGAGCGAGAGCAGACCCACGGAGACCAGTCCTTGCGCGAAGCCCTTCGTCTGGTCGGCGAAATCGAGCTTGGCGAGCAGGGCCCCGGCATACAGGATCACCAGGGGCGCGGCGGTGAGCAGGAAGAGGGCGGAGGCCATGGCGCCGAACTTGGCCACCACGTAGTCCACCGTTTCGATGGGGCGCGAGAAGTAGAGCGGGATCGTCTTGAAGCGCAGATCGCGGGAGACGGCCTGCGGCGCCTGGGCGGCGATGTAGAGGCCGATCACCGCCTGGAACATGATCGCGTAACGGGTGTACTCGACCGGGAGGTCCTTGAGGTTGGTCGCGATCGCGACCGAGACGATGATCGCCGCGGGCGCGCACATCACGGCGAACAGCAGCATCGGCGCGACCTTGGACTTCGCCGAGCGGCCGAGGCCGTAGGCGCCGCGCAGGGTCTGGACGAAGAGCGAGCGGCGGGCGTAGGCACGGCCGAGCCGGGGGCCCTCGTAGTGGCGGTAGCCGATGTTGTGAATGACGTCGGCACGCTGCTGGGGCACGGTCTCAGACGGCATCGACGGCACCTCCGTTTCCGTTGCCCGCACTGTCGCTGTCGACGCCTTCGCTGCCGCCTGCGCTGTCGGAGCTGAAGATCTCCGCCATGCGGTGGCGGCGCTGTTCCATGCGGACCAGGCCGAGGCCGAGACCGGCGATGGCGTCCCGGACCGTGTCGTACGTCTCCTCGCCCGCGACGTCCACGAGCAGCAGGTGTTCGGAGGCGGGCGCGCCGTCCGCGCCGCGGCCCGCGGGCGAGGCGGCGAGCCCGACCCGGTCGAGGGCGGCGCGCAGCGCGGCGGTGCCGTCCGGGTGCTCGTCGGTGTCGGTGACCTCGACCGCGAGGGAGGCCGTCACCTGGGTGAAGTCGCTGGTGGAGCTGGAGCGCAGCAGCTTGCCACCGTCGATGACCACCACGTGGTCGCAGGTGCGCTCCAGTTCACCGAGCAGATGCGAGGTGACCAGGACCGAGATGCCGAAGTCGGTGTAGATGCGGCGGATCAGGCCGAGCATGTCGTCGCGGCCGACCGGGTCGAGGCCGTTCGTCGGCTCGTCCAGCAGGACCAGCTTCGGGTCGTGCACCAGCGCCTGGGCGAGCTTGACGCGCTGCTTCATACCGGTCGAATAGCCGCCGATGGGGCGATATCGCTCCTCGTACAGCCCGACGTGGCGCAGCGTGTCGGCGGTGCGCTCGCGGGCGGCGGACACCGGTAGCCCGGACATGCGCGCCATGTGGACGACGAACTCCGTCGCCGACACATCGGGCGGCAGGCAGTCGTGCTCGGGCATATAGCCGACGCTCTCGCGGATGGCGCTGCCCTCCGTGGCCACGTCGAGGCCGAGAACGGCGGCACGCCCCTCGCTGGCGGGGGACAGACCGAGCAGGATCTTGATCAGAGTCGACTTACCGGCACCGTTGGCACCCACCAGGCCGGTGACGCCTGGTGTGATGTCGACGGACAGCCGGTCGAGCGCGGTGACCCTGGGGAACCGCTTGCTCAGGCTTTCGGTGGCGATCACAGTCACGCGTTCGACGGTAGTGGTGTGAGCCACAGTCCACGTCACCCCAGACGGTTGTCTTTTCGTAGTCCTCGGGTCTGACATGCCCGTAAGGGGTAGGGGGCCGGTCCGGGCCCGTCACGCCCGCGCGGCGGCCGGGGCGAGCCGGGCCTTGGCGCGCTCCGGGTAGCGGGCGGTGAACAGGAGGGGGAGGACGAACCCGGCGACCTGCACGGCGAGCGGCACCCAGGCGTCCAGACCGGCGGCCACCGAGGCGGCGAGCGCCGCGGCGGTCAGGGTGAAGGCGCCCGCCCAGACCGAGGAGATCACCACGTTGATCCGCCGGAACACCGCGGTGTGCCACACCTCGCGCGGCGCCTGCCGCCGGGCGATACCGGTGGTGAAGGGGTGCCCGACGGCGAGCGTCGCCGAGGCGGTGATGGCCAGCCAGCCCATCGACAGCGCTCCGCAGTACTCCTTGAGGCCGCTGTCGGGCCGAGCGAAGGCCCAGGTGGTCAGCACCGCGAAGAACAGCACCGTGCTGGCGTTCAGGATCAGGGCGTCCGCGGCCACCCCCTCCCTGCGGTACTGGACCAGCAGCCAGCCGCCCAGCACCAGCCCGGACAGCGCGCCCCACTGCCAGCCCAGCAACGCCACGAAGGAGAAGGCGATCCATGGGGTGAATCCGCGCAGGTAACTCATGTCCGCTCCGCGTGCCCCCGGCAGCCGCGGAAAAACTCGTCACTGGAGGCCGGGCGCGCCCCACACCGGGAACCAGCGGCTCAGGTCCTGCTCGATCCGCAGATCGTCCCCGAGCAGCGCCCGCACCTGGAGTTCCAGCGCGTTGTCCCGCTTCTCGGCGGCGCCCGGCAGCGGTGCGAAGGGATAGAACGTGCCGCGCTTGTAGAGGTAGACGAGCGCGAGCGAACGCCCCGCCGCCTCGTGGAACCCGAGCAGCGAGCACAGCAGCTGGGGGCCGAACCCCCCGTCCTGGAGCAGCGTGTTGACCGCGTGGAGGTCGTTGACCAGGGCCGCCAGGTCGTCCGGCGGCTGCCGGGCCAGCAGCCAGGTGTAGCCGTAGCCGTCCCGGCTGAACTCCACCGGCACCCCGCCCCGGTCGGTGTCCGCGTCCAGCAGTTCCCGTACGTCGCTCTGCAGGCGGTCGAAGGCGCCGCCCTCGACGCTGGCGAAGCAGACCGATCCGAGCCCCGTCGGGGTGAACCCGGCCCCCGCCTCCAGGGTGATCGCGGCCGACGGCAGCCCGAAGAGCTGGTCGAGGTCGGGCCGTACGGGCTTGCTGCGGCCGAGGATGGCGTCGAGGAATCCCATGCGCCCTCAGCCCTTCCCAGGCTGGCCCAGCTGGGCGGAGATGCGCCCGAGCTGGTCGAGGCGCCGCTCCAGCGTCGGATGCGAGGACAGCAGCGTGCTGAGGCTCTGCCCGGAGAGCGCCGGGGCGAAGTAGAAGGCGTTGAACGGCTCGGCCTTGCGCAGATCGCGGGTCGGGATGCGGGCCATCTGCCCGGTCACCTTGGTGAGCGCGGCGGCGAGCGCCGAGGGGCGGCCGGTCAGCAGGGCACCGGCCCGGTCGGCGGACAGCTCGCGGTAGCGGGACAGCAGCCGGGTCAGCAGAAAGCTGATCGCGTAGACCACGGCGCTGACCAGCGGGATCAGCAGGACCGCTATCCCTACGTTGTTGTTGCGGCTGCTGCGGGACAGCCCGCCCCACAGGGCGGCCCGGGTCATGATGCCCGCGAGCACGCCGAGGAACGAGGCGATCGTCATGACCGCCACATCGCGGTGGGCGACATGGGACAGCTCATGGGCGAGGACGCCTTCCAGCTCGTCCGGCTCCAGCCGCCGCAGCAGCCCCGTCGTCGCGCACACCAGCGCGTTCTTCTGGCTGCGGCCGGTCGCGAACGCGTTCGGCACATCGGTGTCGGCGATCGCCACCCGAGGCTTCGGCATATCGGCCAGCGCGCACAGCCGGTCCACCGCGCCGTGCAGCTCGGGCGCCTGCTGCGGGGTGACCTCCCGGGCGCCCATGCTGAACGCCGCGATCTTGTCGCTGAACCAGAACTGCGCGATGAACAGCCCGCCCGCGATGAGCAGGATCAGCGGCCAGGCACCGCGCAGCAGCGCGATCAGCACACCGACGAAGACCACGTAGAGCAGGCCGATGAGGAACATGGTCATGACCATGCGGGTGGTCAGCCCACGGTCGGGGGCATAGCGGGTATGCGGCATGGGTGCCTCCACAGTCACCGAGGCGGCGAAAGCCTCTCTACCCGATTCTGCTCCTTATTCCGGCCTTCGCGGCATTTACGGCACCTTCAGAGGGCGGCGACCCGCTCCGCGCCCTCCGTGGCGATCTTCTCGAAGACCCCGGGGTCGGCCGCGAAGACCGAGTCGGCGATCGGCCAGTGCAGCACGATCTCGTCGATGCCCAGCCGCGCGTGCTCGCCCGCGAAGTCGACGAAGGCCTCCACCGAGCTGAGCGGACGGGCCCGGTCCGGGGTGAAGCCGGTGAGCAGGATCCTGTCCGGCGCGTCCGCTTCCCGCCCCGCCTCTGCGCAGGCCTTGCCGAGCCGCTCGACCTGGCGGCCGATGGCGGCCAGCGAATCGGCGGGCGTGCCCGTCTCGAAGAGCTTCGGATCGCCCGTGGTCACCCACGCCTGCCCGAACCGGGCCGCGAGCCGCATCCCGCGCGGGCCGGTGGCCGCGACCGCGAACGGCAGCCGGGGGCGCTGCGCGCAGCCGGGGATGTTGCGCACCTCGCGCGCGCTGTAGTGCTCACCCTCGTAGGTCACCACGTCGTGCGTCAGCAGCCGGTCGAGCAGCTCGGTGAACTCGGCGAACCGGTCCGCCCGCTCCCGCGGCGTCCACGGCTCCTCCGCGCCGCGCAGCAGCGCCGTCGCGTCGAAACCGTTGCCGCCCGCGCCGATGCCGAGGGTGACGCGCCCGCCGGAGATGTCGTCCAGCGAGATCAGCTCCTTGGCGAGCGTCACCGGGTGCCGGAAGTTGGGGGAGGTGACCAGCGTGCCCAGGCGCAGCCGGGACGTCGCCGCGGCGGCCGCCGTCAGCGTCGGCACCGCCCCGAACCAGGGCCCGTCCCGGAAGCTGCGCCAGGACAGGTGGTCGTAGGTGTACGCCGCGTGGAAACCCAGCTCCTCGGCGCGCTGCCATAGCTCCCTGCCGCCGTCGGCCCAGCGGTCGACGGGCAGGATCACGGTGCTCACTCGCATGGCGTCGAGCCTAAGCGGTGCCACTGACAGCCGTGCCACTGACAGCGGTGTCACCAACAGCGGCGGCGCACGGCCCGTACGGCGTGCAGGAGAGCGCCCTTCCCTCACCGATGAGCGGGCCATGCGGGAGGATGGGTGCCGTGACTCCAGCGATCGAGCAGCCCGAGAACCCGGCCCCTGACCGTTCCGCCTCCGCCACGCCCCGCCCCCGGCTGATCGCCACCGACCTCGACGGCACCCTGCTGCTGGACGACAAGACGGTCTCGGACCGCACCGTCGCGGCGCTCGCCGAGGCCGAGCGGGCGGGCATCGAGGTGTTCTTCGTCACCGGCCGCCCGGCGCGCTGGATGGACGTGGTCAGCGCCCATGTGCACGGGCACGGCCTGGCGATCTGCGCGAACGGCGCCGCCGTGGTCGACCTGCACCAGGGCGGCCTGCTGGTCGACGTCCGCCCGCTGGCCGCCGACCGGGCGCTGGCCGTCGTGGAGGCGCTGCGCCGGGCCGCGCCCGGCACGTCCTTCGCGGTCGAGCGCAGCGGCGGCATCTTCTACGAGCCGGAGTACCCGCCCTTCCACCTCGACCCGGGCGCGGTCATCGCCCCCGCCGAGAAGCTGCTCGACGACGGCTTCCCGCACGCCGACACCCCGGTCCTCAAGCTGCTCGCGCACCACAAGGAGCTGGCGCCGGACGCCTTCCTCCAGCTCGCGCGCGGCGTCGCGGGCGAGCACGGCGACTTCACCCGCTCCAGCCCGTCCGCCCTGCTGGAGGTCAGCGGACCGGGCGTCAGCAAGGCCTCCACCCTGGCCCGTTGCTGCGCCGAGCGCGGCATCGCGGCGGAGGAGGTCGTGGCGTTCGGCGACATGCCCAACGACCTGGAGATGCTGACCTGGGCGGGCACGTCGTACGCGATGGCCAACGCCCACCCGGACGTGCTCGCCGCCACCACGTACCACACCGGCGCCAACACCGAGGACGGTGTCGCGGCCGTCATCGAGCGGATCCTCGCGCGGTGAGCGCCCGGGGGCGTCGCGCATGAACACCGCCCCCGGCCGTGCCGCGGCCGGGGGCGGTTCGTTCGTCCGATCCGGATTTACCAGAAGAAGACCAGGTAGCCGTTGCCACCGACCAGACCGGGAGCACCGGCGGAGCCGGGGGTGTTGCCGCCGGGGCCGCCGATGCCGCCGTCGCCGCCCACGCTGGTGTTGGTCGGGGGAAGCTCGACGATGCCGTCGACCGCGTCCCCGCCCTCGCCGCCCAGGGCGCCGCTCTCACCGTTCTCGCCGGTGCGGTTCACCACGTAGAGGCTGTTGCAGGCGCCGGTGCCACCGGTGCCGCCGGTGCCCGGGATGCCCGGAGCGGCCGTGCCGCCGCCACCACCCGTGCCGCCGGTACCGCCGCCCGCGATGAGCTGGACGCCGCTGCTGGAGGCCAGCGTCGTCGCCGTCCCCGGCCCACCGCTCCCACCGGCACCGCCGGGGTTGCCACCCGCCGGGCCACCGCCACCGGCACCACCGGCGCCACCGCCGGTGCCCAGGTCCACCGTGTAGGTGGCGAACGGCGTGACGGGGAGGACACACCAGGTGAAGCCGCCTGCCCCGCCACCACCGCCGGTGCCGCCGGTACCGGTCAGCGCCGCGCTGGCGCCGCCGCCACCGCCGCCGCCACCGCCACCCGCGCCCCAGGCCTGGACGTGCACCGAGGTGACTCCGGGGGGCGCCGTGAAGGTGCCGTCCGCGGTGAACTCCTGCACCCCGTGGACGATGACCGGCGGCTTCGGCGGCTTGGGGTGGCCGCCACCGGTCAGCGGCATGTCGTCCGCCTGGGCGGGCGCCATGATCAGCAGCTGGCTGGAGATGGCCGCCGCGGTCGCGACGGAGGCGAGGAAGACCCGGCGGCGCGTCCGGGATCGCTGAGGAGTACGGCTCTGGCTGTTCACGTCATGACTTCCTTCCCCGCGTCGGGCCAAGGAGCTGCGCGGAGTGTGAAGGGATACGAAGGACCGAGCGGCCCGCGAGCCTCATCCCACCCGCGGGTCCCGCGCCGCGCACTCTGACGAGCTGCTAGTTGGACCGCGTAGGTGAGGAGTTGGGCCGCCCGGGCGATCTTCGCCGTCAGGGGAGGCCGTGCCGACCAGACAGAACGCCTCCTACAGCGGCACCTGCCAGACCACCGTCGTGCCGCCCCCACCGGGTTCCAGGCCCGGCCCGTACGTACTCGATCCGCCCAGCGCCTCCGCCCGCCGGGCCAGGTTCGCGAGCCCGCTGCGCCGTCCGCCCGCCGGAACGCCCACCCCGTCGTCCGCGACCGTCAGCCGCACCGCCGACCGCCCGTCGGCGAGCCGCGCCGTCACGTCCACGACCACCTCGATACGCGCCGCCCGGGCGTGCCGGAAGGCGTTGGACAACGCCTCGCGCAGCGCCGCGATGAGGCTGGTTCCGGCCGGTTCGCCGACCCGCGTGTCGACCGGGCCGACGAAGCTCAGCGACGGCTGGAAGCCCAGCGGCACCGCCGCCGCCCCGACCTCCCGCAGCACCCGGGTACGCAGTCCGGACGGCGCGCTCTCCGGGCCCTGCTGCAGCGCGAAGATGGCCGTCCGTATCTCCCGGATGGTGGCGCCCAGTTCCCCGGCAGCCCGCTCGACCTGTTCCCCCACCTCCGGTGACGCCTCCGCGTGGCGCCGGACGCTGTCCAGCAGCATCCCCGTCGCGAACAGCCGCTGGATGACGAGGTCGTGCAGATCGCGGGCGATCCGGTCGCGCTCCTCCAGCACCGCCAGCCGCTCCCGGTCGCGCTGCGCATCGGCGAGCACCAGCGCGACGGCGGCCTGCGCCGCGAACTGGGTGGCGAGCCTGCGCTCGGTGGCGGTGAACGGCCGGGCGCCGCGGCCGCGCGGGGTGGCCAGCACGCCCAGCACCCGGTCGCCGCCGCTCAGCGGCAGCATCATGCTCGGCCCGTAACGGCCCAGGACCCCTGCGGCCAGCCGGGGTTCGGCGGGCGGCTCGTCGATGAAGACCGGCTCCCCGGCCAGCAGCCGCGGCACGGCGGGGGAGCGGGCCGGGACGACCGCGCCGAGCATCGCGGCTCCCTCCGGAGGGTTCGCCGCGTCGACGGCCACGATCTCCAGCCCGCCACCGCCCTCCTCCGGCACCAGCACGATGCCCGCCGCCGAGCCCGCCAGCTGACGGGCCTTCTCCGCGACGACCACCAGGGCGTCCTCGGCGTCGCCGGACAGCAGGGAGTGGGTGACGGCCACCGAACCGTCGATCCACCGCTCGCGCTGCCGGGTCGCCTCGTGGAAGCGCGCGTTGCCGATGGCGATGCCCGCCTCCGTCGCCAGCACCTTGACCAGGTGCAGATCGGGCACGCTGAACTCCCCGCCGTCCCGCTTCTCGGCGAGGCACAGATGGCCGAAGACCTCGTCCCCGACCCGGATCGGCACCCCGAGGAAGGACCGCGGCAGCGGATCGGCCGACAGCGGCCCCGCCCCGGCGGACGGCCCGGCGAGCAGCGTGCCGCACCGCTCCCGGTCCGCCTCGGTCGCCCCGTACGTGACGACGTCGGCGAGCCCCTGACCCGCCGCGTCGTTCACCCCGATCGCCGCGCAACGGGCGCCCGCCAGCTCGGCCGCGGTCTCGGCGATCCGGTCGAGGACCACGTGCGGCTCCAGGCCGGTGCCGATGGAGCGCATCGCCTCCAGCAGCCGGGGAACGCGCGCGGTCAGCTCGGTGGACAGCCCCTGGAGCCCACGGGTCGCCTCCGCGGCGATGTCCAGGGGATCCGGTGAGGGTGCCGAGGCCGCCATGGTCCGAGCGTAATGAATCGCTTTTGCCCGGGAAAGCGGAGTTTTCCCGGGCGGGATCCGGTCAGACGGTGGCGCCCGAACGCACCGGGACCGCCTCCGCCGCCTCCCGCTCCAGCATCCGGCGGAACGGCCCGTCCGCCACGGCCAGTTCTTCGTACGTACCGCGCTGCACGGCCCGGCCGCCGTCGAGCACGATCACCTCGTCGACCGCCTCCAGGCCCGCGAGCCGGTGGGTGATCAGTACGGTCGTGACGCCCCGGGTCGCCGTCAGCAGATCGGCGGTCAGCGCGTCGGCCGTCGGCAGGTCCAGGTGCTCGGCGGGTTCGTCCAGCACCAGCACCGGGAAGTCCGCGAGCAGCGCGCGGGCCAGCGCGAGCCGCTGCCGCTGGCCGCCGGAGAGGCGGGCGCCCAGCTCGCCGACGTGGGTGTCGAGACCGTCCGGCAGCCCGTCCACCCACTCCAGCAGCCGGGCGGCGGCCAGCGCCGTGCGCAGCTCGTCCTCGCTCGCGCCGGGGCGGGCGAGGCGCAGGTTCTCCCGCAGCGAGCTGTCGAAGATGTGCGCGTCCTGGGCGCACAGCCCGACCAGCCGCCGCACCGCGTCGCCGTCCACGGCCGCCGCGTCCCGGCCCGCCAGGGTGTACGTACCGTCCTCGGCGTCCAGGAAGCGCAGCAGCACCTGGGCCAGCGTGGTCTTGCCGGAACCGGACGGGCCGACGACCGCGACCCGGCGGCCCGGACGCAGCTCCAGGTCGAACCCGTCCAGCGCGCGGGTGCGCTGCCCCGCGTGGCGCGCCGACAGCCCGCGCACCACCAGTGGAAAGGCCGACGAGGGCGGCTCCTCGGCGCCGCCGTCCCGTACCGGGAGCGGCGCGTCGATCACCTCGTACACCCGCTCCGCGGCCCGCCGCACCCGCTGCCGGTGCTGCACCGCGAGCGGCAGCCCGGCGACCGCCTCGAAGGCGGCCAGCGGCGTCAGCACCACGACGGCCAGCCACACCCCGTGGAGCCGCCCGTCGGCCACCGCCCCGGCCCCTGCCCACGCCGCGACGGCCACGGTCAGGCCGCAGACCAGGTCGGACAACCCGGCGCCCGCGCCGGTGGCGGCGGCGCCCCGGCGGGCGATCCGGGTGAGCGCCCCATCGGCCCGGCGCACCGCGTCCAGCCGACGCGGCAGCGCGCCCGCGACCGTCAGCTCGGCGGTCCCGGCCAGCAGGTCCACCACCCGCACCGACAGCGCGCCGCGCGCGGGCGACAACCGGCGCTCCGCGCGCCGGGCGAGCGCGCCCGACACGGCGGGCACCCCGGCCCCGGCCACCAGCAGCCCGACCGCGAGCACGGCCCCGGCCTCGGGCAGCACCCAGGCGGTGAACCCGACCGAGGCGGCGCTCACGACCACCGCCGCACCGACCGGCAGCAGCCAGCGCAGGAAGTAGTCCTGCACCGCGTCCACGTCGGCCACCAGCCGGGAGAGCAGATCCCCGCGCCGGGTCTCCTTGAGCCCCGCGGGCGCCAGCCGCTCCAGCCGCCGGTAGACGGCGACCCGCAGCTCGGCCAGCACCCGGAGCACCGCGTCGTGCGAGACCAGCCGCTCGGCGTACCGGAAGACGGCCCGCCCGATCCCGAACGCCCGCGTCGCGGTGACCGCCACCATCAGATACAGCACCGGCGGCTGCTGCGACGCCCGCGAGATCAGCCACCCGGAGACGGCCATGAGCCCCACGGCGCTGAGCAGCGCGAGACTCCCCAGCAACAAGGCCAGCAAAAACCGCCCCCGCCCACCCCGAGCAGCCCCCCGAACCCGACCCATCACCCCGGGCGCCCCCGCCGCCCCGGCACGCGCAGGCGCGTCCACTGCCGCCGCACCGCGCGCCTCGCCACGCACAGCTCCGGCCGCCCGTGCGGCGGCCACCGCACCCTCGGCGCGCGCAGGTCCCGCCGCCCGCGCGGCGGCCACGGCGCCCTCGGCGCCACCACCGACCCCAGCGGCCCCGGCCTCGGACTCGCCGTCTGCCGCGCGCCGCGCCGGATCACCGGCCCCGGACCGGCCCGCGCCGGGCCGTTCCCCCGCGCCATCCGGACCGTCCTCCGCCGACGCCCCCGGCGCCGCACCGCGCGCCTCGCCACACGCAGGCGCGTCGTCCGTCACCACTCGCGCCTCGGCGCGCACGGGCTCGGCCGTCCGTGCGGCCGACACGGCGCCACCGGCTCGCCCGAGCGCACCGCCTCCGGCAGCCTGCGCCGACGCCCCAACGCCTGCGGCAGCCCCGCCGTCGGCGCGCCGCACGGACAGGGCCCCGGCCCCCGGGGCACCCATGTCCGCCACAACGCGCGCAGCGTCGCCCGGCTCGGCCCGGCCCCCGCCGATCGCGCGGTGGCTGCGGCTGGCCGCAGGGCCGGAGGGGGCTGCGGGGCCCGATAGGGGGATGACGCGGGTGGCCAGGGGCAGGAGGGCCGGGCGGTGGATGACCAGGAGGACCGTACGGCCCTCGGCCAGGCGCCGTACCGCGTCGACGACCGCCGCCTCCGTCGCGCCGTCCAGGTTCGCGGTGGGCTCGTCGAGCAGCAGGACCGGGCGGTCGGCCAGGAAGGCGCGGGCCAGGGCGATGCGCTGGCGCTGGCCCGCGGACAGGCCCGCGCCCATCTCGCCGAGCCGGGTCTCGGCCCCGTCCGGCAGGGCGGAGACGAAGCCGAGCGCGTCGGCCTGGCGCAGGGCCTCGCGGACGGCGGTGTCGTCGGCGTCGGGCCGCGCCAGCCGTACGTTGTCCGCGATGCTCCCGGCGAACAGATACGGCCGCTGCGGCACCCAGGCGATCTGGCGGCGCCAGCTCTCCGGGTCGAGCGACGCCAGGTCGCGGCCGCCGACGAGCACCCGGCCCCCGGACGGTTCGGCGAAGCCCAGCACGGCGTTCAGCAGGGTTGTCTTGCCCGCGCCGCTGGGGCCGGTGATCGCCACCGTCTCGCCGGGGCGGACCTCGAACGAGACCGGCGGCAGGGAGGGGGCGGTGCGCCCGGGGTGACGTACCGTCAGCCCGTCGACCGTGAGCGCGGCGCCCCGGGCGTCGGGCGCGGGCGACGTACCGGCGGCGGCCGGTTCCCGCTCCAGCACGGCGAACGCCTCGTCCGCCGCGGCGAGCCCCTCCGCCGCCGCGTGGTACTGCGCGCCCACCTGCCGCAGCGGCAGATACGCCTCGGGCGCGAGGACGAGCACCATCAGCCCGGTGTAGAGGTCCAGTTCGCCGTGGACGAGCCGCATGCCGATGCCGACCGCGACCAGCGCGACGGACAGCGTGGACAGCAGCTCCAGGGCGAAGGAGGACAGGAAGGCCAGCCGCAGCGTCTTCAGCGTGGCCCGCCGGTAGTCGGCGGTGATGGAGCGGATCGCGGCGGCCTGGGCCTTGGCGCGGCCGAAGACCTTGAGGGTCGGCAGCCCGGCGACGACGTCGAGGAAGTGGCCGGACAGCCGGGACAGCAGCCGCCACTGGCGGTCCATCCGCGACTGGGTGGCCCAGCCGATGAGCATCATGAACAGCGGGATCAGCGGCAGGGTGGCGACGATGACCACCGCCGAGACCCAGTCCGCGGTGACGATCCGGGCGAGCACGGCCGCCGGAACCACCACCGCCAGCCCCAGCTGCGGCAGATAGCGGGCGAAGTAGTCGTCCAGCGCGTCGATGCCCCGGGTGGCGAGGGTGGTGAGTTCGCCGGTGCGCTGGGAGTCCAGCCAGCCGGGCCCGAGCCGTACGGCCCGGTCCAGCAGCCGCAGCCGCAGCTCCGACTTGACCGCCGCGCTCGCCCGGTGGGCGGCCAGCTCGGTCAGCCAGGAGATGGCGGCCCGGCCCCCGGCGACCAGCGCCAGCCAGATCAGCGGTGCGGTCAGGGCGCCGACACCCTCGTCCCGCTGGAACGCACCCACCACGATCTCGGCGATCAGCATGGCCTGCGCGATGACGAGCCCGGCCCCGGCGAGCCCCAGCGCCACGGAGGCCGCCAGGAAGAACCGGGTCGCCCGCGCGTACCGGAGCAGTCGCGGATCGATTGGTTTCACGTGAAACACACCACCTGAGGCAGCAGTCGCGTCAGTGCGCGGCGGGGATGTGCTGGGTCCCGATGCGCTTGCGGAAGACCCAGTACGTCCACGCCTGGTAGGCCATGATCAGCGGCATCATGATGACCCCGACCCACGTCATGATCTTCAACGGATAGGCGCTGGCGGCCGCGTTCGCCGCCGTCAGGCTCCACTCCGGGTTCAGCGAGGACGGCATGACGTCCGGGAAGAGCGCCAGGAAGAGCATCGCGACCGACGCCGCGATGGCCGCCCCGGACAGGCCGAACGCCCAGCCCTCACGCCCGCGCGCGTTCATCACCAGCGCCGCGGCCAGCGCCACCACCGCGAGGACCACCGCGACCAGGCTGCGCCCGTTGCCGCTGTCGGCCTGGGTCCAGCCGAGGAACGCGAGCGCGGCCACGGCCGCGACGGGGCCCAGCCAGGCCGCGTACCGGCGCGACCGCACCCGGATGTCCCCGGCCGTCTTGAGCGCGGCGAAGACCGCCCCGTGGAAGGTGAACAGCACGAGCGTGACGACGCCGCCGAGCAGGGCGTACGGGGTGATCAGATCGCCCAGGCCGCCCGCGTAGTTCTTGTCCGGGCCGATCGGCACCCCGTGCACCATGTTGGCGAAGATCGCGCCCCACAGGAACGCGGGGAGCAGCGAGCACCAGAAGATCGTGTGCTCCCAGTTGCGCTGCCAGCGCTCCTCACCGCGCTTGTGCCGGTACTCGAAGGCGACACCGCGCAGGATCAGGCAGACCAGGATGGCCAGCAGCGGCAGGTAGAAGCCGCTGAAGAGGGTCGCGTACCAGTCGGGGAAGGCGGCGAACGTGGCACCGGCGGCGGTGATCAGCCAGACCTCGTTGCCGTCCCACACCGGTCCGATGGTGTTGATCAGCACACGGCGCTCGGTGCGGTCCCGGGCGAGCAGCTTGGTCAGCACGCCGATACCGAAGTCGAAGCCTTCGAGGAAGAAGTAGCCGGTCCACAGGAAGGCGATCAGCAGGAACCAGAAGTCGTGAAGGTGCATGAGTCTCTCCGGCCGTCGTGACGCGTCAGTACGCGAAGGTCAGCGGCTTGTCGGCGTCGTCCTCCGCGGCGGACCCGCCACCGGGGCCGCCGGGACCGCCAGGACCGCCCGGCCCGCCCGAGGGCAGCCGCAGCTTCGGGTCCACGGCGGGCGGCTTCTCGTCGGTGTCCGGCCCGGCCTTGGCGTACTTGGCCAGCAGCCGCACCTCGATCACGGCGAGCACGCCGTACAGCAGCGTGAAGACGCCGAGGGAGATGAGTACCTCGGTCTGGCTGACGCCGGGGGAGACCGCGTCGGACGTCTTCATCAGCCCGTACACCGCCCAGGGCTGACGGCCCATCTCGGTGAAGATCCAGCCGAAGGAGTTGGCGATCAGCGGGAACCCCATGGTGAGGATGCCGATCCGCCAGGACCACTTGGTGAGCAGCGGGCTCATCTCGCGCTTCTTGGTGAGCATGAGCCGGGGGACCTCGTCGTCGGCGGTGCGGAAGGCGGGGTCGAGCCAGCGCTTCTTGCGGGTCGTCCACAGTCCGATGACACCGGCGGCGAACGAGGTCATGCCGAAGCCGATCATCAGCCGGAAGCCCCAGAAGGTCATGAAGATGCTGGGGATGTAGTCCTCGGGCTGGCCCCCGTAGGCGGCGGCCTCCTTCTGGGCGATGTCGTTGATGCCGGGGACGGCGTCGGTGAAGTTGCTGTGCGCGAGGAAGGAGAGCGCCGCGGGGACCTCCAGCTCGACGCTGTTGTGCCCCTCGCTGACGTCGCCCACCGCGAAGACGGAGAAGGGCGCGGGCGCCTTGGTGTCCCACAGCGCCTCCGCCGACGCCATCTTCATCGGCTGCTGCTCGAACATCACCTTGCCGAGCGAGTCACCGCTGATCGCCGTGCCCATTCCGGCGATGACGGCCACGATCAGACCGACCCGCAGGCTGGCCCGCATCGCCCCGATCTGCTTCCTGTCCTTCTCGCCCGGCTCCTCGCCGCGCAGCTGCTTGCGCTTCGCCCGCCACAGGTGGAGGGAGGCGATGCCGACGATGAAGGCGCCGCCGGTGAGGAAGGCGGCGGTGAGGGTGTGGAAGACCACGACCAGGGTGGTGTCCTGGGTCAGCACCGCCCAGATGTCGGTCAGCCGGGCCTTTCCGGTCGCCTTGTCGATGGCGTAGCCGGTCGGGTGCTGCATCCAGGAGTTGGCGGCGAGGATGAAGTACGAGGACAGGACGGTGCCGAGCGAGACGATCCAGATGCAGGCGCAGTGGATCTTCTTCGGCAGCCTGTCCCAGCCGAATATCCACAGGCCGATGAAGGTGGACTCGAAGAAGAACGCGAGCAGCGCCTCCATCGCGAGCGGGGCGCCGAAGACATCACCGACGAAGCGCGAGTAGTCGGACCAGTTCATGCCGAACTGGAACTCCTGGACGATGCCGGTGACGACACCCATCGCGATGTTGATCAGGAAGAGCTTGCCCCAGAACTTGGTGGCGTGGAAGTACTTCTCCTTGCCCGTGCGGACCCAGGCGGTTTCCAGCCCGGCGGTGATCGCCGCGAGAGAGATCGTCAGGGGGACGAAGAGGAAGTGGTAGACGGTCGTGATCCCGAACTGCCATCGCGCCAGCGTCTCCGGCGCCAGAGCCAGCTCCACGTGAATCTCTCCTTACGGTCTTGCCGTGCCCGCACGGTCGTGCCGTGCCGCTCCCCGAAGCGAGCTTGTGAACGTATTCACATTCACAAGCAATAATACGCACACGCCTTCGCCCCCTCCCACCTGGGGGTGGGAGGGGGCGAATGGGGCACGCTTGGGTATCCTTCGCCGCTCAGCGGCAGCCCGGAACCGCCGCCCTCACGTCGCGCGGCAGCCCGGCGTCACAGCTCCTTGCGGAACTCCTCGGCGGCCCGCAGGAAGAGGTCGTTCGCCTCCCGCTCGCCGATCGTCACGCGCGTCCCCTCGCCCGAGAACGGCCGTACGACCACGCCCGCCGCCTCGCACGCCGCCGCGAAGTCGGCCGTACGCTCCCCCAGCCGCAGCCAGACGAAGTTCGCGTGGGCGTCCGGCACCGTCCAGCCCTGGCCGGTCAGCGCCCCGGCCACCCGCGCCCGCTCGGCCACCAGCGCGTCGACCCGCTCGCGCAGCGCGTCCTCGCTGTGCAGCGAGGCGACCGCGGCGTCCTGGGCGAGCTGGCTCACACCGAAGGGGACCGCGGTCTTGCGCAGCGCCGCGGCGACCGGCTCATGGGCGATCGCGAAGCCGACCCGCAGCCCGGCCAGGCCGTACGCCTTGGAGAAGGTGCGCAGGACGCACACGTTCGGCCGGTCGCGGTAGAGGTCGACGCCATTGGGGACCTGGTCGTCCCGGATGAACTCGATGTACGCCTCGTCCAGCACCACCAGCACATCGGACGGCACCCGGTCCAGGAACCGCTCCAGCTCCGCCCGGCGCACCACCGTGCTGGTCGGATTGTTGGGGTTACAGACGAAAATCAGCCGGGTGCGGTCGGTGATCGCATCCGCCATCGCGTCCAGGTCGTGGACCTCCGCGTCGGTCAGCGGGACCCGCACCGCGGTCGCGCCCGCGATCTGAGTGATGATCGGATATGCCTCGAAGGACCGCCAGGCGTAGATCACCTCATCCCCCGGCCCGGCCGTCGACTGGACGATCTGCTGGGCCAGCCCGACCGAACCCGTCCCGGTGGCCAGATGCTCCAGCGGTACGTCGAACCGGCTCGCCAGCTCGGCGATCAGCGCGGTGCAGGCGAGGTCGGGGTAGCGGTTGAAGGACGCGGCGGCGTTCGCCACCGTCTCCAGCACCCCGGCCAGCGGCGGATACGGATTCTCGTTGGAGGACAGCTTGAAGGAGCTGGGTCCGTTCCCGGCGGCCGGCTTACCGGGCTTGTACGTAGGAATCCCGTCCAGCGCGGCGCGCAGCTTGGGGTTCTTCTCACTCACCGGCAGTCCTCCTCGGCCCGTCCCTTCGGCTCCATGCGCAGGCTTCGCGCACGGCAATACTGCACACCTTATGAGGATTGCCCCGCCCCGCGTCACCCGCCGGGGCGCCCGCGTACCCGCCGGCGGCGCCCGCGTGCCCGCGAGGGGGGAGCGCCCCGCTCATTCGCGCGCGCCGGTGGCGAGCGCCGTAGCGCGCATCACTCGTGCAGGTGAGTTGAGACCTCTTCGAGACATCGAGCAATCGCCAGGCGTGGATATGCCAGAGGCGACCAGACCCCTCCCCGACACCCCAACTGGCTTCACTTCCAAGGGAATTGGCCTGAGCGCTCATGCAGAAACGTGCCTTCCGAATACCGATGGCGGAATCGCGCAGACCGGGCGCTCGGGCCCTACTATCGGCTGGCCATGACAGCAGCAGGGAAGCACCAGGTGAGCCGGTCGGCCGGCCGCCGGTTAGGCAGGGCGGGCATCCGGGATGTGGCCGCCGCCGCCGGGGTCTCGATCACGACCGTCTCCGACGCGCTCAACGGCAAGGGACGGCTCCCGGATGCCACCCGCCGCCACGTCCGCGAGGTCGCCGAGCGGCTGGGCTATCGCCCGTCCGCCGCGGCCCGTACCCTCCGTACCGGCAAGTCCGGCCTCCTCGGCCTGACCGTGACCACGTACGGGGATGAACCTTTCACCTTCACCGAGTTCGCGTACTTCGCCGAGATGGCGCGGGCCGCGACCTCCGCCGCGCTGGCCCGGGGCTACGCCCTGGTGATCCTCCCGGCCACCTCCCGCCACGACGTGTGGTCCAACGTCGCGCTCGACGGCACGATCGTGATCGATCCGTCCGACCACGACCCGGTCGTCGCCGAGCTGCTCCGCCAGGGCCTGCCCGTGGTCAGCGACGGCCGACCGGCGGGCACCCTCCCGGTGACCGCCTGGGTCGACAACGACCACGAGGCGGCCGTGCTCGGCCTCCTGGACCATCTCGCCGAGGCCGGTGCCCGCCGTATCGGGCTGCTCACCGGCACCACCACCGACACGTACACCCGGCTGTCGACCGAGGCGTATCTGCACTGGTGCGAGCGGGTGGGCCAGGACCCGGTGTACGAGGCGTACCCGGCCCACGACCCCCGTGCCGGGGCCGTCGCCGCCGACCGGCTGCTCGCCCGTCCGGACCGCCCCGACGCGGTCTACGGGCTCTTCGACCCCAACGGCACGGACCTGCTCGCCGCCGCCCGCCGCTACGGGATGCGCGTCCCGGAGGACCTGCTGCTGGTGTGCTGCAGCGAATCCACGGTCTACCGGACCACCGAGCCGCCCGTCACGACGCTCTCGCTCAAACCGCGCCGGATCGGCACCGCAGTGGTGCAGTTGCTCATCGACGCCATCGAAGGGCTCGACAGCGACCGCCCCGTCGAGCAGGTGATACCTACCGAACTGATCGTGCGGACGTCGTCCCAGCGCCGTCCGCCGCGTACGACGGTCAGCCCGCCGCGCAGCCGCGCTGGAGGATGATCTGAGAGAGACTCAAGGATGACCGGAAGAGGACTCGAGCCCGTGGGGCTTCCCCTACCGGTCCAATCCGGGATAAAAGACCGTCCAAGCAGGGCCGAGCACCGATTGACGGCACCCTGGTGCGTCACAAGCCCTCACGGTCATTCCTATGATGGGCGGACGACACCGCGGACCGCCGTCGACCAGGCAAGGTCCACAAGGTGGCACGGCGGCGCGATGGTGGAGGGGTCGATGACTCAGGGGGCCGGTCTGGAAGCCACGGCAGGGACCACGGCGGCACATCCGCACGTGCCCGCGTACGGGGCGTCCACGCCGCCCGGACCGGTGCCTCCCGCAGCAGCGCCTGCCCCGATGCCGGACGGGTACACACCGACCGAGAAGCTGCCGGTCGTGGGCCCGGGGCACACCATCGCGGACACCCGGCTGGTGCCCCCGCAGGACCGCCCGACGATCGCGCTCGCCTCGGTGACCGATCCGGAGGCCGAACTCGCCGACGACGAGGGCCCGGGCCCGCTGTTCGTCGTGGGCGACGTCCACGGGTACCACGACGAGCTGCGCGAGGCGCTCGCCGCCCAGGGCCTGATCGACGACAAGGGCAGCTGGGCGGCCGGGAACGCCCGGCTGTGGTTCCTCGGCGACTTCACCGACCGCGGCCCGGACGGCATCGGCGTCATCGACCTGGTGATGCAGCTCTCCGCCGAGGCCGCGGCCGCGGGCGGCTACTGCAAGGCGCTGATGGGCAATCACGAACTGCTCCTCATCGGCGCCAAGCGGTTCGGCGACACCCCCGTCAACTCCGGGGCGGGCACCGCCTCCTTCCAGGCCGCCTGGCTGCTCAACGGCGGCCAGCGCACCGACATGGAGCGGCTGGAGGACCATCACCTCCAGTGGATGTCACGGCTGGACGCGATGGCCGAGGAGGACGGGCATCTCCTCGTCCACTCCGACACCACCGCCTATCTGGACTACGGCGACTCGATCGAAGCCGTCAACGACAGCGTCACCGAGACGCTCCAGCGCAGTGACGCCGACGAGTGCTGGGACCTGTTCCGCAAATTCACCAAGCGCTTCGCCTTCCGCGACGAGGACGCCGGACCGATGGCCGTGCGCGAATTGCTCGGCGCCTTCGGCGGGGAACGCATCGTCCACGGCCACAGCCCGATCCCGTATCTGCTGGGCGAAGTCGGCTCGGAGGACGGCGAGGACGACGGCACGCCCGCGGTCGAGGGCCCGCACGTCTACGCGGACAATCTCGCGGTCGCGATGGACGGCGGCATCACCATGGCCGGAAAACTGCTGGTCGTACAACTGCCGCTCGACACGTGAGGGTGACGCGGACGCGCGACGGAAGAGCCGGACGGGGCTGCCGGGACTGGCGGAGCTGAGCAAATCACGAAACTTGCTGTCACCTCGCGCCGGATCGGCTCTACCATCGGTTTATCCGTCGCAGGCTCTCCTCCGTTTCCGCCCGACTGCCCGGTGAAACCCGGACACCAAGGCCTTACGGAGTATCGGGGGATGCACCATGAAAAGCGCTCCGCACCTGTTCGCCGAGGACCGCCCGGAGTTCGAGCGAGTTCTCGACGAGGTGCTGCGTACCGCGGACCGCCGACCGGATCTCCCGGGCATAGGACAGCGGCTCACCGCCGAGCAGCTGCGCACCATGGCGCTCAGCGCCTCGGCCGCCATCACCGCGTGCGCGGCCGCCGAATACCAGGATTACGTCGTCGCCCGCGCCCGCCTCCGCGAGCCCGCCCCGCCCCTGCCCATGGCCGGGCTCCCGGAGGACGACGACGAGCACGGGCACGCCGCCGGATTCACCGGCACCCTCCTGGACGCCTCAGGTGCGGGGCTGGTCCCCATGCTCGCCGTCCTGGCCCCGGTGCTGGCCGGGACCGCCGCGATCATCTTCCTGCTCGTCGGCTACGTACTGCACGTCCTGGACCCCGTGCCGTCCATCGCCCAGCCGATGATCACCGCGGGCTGGTTCTTCGCCGCCCTCACCGCCGCGGGCATCCTGCTCGCCGCCGTCGGCCTCCTCCTCACCGCCCTGCGCAACGGCTCCAGCGCGATCCGCGGCGAGGCCCTGGCCGAGCAGCTGGAAGAGGTGGACCGGGCCAGAGAGGCCTGGCGGCAGGCCCTGCTGGAGCGGGGCGTCCTGCCCTTCCTCCACGAGGCCCTGGCCAACCCCTCGGCCCCCGCCCCCTGGACCGCCTACGTCCCCGGCCGCCCCGAAGCGGGCCGCACCCCCCACCTCGGCTACAGCCGCCCGGGCTTCAGCACCGACGACGACGGCCCCAGAGCCCGCCCCCGCTACAGCAGCCCGGACTACACAAGCCCCGAATACGGCGGCCCGGAGAACCAGCCGGACTAACGGGTGTCTCTTCCGGTGAGCGCCAGCACTCGCGTGAACGGATCGGCCCCGGGTCCAGGGGCGGTGCCGTCCGCGAACGCCCCCGTGGCGCCGAGCCCCGGCCCCGCCGGGACCAGCCACTCCAGGGCCGCCCCGGTCTGCTCCTGATCAAGAGCCACCGTATGTGATGCCGACGCGACAGGAGCTGTCTACAGCGAGACCTTCCGCTCTTCGGCCTTGAGACCACGGAGCATCCGAAGCCCGTACAGAGCCAGCAGCGGTTTACCAATCATCCACTCACCAGGGCGGTAGTCATCCGCTCGCACGAGCCTCTCAGCAAGGTCAGGACGCTGCCGCCGCAAGTACGCGCGGGCCTTGAGCGCGTGAGCTGGTTGGGAGACGATCTTGATGCGGTCGATATCCTCAAGCAGCGGGATCACGTTCGTGATGTTCTCCCATGTCGTCATGCTCTGGTCTTCGAGAAGCACCGTGCCGTCGAACCCAAGCGTCGACTTCGCGTAGTCAGCCATCAGCTGGGCTTCCGCAGCGTAGCTGCCGGTCGCACCACCGCTGAAGATCACGAGAGTGCCTCGCGCACCGTCAGCGGCAACGGAGCGAATTCCAGCACGAACGCGCCAGCGGTTGATGAAGTTCGCCGTCGATTGTGGGTTCCGGTAGCCCAACACGACCACGGCTTCTGATGCGCCCCCGCGGCCCCCCACGAGGGCTCGGGACCAGCGCCAGTTCAACCACTCGCCCCAGGCCAGGGCAGCAGCCCCAACTATCGCCAGCCCTGTTCTTCGTCGCATGCGGCGACTCTAGGGCACCGCCGCATTGGGCAGCGAGGGTACGAGCCGCCCTGCAGAGGACGCATTCTGTTAGGGCTTCTAAGCCTCCATCACTCACCTCAGCCCGCAGACATCATGCTCACCCGGCAGGGGAAGCGGTCACCTGTCCCGTTCGACGACCCGGCTGATCTCCACCTGCTGCGGGGCGTCGCGTGGGAAGGTCCACACATCGCGGCTGGTGCTGACCGCCGTCAGGCAGGTGTCGTCGAGAGCCACCTCGGCGAACGGGTTCGACTCGGAGCACACAGCGAGCCATTCCAAAGTCCGCCGCTCGTCGTCCCGGGTCAGGGCGACCCAGCCGATGCTGCCGTAGGCTGCGGATTCGCCTCCGTAGGCGCGGTATTCGCCGTATCCGCACGAGGCCATGACCACGTCGACGTCCAGCCAGTGGCGGGCGGTCCATTCCGTGGCCCGGAGGATCTCGTCCGCCCGCGACCAGCTGTCGGTGATGCAGAACCGCATCACCGACAGCCGTCCGTCCCCGAAGACGATCACGTCACCGTCGGGGGCTTGTGCCTCGCGCCACCGCCGTTGAACGTGTTCCGCCATCGGTCCCATCTCGGTTGCCATGCCTCGCATCCTGCTGTGCCCCACAACGGCCGAGCCGCAGGGGGCCGGGGTCAGTCGGCGAGGGGGAGGTAGACGCGGTTGCCCGCGGCGGCGAACTCTCGGGACTTCTCCGCCATTCCGGCTTCCGCTTCCGCCTCGTCCATCGCGGCGCCGTGTTCGCGGCGGATGTCGTGGCTGATCTTCATGGAGCAGAACTTGGGCCCGCACATGGAGCAGAAGTGCGCCGTCTTGGCGGGCTCCGCCGGGAGCGTCTCGTCGTGGAACGAGCGTGCCGTGTCCGGGTCGAGGGCCAGGTTGAACTGGTCCTCCCAGCGGAACTCGAAGCGCGCGTCGGAGAGCGCGTCGTCCCAGGCCTGGGCGTCGGGGTGGCCCTTGGCCAGGTCGGCGGCGTGGGCGGCGATCTTGTAGGTGATCACGCCGGTCTTCACGTCGTCGCGGTCCGGCAGCCCCAGGTGCTCCTTGGGGGTGACGTAGCAGAGCATCGCCGTGCCCCACCAGGCGATCATCGCGGCGCCGATCCCCGAGGTGATGTGGTCGTAGGCGGGCGCGACATCCGTGGTGAGGGGGCCCAGGGTGTAGAAGGGGGCCTCCTCGCAGATCTCCTGCTGGAGGTCGACGTTCTCCTTGATCTTGTGCATCGGGACATGGCCCGGGCCCTCGATCATGGTCTGGACGCCGTGCTCCTTGGCGATCCGGTTGAGTTCGCCGAGCGTGCGCAGCTCCGCGAACTGCGCCTCGTCGTTGGCGTCGGCGATGGATCCGGGGCGCAGCCCGTCACCCAGCGAGTACGTGACGTCGTACGCCGCGAGGATCTCGCACAGCTCCTCGAAGTGGGTGTAGAGGAACGACTCCTGATGGTGGGCCAGGCACCAGGCGGCCATGATCGAGCCGCCGCGGGAGACGATTCCGGTCTTGCGGCGGGCCGTCAGGGGGACGTACGGGAGCCGCACGCCCGCGTGCACCGTCATGTAGTCGACGCCCTGCTCGGCCTGTTCGATGATGGTGTCCTTGTAGACCTCCCAGGACAGCTCCTCGGCCTTGCCGTCGACCTTCTCCAGCGCCTGGTAGAGCGGCACGGTGCCGATCGGCACCGGGGAGTTGCGCAGCAGCCACTCGCGGGTGGTGTGGATGTTGCGGCCGGTCGACAGGTCCATGACCGTGTCGGCGCCCCAGCGGGTCGCCCAGGTCATCTTCTCGACCTCCTCCTCGATGGACGAGGTGACGGCGGAGTTGCCGATGTTGGCGTTGACCTTCACCAGGAACCGCTTGCCGATGATCATCGGCTCGATCTCCGGGTGGTTGACGTTGGCGGGCAGTACGGCCCGGCCCGCCGCGATCTCCTCGCGGACCACCTCGGGGGAGACGTTCTCGCGGATCGCCACGTACTCCATCTCCGCGGTGACCTCGCCCCGGCGGGCGTACGCGAGTTGGGTGACGGGGGCGCCGTCGCGGGACCGGCGGGGCTGGCGCGGCCGTCCGGGGAAGACCGCGTCGAGGTTGCGCAGGCCACCGCGGGGCGCGGTGTGTTTGAGCCCGTCGTCCTCGGGCCGGGCCGGACGGCCGGAGTACTCCTCGGTGTCGCCGCGGGTGATGATCCAGTTCTGCCGCAGCGGCGCGAGGCCACGGCGGACGTCGGTGTCGATGTGGGGGTCGGTGTACGGGCCGGACGTGTCGTACAGCGTCACGTCCTGGCCATTGGTGAGGTGCACGCGGCGCACCGGGACCTGGATGTCCGGGCGGGAACCCGTGACATATCCCTTATGCCAGCCGAAATCGCCAGCGTTTTCGCGCGTGTGTGCATCCTGCTGAGTCATGAGACCCACTCCCTACGCCGGCATTACCCGGTAACAGGTTCAGCGGTCGGCGCAGCTGTGACGTCAGCGCCCTCTCAGCCCGGTGCTCCGAGCTCCCGCGATTGCAAAGGTGCCCCCACGCTAACGGTTTCCCCGCATACCTGAACAGGGGGCCTGCCGCTCTTGCGATGATGCGACGGTGACCGCGACACAGCAGGACCATCCGCCCGAGCAGCCCCGCCCGTCCGGCGAGGCCCATGGCCACTCCCATGGCTCCCCCGGCCATGGCCACAGCCACGCCCACTCCCACGGCCCGGCCGCGCCCGTCTCCGCACGCCTCCGCAAGGTCATCGCGGCGGTGCTCATCCCGTTCGCCGTCGCCGTCCTCGCCGGGCTGGTCGCGTTGTGGCCGGGCAGCCCCGAGCACACCACGCAGGGCCGCAGCGGGCTCGGTTTCGACCAGGAGACGGTCGCCGGGCGCGTGGTGAAGGTGGCGGAGGTCGACTGCGCCGACGTCAACGCGCAGCCGCAGGCACCCACCGAACCGGGTCAGCAGGGCGGCGCCCCGGCGCCCGGCGGCGGCGCGCCCGGTGGCGGCACCGGAGGCGGAGCGGGCGGCGGAGCAGGCGGCGGCGAGAGCGTCTGCGAGAAGGCCACCATCGAGGTCACCTCGGGCAAGGACAAGGGCCGTACGTTCCCCGAGATCGTCCAGCCGAACGCCTCGCGGAAGCTCAGCGCCGGGCAGGAGCTGAAGCTCTCGTACGCGCCCAAGGCGCCGAAGAACCTCCAGTACTCGGTCTCGGACATCAACCGCTCGTTCCCCATGGCCCTGCTCGCCGGGGTGTTCGCGCTCGTGGTCGTGGCCGTCGGACGGCTGCGCGGCATCTTCGCGCTGGTGGCGCTGGCCATCAGCTTCGGGGTGCTGACGCTGTTCATCCTCCCGGCGATATTGCAGGGCTCGAATCCGCTGGTGGTCGCGGTCGTCGGAGGCAGCGCGATCATGTTGCTCGCGCTCTATATGTGCCACGGACTGAGCGCCCGGACATCGGTCGCCGTGCTCGGCACCCTGGTCTCGCTGCTGCTGATCGGCGTGCTCGGCTCGCTGTTCATCGGCTGGGCGTCGCTGACCGGCAACACCGACGACCAGACCGGTCTGGTGCACGGCCTCTATCCGGGCATCGAGATCAAGGGTCTGCTGCTGGCAGGGGTGATCATCGGTTCGCTGGGCGTGCTGGACGACGTGACGGTCACCCAGACCTCGGCGGTGTGGGAGCTGCGGGAAGCCGACCCCTCGACGAGCCGGCGGAAGCTCTACACGGCCGCGATGCGCATCGGGCGGGACCACATCGCGTCCGTCGTGAACACCCTGGTGCTGGCGTACGCGGGCGCCTCGCTTCCGCTGCTGCTCCTCTTCTCGATCGCGGACAGCGGAGTGGGAACGGTGGCGACGAGCGAGATCGTCGCGGAGGAGATCGTCCGCACCCTGGTGGGCAGCATCGGGCTGGTCGCCTCGGTGCCGGTGACCACGGCGCTGGCCGTGCTGGTGGTCTCCGCGGACCACGCGCACGCGCCGGAGAACGGCACGGCGGCGAGCGGAAGCGGGTCCACCGGATCCACCGGGGCCAGCGGGGGCGGACGGGGGCGCGGGAAGCGCCGCCGGGCGCGCGCACGCTGAGCCGCGCTACGCATGTGCGCCGGACCGCTACGCGAAGCGGTCCTCGGCCAGGATGCGGTCCAGTTCGGCGTCGAGGTCGTCGACCGGATCGCAGGCCGCGGGCTCCTCGCCGAACGGGACGAGCCGGTCCGTACGGTCCAGGAAGGCCACCAGCGGCGCCGCCCCGGCCCGGAACAGGGCTCTCTCGGACCCGACCTGCAGTCTGATGAACACGTCCGAGAGCCCTTCGGGCGAGGCCGGTGCGATCCGCACATCGCCCTCGCCGGTGGGTTTGCTGAGCCCGTCCAGCAGCAGCTCACGGGCGAAGGCCCAGCTCACCGGCGCGTCGCCGGGCAAGTGGAAGGTGATCTCGACCGCGTAGGGATCGCCGCTGTCGTACGACAGCTCGACCGGGATCCGGAAGGACAGTTCCTGCGAGACCAGAAAGGTCATCGTCACTTCCGCCTGGACTGTGTCACGCATGTCACGCATCGTTCGCCGCCCCGGGTAGTTCAGACTTGGCCGACTCTGGAGCGTAGCGACTCGATTGCGGGGCGGAGTCGCTTTGCCTCATGTGAGGGAACGGAAATGGCCAGTGTTGCCGTGGTGGAACCCACGGGGCCGGGCGACGCCGGCCCGGTGCGCGGGCGATCAGGGCCGGTTCAGCGGCCGAGTCGATGTTCGCTGTCGTCAACAGGCACCCCCGGGGTGTTGTTGCGAGGCAGACGCCGAGATGGGGAACGTCGCGGACTCGCACTCTAACCACAGAGGTGCCGTGGGGCCGATGTTTGGCCCCGCCGTATCCCTCGCGCGGCGTACCCGCCGCGCGGGGTCACCGGTCGCGCGGGGTCACCAGTCGCGCGACGAGGACGAGGTGAACTTCCGTACGACGTAGATCAGACCGCCGATCAGCGCCACCAGCACCAGCGCCTTGAAGAGCAGGCCGATGACGAAGCCGACCACGCTCATGATCATCCCGCCGAAGACGGCGAGGACGAGAACCGGCACCGCGATCCACGTCACCCACCACGGCAAGCCCCGGAATATGTCCTTCGCGGCCACGTCTGCTCCTTGCTCTCTCCTGGCTGGCGGGGCCGGTCCTACGGCACCGGTCCCCTGCCCTCGATGCTAGGGCGGGCCGGAAGCGGACGGAGGGCTTCCATCCCCCGTCCATCCCTGAGCGAACCCGTAGGGGACCGGAGGGATCCGGTCAGTTCTCGTCAGCGTTCCGGAGGAGAGAACACCACCATGATCCGCAGATCCTCGGTGATGTGGTGGAACTTGTGCGCCACGCCCGCCGGTACGTACACCACGCTGCCCCGCGCCACCTGGGTCGTCTCCATGCCCACCGTGATCGACGCCCGGCCGCTCATCACCAGGTACACCTCGTCCTGGCCGTGCGGCGACTGCGGGTCGGTCTGGCCCGCGTTCAGCGCGTAGAGCCCGACCGACATGTTCCGCTCACGCAGGAACTGCAGATACGCGCCATCATTCGCGGCCCGCTCCGCCTCCAGCTCGTCCAGCCGGAACGCCTTCATTCGCCTCTCCACCCCTGCCTGCCATGCCCCTGCCCGTCCCCGGGCCTGTCTGCGACGATCTCAACCATGAAGAATTTGCTCGTCAAGACGCTCGCCAACGCCGGCGCCCTCGGCGTCGCCATCTGGCTGCTCAAGGACATCACTCTGACCGGTGAGAACACCGGCCGTCAGGCGATCACCCTCATTCTCGTCGCCCTGGTCTTCGGCTTGGTGAACGTGGTGGTGAAGCCGGTCGTCAAACTGCTGGCGTTCCCGCTGTTCATCCTGACCCTCGGGCTGATCACCCTGGTGATCAATGCCCTGATGCTGCTGCTGACCTCCTGGCTGGCCGGGCAATTGGATCTCAGCTTCCACGTCGACGGCTTCGGCGCCGCCTTCCTCGGTGGCCTGATCGTTTCCATAGTCGCCTGGGCGCTGCACGTCGTCCTTCCCGATGACAAGGACTGACCGCGGCCGGGGATGATGACAGGTATGAGAGCCCCGTCGCCCTATCGTGTCTGCTTCGTCTGCACCGGCAACATATGCCGGTCGCCGATGGCCGAATCCATCGTCCGCGCCCATGCCGAGGACGCCGGATTCGACGGCCTCGTCGCGTGGGACAGCGCGGGCACCGGCCCCTGGCACGAGGGCGACGGGGCCGACCGCCGTGCGATCGCCGTGCTCGCCGACCACGGCTATGAGCAGGATCACATCGCGCGGCAGTTCCAGCCCGCGTGGTTCGCCGACCTCGATCTGGTGATCGCGCTGGACAGCGGCCATCTGCGGGATTTGCGCGCCCTGGCGCCGACCGCGCGGGACGCCGCGAAGGTGCGGCTGCTGCGCTCCTACGACCCGGACGCGCCGAGCGATCTGGACGTGCCGGATCCCTATTTCGGCGGGACGGACGGCTTCGAGGAGGTCCTGGAGATGATCGAGGCCGCGAGCGGCGGACTGCTGGACGCGGTCGCCGAGGCCCTCGACGGCGCGTCCGGCGATACCGACCAGCCTGCCGAGGAGCGCGTATGACCGGCGACGGCACCCGGGCCGTACGGGCCGGACTTCCCGAGGCCGAGGCGTACGAACCGGCGCTGCCCGGACCGGTCTTCGCCGCCCACTACCACCTCCCCGGCGACGCCTCCGGCCCCTTCGCCTACGGCCGCGACGCCAACCCCACCTGGTCCCGGCTGGAGCGGGCGATCAGCGAGCTGGAGTCCCCGGACGCCGCCGCCGAGACCGTCGTCTTCGCGTCCGGCATGGGCGCGATCGCGGCCGTCCTCCTGTCGCAGCTGCGGCAGGGCGACACCGCCGTCCTGCCGTCCGACGGCTACCAGCTGCTCCCGGCGCTCAGCGAGCGGCTGCGGAGCTTCGGCGTACAGGTACGCACCGCCCCGACCGCGCGCGACGCCCAGCTGACGGCCCTGGACGACACCACCGGGCTGCTGTGGCTGGAGACCCCGTCCAACCCCGGTCTCGACGTATGCGACATCCGCGCGCTCGCCGACGCCGCGCACGCGCGCGGCGCGCTGGTCGCCGTCGACAACACCCTCGCCACCCCGATCGGGCAGCGCCCCCTGGAGCTGGGCGCGGACTTCTCCGTGGCGAGCGGCACCAAGGCGCTCACCGGCCACGGCGACGTCCTGCTCGGCTACGTGACCTGCCGCGATCCGGAGCTGGCCGCCGCCGTGCGCGGCTGGCGCAAGACCGTCGGCGCGATCCCCGGCCCGATGGAGGCCTGGCTCGCCCACCGCTCCCTGGCCACCCTCCCGCTGCGCGTCGACCGGCAGGCCCGCACCGCCCTCGCGCTCGCCGAAGCGCTGCGCGACCGGCCCGAGGTCGACGGGCTGCGCCACCCGGGGCTGCCGGACGATCCGGCGCATCCGGTCGCGTCCGGGCAGATGCGCGGCCGCTTCGGCTGCGTGGTGTCCTTCACCCTGCCCGGCAAGGAGTACGCGGAGCGGTTCCTCGCCGCGCTGCGGCTGGTCGACGACGCCACCAGCTTCGGCGGCGTGCGCTCCACCGCCGAGCGGCGCGGCCGCTGGGGCGGCGACGCGGTCGCCGAGGGCTTCATCCGCTTCTCGGTGGGCGCGGAGGACCCGGACGATCTGATCGCGGATGTGCTGCGCGCGCTCGATGAGGCGCGCGGTTAAAGGGCGGAAGGCGGCCGAAACTCGCCGTACCGCTCGCACGCGGGTACGCCTGACGGGCGTCTCAAGCCTCCCCCCTCGTGGCTTGAGACGCCCCGGTTCTTCTCGTGGAGAACCGCTTGAACAAGGCTAGTTGACTCAGCGTCAGTGTCCAATCACAGTAGCGACATGAACCTATCGGCATATTTATAGTTGGCATGCGGCGGGGGTGCGTCGACGCGAGGGGAACCGCATGGATCTGGCCCTCTTACGCACGTTTGTCACGGTGCACCGCGCCGGGTCCTTCACCCGTGCCGCCGCGCTGCTCGGCCTCTCCCAGCCCGCCGTCACCGGCCAGATCCGCACCCTGGAACGGCAGCTGGGGCGGCCGCTGTTCCTCCGTACGGCGCGCGGGGTCATCGCCACCACCGTCGGGGAGGAGCTGGCCCACAAGACCGCCCCGCACCTCGACGCGCTCGTGGAGATCACCGAGGCCGGTCTCGACGACGACTCCCCGCTGCGCACCCTGCACCTGGCCGGTCCCCCGGAATTCACCGCGCTGCGCGCCCTGCCCGCGCTCACCACGCTCGTCACCCAGGGGCTCGCGCTGCGGTGCGCGTTCGGCAGCTCCGAGGAGCTGTTCAAGGGGCTCGGGGCGGGCCACCACGACCTGGCCATCAGCACCGCCCGGCCGCGCGGCCGGCTGCTGGCCGCCACCCCGCTGTGCGACGAGGAGCATGTGCTGATCGCGTCGCCGCGCTGGGCGGCCCGGCTCGGCGGCTCCGCGGTGCTCCAGGTCAAGGGCGCGAGCGCGCTGGAGGCGCTGCCCGTGGTCGAGGTGCACGAGAGCCTGCCGCTGGTCAGCCGCTACTGGTCGGCCGTCTTCGACACCCGCCCGGTCACCTCCGGCACGGTCATCGCCCCCGATCTGCGGGCGGTGCTGGCGTGCGTCGCGGAGGGCGCGGGGCTCGGCGTACTGCCGCGCTATCTGTGCATGGACGCCCTCGACGCCGGGGAGGTCGTGGCGCTGCTCAACCCGCCGGTGCCGCCGCTGCGCACCTACTTCCTGGTGGTGCGGACGGGCGGGCTCGCGGTGCCGCACGTCGCGCGGGCGCACGAGTGGCTGCTGCGCGCCGCTGTGGACTGGTGAGCCCCTGTCGTCTGGTGAGTATGGGGTTTCAGCCGGGGACGGCTGCGGCAGATGTCCTGCATGACCGAACGACCCGTGGTCAAACGCACCGCCCGCGCCATCCTGCTCGACGGCGGCGCCGACCCGCGGATGATCCTGATCAAGCGGACCAAGCCCGGTGAGCAGCCCTACTGGATCACTCCCGGCGGCGGTGTGGAGCCCGAGGACACCACCGTCGTCGAGGCCCTGCACCGCGAGGTGGACGAGGAGCTGGGCGCGAAGGTGACGGACGTGGTCCCCGCCTTCGTGGACACCGTCCCGTACCCGGAAGGCGAGGTCCCGGACGGCGTCAAGGTGCAGCACTTCTTCGTCTGCCGACTCGCCTCGATGGACCTCAGCAGGCGGCACGGCCCGGAGGTGGAGGAGCCCTGCGGGGAGTACGACGTGGTCCGGATCCCGTTCACCCGCGAGGGGATCGCCTCCGTCGGGATGGTGCCGCCGTCGCTGCGCGCCTACCTCGACGCCAATATCGAGGGCGTGCTCGCCCTGCTCGCGGACGACCTCGGCTGACCGATCTTGCTCAGAGGCGATCTAGCTTGATCGACACTGATCAGCGCCGTTCAACTTCAGCGGAACCAGCCGCTGAACGGCTGCGGTCCCTTCTGGGCCGCCCGCCGACGCGCCTCGGCGAGCACCCGCTCCGCCTCCTGCAGCCACTCCTCGGGACGGGCGGCAGGGGGCGTACGGCGCCCCTCGCGCGCCTCGGCGGCGGCACCGAAGAAGTCGCCGCCCTTGCGCTTCACGTCGTCCGTCCCCCAGGCCTGCCCCTGCTCCGGGTCGCGGGGCTGGTCGGTGGCCGTCCCGTCCTCCGCGCGGGCGCGCCGCCGGGCGGGCACCTTCTGCAGATGGGGGATGTGCTTGGCGCAGTGGATGTACGCCTCCTCGACGGCCACCTCGACCCAGACGACCGCGCGGCGGCCGGGCACCGCGTCGACCGGCAGACCGGGGTGGCGGGCGCGCATCGCGTCGTCCTCGACCACCCGGGCGCGGCCGTTGACGTGCAGCCCGATGCGGTCGCGGAAGAAGTCGACCATGAGGATGCCGAGGTGGGGGTTCTCCTCGATGTTGCCGAGGCTGGCCAGCACGCCGTTCCCCCGGTATTCGGGATAGGCGAGGGTGCGTCCGTCGAGCACCCGCAGAAAGCCGGGCGGCCCGGCCCGGAAGGTGCTGTCGCACTCCCCGTGGCGGTCGGCGGTGGCCAGGAAGAACATCTCCTGGCGTGCGATGAACTCCCGCATCCGGACGTTGAGGTGGTCCAGCACCTGCTCGTCGTAGAAGCGGTCGGCGCGGTCGGCCGTGCCCAGCCGCTGCTGGAGGAGGTGCTCGCCGTCGCTCCCCGGACGGCCCGAGCGCTCGGCTCCCCGCGGTCCCCCCGGCCCCTCCAGACGCTCCGTACGGTGGCCGGGTGCCGGCGTGGCCGCCCGCTCGTGCCCGACGTCGTCCACAGTCCCTCGTCCCCGTTCTGAATTCGCCGTCTGTCTCTAGCGTTTCTGCCTACTCCGCCGCCGCCATCAGCTCTTCGATCGAGTCGTGCCGTATGCGATGCGACGGGACGCCGACGCCCATCAGCGCGTCCACGCCGCTGCGGATCATGCCGGGCGGGCCGGAGAGATAGGCGTCGTACGCGTTCCACGGGCCGTACTGCCGCACGGCGTCGGGAAGTCTGCCGCTGAGCCCGCTCGTCGGACCGTCGGAGACCACCGGACGGACCGAGAGCCAGGGGTGCCGCTGGGCGAGCCGCAGCATGGTGTCGATGTCATAGAGATCGTGGTCGCTGCGGGCGCCGTAGAAGACCTCGACCGCGCGCTGGCGGCCGTGCTCGGCGACATCCTCGACCAGCGCCTTGATCGGCGCGATACCGGTGCCGCCGCCCAGACAGAGCAGCCCGTTGTCGGTCGAGTGGTCGACCGTCATCGAACCGGCGGGCGGCCCCAGCCGGATCACATCGCCGGGGCGGGCGCGGTGCACCAGCGCGGAGGAGACCCAGCCCGCCGGGACCGCCTTCACATGGAAGGACAGCAGCCCGTCCGGGCGCGGCGCGGAGGCGAAGGAGTAGTGCCGCCACACCCGCGGCCACCAGGGGGTTTCCAGCGAGGTGTACTGGCCCGCGAGGAAGGGGTACGGCTGGTCCGGGCGGACGGTGACGACGGCGATGTCGGCCGTGCGCGGCTCGTGCCCGACGACCTCCGCCTGCCACCAGGCGGGGGCGCGCAGCTCGTCCTCGGCCGCCGCGTCGATCATGATCTGGGAGATCGCGGTGTAGGCCCGGACCCAGGCCGCCTCGGCCTCTTCGCTCCAGGTGTTGGTCGCGTACCGGGTGAGCGCGGCGAGCAGGCACTCGCCGACGGCCGGATAGTGCTCGGGCTGGGTGCCGTACTTGCGGTGCCCGCGGCCGAGCCGGGAGAGGAAGTCGGTGAGGATGTCCGGGTCGTCGATGAGCCGGGCGGCGGTGAGGATCGCCTTGAACAGCCGGTCGCGCTGGGCGTCCATGGCGGCCGGGAAGAGCGGCCGCAGCTCGGGGTGCTGGACGAAGAGCAGCGCGTAGAAGTACGAGGTGACCTTGTCGCTCACCGGCTCGATCTCGGCCATGGTGCGGCGCAGCAGGATCGCGTCGGGCGAGGCGGTCTCGGGGGCGGTGAAGACGGATTCGGCGGCCGGGCGCGCGCCCTGCGGGGCCGGTGCCTCGTCGGGCCGCTGATGCTCCTCGCGCCCGGTCTCGGGCGGTGCGGCGGTCTCGGGCGGCACGGCGGTCTCCGGCGGCACGGCGGACGCGGGGGCGACGGGGGAGGCGGGCGGCACCGCGGCGGCGGGAGGCACGGCGGACGCGGGGGGTACGGCGGACGCGGGGGGCATCGGGGACGCGGGGGCCGGTGCGGGGGGCGCCGGGCGGCGCTCCGCCTCCGTACCGGCCCGGCGTATCGGGCTCACCGGGCGGGGGGCCGCCCGGTCGTCGTCCGCGCCGTCCGTTTCGGGGGAACGGGGCTGGTCATCGGGGCGTTTCCTGCTCGGGGTGAACCAACCCCAGTCGCCACTGTTTCCCCCGCCGTCGTTACCGGCCGACGATGTGGTGGTCGGAGCGTCCATGGTTGCCTCGCCTCGAACATCTTTCTGTCGGTCTTCGCACTTCCGCTGGCGGAATGTGCCCGCAATTCCCCGCTCTGGTCGACTGGTTCACGTGAGATTGGTCCTGTCGGCCCGCTCCATACTCTGTTCCGGGCAGCATGCCACGCTCCTTCCGCACCCCGAGAACTTCGCCCGAAGTCCGGGTAACGGGGGCTGTGTTCCCGATATGCTGGTTGGAGCGGGTTGCCCGGTTGTGGTCCCGCCCACAGCTTCCCGGTACGGAACTGACCCGACCCTACCGGGCCCGGATGAATGCACAAGCCCTACTGATGACCCATCCGTTACACCCGGCAACGCACGTAATTACCCGAAGTTACGTGCAGTTACCCGCCAATTCGTAGGCCTCTCGGAGATCATTCCCGCTATACCGGCTGGATGCGATTTCGCTCACATGGTGATCCGCGTTCACCGCGACCGAGAAGGGCACCACCGCGAACAGCTCGGCATCCGACATCGAATCTCCGTAAGCGACGCAGTCCGCCCTGGTCAACCCGAACTTCCCGCAGAGTTCATCGGCGATCCGCACCTTAGCGGCCGGGTTCAGGATGCCCGCCGGATCAAGCCGCTCCCGGAACGGCACCGACGGCCAGGCCGACCCGTGCGCCGCGTCCGCGCCCCAGTCCAGCAGCCGCTCCACGAAGAAACCGGGCGAGAGCGAGATCACGGCACACCGCTCGCCGCGCGCCCGGATGTCCGCCCACACCTCCCGGATCCCCCTCAGCCACGGCGCCCCCTCGAAGGCCGCCGCCACCTGCGCCTCCGTCAGCTCGCCCCACAGCGCGCAGGCCCGCTCGGCGAACCGCGCGGGCGCCAGCCCGCCCGCCGCGAACTCCCGCTCCAGCTCCCCGATCTCCCGCTCCACGCCGAGCTGACGCGATATCTCGATGGCTGCCGCCGACCCCTGGATCAGCGTCCCGTCCAGATCGAACAGATGCAGTCTGGTCATGGAGATCGAGCGTAGAGGCCAGCCCCCGCGAAGCCATCCCCGATCCCGGGAGTAGCCGGGGATACTCCCGCCGTCAGACGCGGCGCGGGGGCCGGGCGCGCGACCGTGAGCGCATGGAACAGCTGAAACGGCCCGTGCGCCGGGCCCTCCTCGTCGTGCATGTGGTCGTCTCCGTCGGCTGGCTCGGGCTGACGCTCGGCGTGCTGGCCCTGGGCATCGCCGGGGCCACGGCCGGGTCGGCCGAGGCCGCCGAAGGGGCGTACCGGTCGATGAACGTCCTCGGGGACTGGCTGCTCATCCCGATCAGCCTGCTCTCCCTGATCAGCGGGGTGGTGCTGGCCCTCGGCACGCCCTGGGGCCTGGCCCGCCACCGCTGGGTGTACGTGAAGCTCTGGCTGACGCTCGCGACCACCGCCGCGACCGCCTTCGCGCTGCGCGCCCGGATCGACGCGGCGATGGCCGACGTCACGGCGGGCCGGGCGGTCGGCGCGGCCACCGATCTGATCCTGGCGCCGTCGGTCAGCCTGGGCGTCTACGCCTTCCTCACCGCGATCTCGGTGGTCAAGCCGTGGGGGCTGACCGCGCGGGGGCGGCGGGCGCGCGGCCGCCGACCCGTACCGCGACGGGTGGCTGGATAGTTGCATACGCGGGCATTTTTGGCGGCAGGATTATCCTGGGAGCGACTCACCCGCCGACGCCTTCGAAGAAGCCGAAGGAATCGACGGCGGGCGAGGAAGCGAAGGAAACAGAAGGAAACCGAAGGGATGGGTTCCATGCCGGACGAGCCGCACGGCACCGCCGCCCCGCCGTCCGGGCAGGGCCTCGCCCAGGGCTGGTGCGCGCTGTCCTCCCTGCACGGCCGCATCGAGGCGCACATCGAGCGCGCGCTGCAGGCCGGGCACGAGCTGAGCGTCCGCGAGTTCTCGGTGCTGAACGTGCTCAGCGGCCAGCACGACGGCGACGGCGGGCATCTGCAGATGAAGCAGCTCGCCGACTCCGTCGTGCTCAGCCAGAGCGCCACCACCCGGCTGGTCACCCGGCTGGAGGACCGCGATCTGCTCTCCCGCTACATCTGCCCGGGCGACCGCCGCGGCATCTATACGAACGTCACCCCCGAGGGGCTGAAGCTGCTGGAGGAGGCGCGTCCGACGCACGACGCCGCCCTGCGCGAAGCGCTCCGGGAGGCCGCCCTGCGGCCCGAACTGGCGCCTCTGGTCGCGGCCGTGGAAGGGCTGTGAGCGGCCGCGTAGGCTCGCGGGCGTGACCGACTTCGAGATCCGGCGCGCGACCGCCGAGGACATATCCGCGATCGTCGCCCTGCTCGCCGACGATCCCCTGGGTGCCAAACGGGAGTCACCGGACGACCCGGCCCCGTACCGGGCCGCGTTCGAGCGGCTCGACCGGGACCCGAACCAGCACCTGGTCGTCGCCGTCCGGGACGGGCGTACGGTCGGCACCCTCCAGCTCACCGTGGTGCCCGGGCTCTCCCGGCGCGGTGCCACCCGCTCGATCATCGAGGCCGTCCGTATCCACTCCGACGAACGCGGCAACGGCCTCGGCACCGAGCTGATCCAGTGGGCGGTCGGGGAGTCGCGCCGCCAGGGCTGTGCGCTGGTGCAGCTCACCTCGGACGCGACCCGCATCGACGCCCACCGCTTCTACGAACGGCTCGGCTTCGAGGCCAGTCACCTCGGCTTCAAGCTGCCGCTCGACTGACCCGGCGCGCGCCGTGACGGGCCGCACGCGCCGCCCGCGCCGCCCGCTCTCCAGCCGTACGTCCTACAGCGGGAGGGCTACAGCGGGCGGGGCCGCCAGCCGTCCGGGTCGACGCCCCCGGGCACCGCGCCCTCCGGGGCGTACGGCTCCCGCGTCAGCACGAAGGTGCCGAGGTCGAGATGGCCGGGCGTACCGTCCTCGGCACCTACGACCACGCGCAGCGTCTCCCCCGCGTAGTAGCCGTCGAGGCCGGTCCAGGTGCCGTCCGGCTCGGCCCGGAAGCGCGAGCCGCGGCCCCTTCCATCGATCGGCGACAGCTCCAGGCCGCGCTCGGCGCGCAGCCGCAGCAGGAAGGGCGTCGGCCCCCAGTACCAGGGCCCGGTCAGCGCCAGCAGCGCCGGATCGGCCTCGGGCAGCGGCCGCCAGGGGGCGGGGATCGGCGGCTCGTGCTCCGCCGTGATCCGTACGAGGTCGGCGGCGACGGAGCCGACGGAGGGCCCCGAGGTGGCGTTGGCCAGCGCGATCCCGGCCAGCCGGTCGTCCGCGCCGACCCACAGGGTGGCCAGGAAGCCGGGCATGGAGCCGCCATGGCCGTACAGGAACCGGCCCTCGCGCCGCGCGAGCTGCACCCCGAGGCCGTAGCCGCCGTCCCAGTCCCGGCCCTCGGGCGGGGCGGCGGGGGCGCGCATCTCGGCGAGCGTCGCGGCGCCGAGCACCCGCTCGTCCCCGTCCAGCAGGAACGCGGCGAAGCGGGCCAGGTCGGCGGCGGTCGACCACAGCTCTCCGGCGGGCGCCATCCGCCCGGTGTCCTCGGCGGGTTCCGGCAGCAGCACATCCGCCCAGGGGTGAACGGCCCAGCCCCCGGCGTGCGGAGCGCGCGGCTCCGTGGACGTACGCGTCATCCCCAGCGGCTCCAGCACCTCGCGGGCGAGGACATCGGCCCAGGCCGCGCCGCGCAGCCGCTCGACGAGCGCGCCGAGCAGGGCGAAGCCGGTGTTGGAGTAGTGGTGACGGCGTCCAGCGGGGTGCACGAGGGGGCGCTCGCCGAAGATGTCCGCCGTCTCGGGACGCAGCGCGCCCGGTGTGCGCTCCCACCACGGTCCGCGCGCCTCGGCGGCCAGCCCCGAGGTATGGGCGAGGAGCTGGGCGATGGTGGCGCCCTCCGCCTCGGGCGCCTCCAGATGCTTGGCCAGCGGATCCCCGAGGTCCAGCAGCCCCTCGTCGCGCAGCCGCATCACCAGCACGGCGGTGAACATCTTGGTCAGCGAACCGATCCGGTACTGGGTGTCGGCGTCGGGCAACCGCCCGTCCGTACGGCCCCGCGCCCCCGTCCACACCAGCTGCCCCTCCCGCATCACGGCCCCCACCAGGGAGGGCGCCCGGCCCTCTGACTGGCCGACGGCGACGCGGTGGAGCAGGGCGCGGCGGGTGGCGGGCAGCAGCTCCGCGAAGTCCTCGGATGCGGTCATGCCCGCACCCTACGGGCCGGATTCCGCGCCGTCAGCGGCATGGCAGGCGACCGGAAAGGTCTGGCCTTGACGTCGGCGGCAAGGTCTACGGTCGGGGCCATGCGGATCGGAGAGCTGGCCGAACGGGCGGGGACCACCACCCGCACCCTGCGCTACTACGAGTCCATCGGACTGCTGCCCGCGCGGCGCACGGGCAACGGGTACCGGGCGTACGGCGAGGACGACGTCCGGCTGGTCCGGCAGATCCGCACCCTGCAGGACTTCGGCTTCGGGCTGGAGGAGACCCGGCCGTTCGTGGAGTGCCTGCGCTCCGGCCATCCGGCCGGTGACTCCTGCCCGGCGTCGCTGGAGGTCTACCGGCGCAAGCTGGCCGAACTGGACGACTGCATCGCGCGGCTGAGCGACGTACGGCGGCAGGTCGGGGCGCAGCTCGCCCAGGCGGAGCGGGCCCGGTCGGCGCTGGAGGCGGCCGCGACCGCGCCCGGCGGGGCGCCGGAGCCGCGCTGCGAGCTGACACCACACGACACAGGCCGACAGAGGGGATGAACGAGATGACACGGACTCGGACCGGGGAAGTGCCCGCGGTCACGGACGCCACCTTCGCCGAGGAGGTGCTGACGGCCGGGCTGCCGGTGCTCGTGGACTTCACGGCCGCCTGGTGCCCGCCCTGCCACATGATCGCGCCGGTGCTGGCCGAGATCGCCCGGGAGGAGGGGCACCGGCTCAAGGTCGTCCAGCTGGACGTGGACACCAACCCGGAGACGACGGCGGCGTACGGAGTGCTCTCGATGCCGACGCTGATGCTGTTCCGGGCGGGCGAACCGGTGCGGTCGATGGTCGGGGCCCGGCCCAAGCGGCGGCTGCTGCAGGACCTGGCGGACGCGCTCTGAGCCGCCGCCGGGCTACGGTGTTTCCGCGGGGCGCGCTTCCGGCTTACGGGCCAGCAGAAACGCCTGCGGAACCACCTCCCTGCCCGCCGGCTCGCGCACCTGCCGGGCCCGTACGGCGAACCCGGCCCTTTCGAGCAGCGCGGCGATCCCGTCGGGCGACAGTCGGCGGAAGTCGAGCGACACGGGGTGGCCGAACGGCTCGGCCAGGTGCAGCGGCTCGTCGCCGACCTGGAAGGCGACCAGCAGATTGCCGCCCGGCGCCAGCAGCCGGTGGAACTCGGCCAGCACCTCGGGCAGCCGCTCGGCAGGGGTGTGGATGAGGGAGTAGTAGGCGACGATCCCGCCGAGGGCGCCGTCCGGCAGGTCCAGCCCGGTCATCGACCCCTCGTCGAACCGCAGCTCCGGATGCTCCCGCCGGGCCACGGCGAGCATCCCCGACGAGAGGTCGACGCCGAAGACGTCCAGCCCGAGGCCGTGCAGATACGCCGTCACCCGCCCCGGACCGCAGCCGAGATCGGCGACCGGCCCGGCCGCCCCGCCCTCCCGCACTAGGTCGGCGGACGGGGAGCCTACGGCCTACCGCAGGCGCCGCGCGCGCAGAACGGTGTCGTGGGTGTGGGGAGTGCCGGGCGGGGCGGAGGCGGTGCGCGGCCGGATTTCGTCGACCAGGACCGTCCAGTCGCCGCCGAGGAGTTCAGCGATCTCGCGGGGCTGGTAGAAGTCGCCGGGGGCGATGCCGTTCGGCATGCGTGGGGGCAGGACGGCGAGGTCGTGGCCGACGTAGAGCAGGGTGCCGCCGGGGGCGACGGCGTCGAGCAGACCGCGCAGCGCGGTGTGCTCCGGCCGCCGCAGGAGCGGGAAGTACTGGGCCGACACCAGGTCGAACGCGGCGGCCGGGGGTGGCGTCACGGTCAGGTCGGCCTGGGTCCACGTCACCTGGCCGGAGAGGTCCGGGGCGGTGGCGGCGGCGCGTTCCACCGCGGTGTGGGAGATGTCGGTCGCGGTGACCTGCCAGCCGCGCCGGGCCAGCCAGATGGCGTCGGCACCCTCACCGCATCCGATGTCGAGCGCCCGCCCCGGCACCAGGCCGGTGACCTCGGTGACGAGCACTCCGTTGGGGTTGCCGCTCATGATTTGGTCGGCGCTGCGATACATGTCGTCCCAGAACTGTGCGTCCATGCGCACACCGTGGCCGCCCATATGACCACAAGACAAAGTTTTTCGCCGAAACAGCAAACGAGGTGCTCCGCCCGACCGCTCCTCAGCCCTGTTCCGCGCCGTCCGGGGTGTGGGGCAGCAGCGGGAAGAGCCGGGTGATGAGGGCCACCGGGCGGGCGTCCTCGGGCCGGGCCAGGGGGCGTTGCTCGCGGTCCTGGTAGGGCGCGAGCGCCCGCCGTATGACGTCCGCGACCTGGCTCATCTCGTCGGGCGTCAGATAGGCGACGGCGCTGAAGGCCTCGTCGTGGCGCCATGCGGGAGGCGCCTCGTCCCGCTGGGCCAGCCACCGCCGCCAGCTCTCGTCCTCCAGCCCCCGCGCCAGGTCGCCGAACCGCTCCTCCGCGCTCCCGGCGGCCGCGGCGGTCTGCCGCTGCCTCAGCCGCCAGGGGCGCGCCCGGCCGCCGCTGTGGGGGGCCTCTTCGATGTACCCGTGGCGCGCGAGCTGCCGCAGATGAAACGAGCAGAGCCCGGAGCTGTAGCCCAGCCGGGCGGCGGCTTCGGTCGCCGTGACGGTGCCGACCTCGGCGAGCAGGTCGAGCAGGTCGGTGCGGACGTGGTGGTCGCGCAGGCTGACGTCGTCTTCGGTCACTTCATCTGCAGTCACTTCATCTTCTGCCACTTTGCAAAGCCTGCTACTTTGCAAAGCACTTGGCAAGCACAGCATGCGACAAGCAGCGCGCGAAAAGGGGAGACCGCCATGGAACGGGGCTCGGTTCGCAGGATCACGGTCGTGGGCGAGGAGGTGCTGAGCCGTCCGTGCCGGGAGGTGACCGCGTTCGGGACCGCGGAGCTGTCGGCGCTGATCGACGACATGTTCCTGACCATGTACGTGGCCGACGGCGCGGGCCTGGCCGCCAATCAGGTCGGCGTCGACCTACGGCTGTTCGTGTACGACTGCCCGGACGACGAGGGCGTCCGGCATGTCGGCCACGTCATCAACCCCGTGCTGGAGCTGCCCGGTCCGGGTGACCGCCGACTCGTCGACGACATCGAGGGCTGCCTGTCCGTGCCGGGCGCCGCCAAGGAGGTTCCCCGCACCGACCGTGCCGTCGTCCGCGGGTTCGACCAGGAGGGCGCCCCGCTGGTCATCGAGGGACGGGGGTACTTCGCCCGGTGCCTGCAGCATGAGACCGACCATCTCCTCGGCCACACCTACCTGGACCGGCTCTCCCAGCGGGACCGCAAGGACGCGATCCGGCAGATGGAGGAGCGCCGCGAGGAGGTCTTCGCGCGACGCGCGCGCAAGGCCGCCGACCTGGCGCCGCGCCTGTAAGGGTTCTGAGTCCTATCGGGGAGCCAGCACACAGAACTCGTGACCGTCGGGGTCGGCCATCACCACCCAGGCGACGTCCCCTTGGCCGATGTCGATGCGCGTTGCCCCGAGGGAGACGAGCCGGTCGACCTCCGTCTGCTGGTCACTGCCGGCCGGTGGAGCGAGGTCGAAGTGCAGCCGTTCCTTCCCCGTCTTCGGCATCAGGGGTGGACCACCCCACGTGACCTTCGGACCACCGTGCGGTGAGCGGATCGCGGTCTCCTGGTCCTGGTCCCAGACCAATGACCAGCCCAGCGCTCGGCTCCAGAAGTACCCGGCCTCCTGCGAACCATCGCCCGCCAGCGCTCCCATGAATCCGCACTCGGCGAGGAAACTATTGCCCGGCTCGATGACACAGAACTCATTGCCCTCGGGGTCAGCGAGCACCACATGCCCCTCCTCCGGGCGTTGCCCGATGTCGATGTGCCGGGCGCCGAGTTGGAGCGCCCTCTCCACCACCTGCTTCTGGTCGTCGAGGGACGTGCTCGTCAGATCGAAGTGCATGTGGTTCTGGCCGGTCTTCCGCTCCTGGGTCGGGAGGAAGCGGAGTCGGAACCCGGTCTCATCGCCGGGCAGCAGCGTGATGTCGTCGGAGGAGTCCTCGGCTGTCTCCCAGCAGAGAAAGTCCGCCCAGAAGCGCGCGAGACGGAGCGGGTCGTGCGCATCGAAACAGAGCGCGTGCAGGCGAGAAGTCATCCGTAGGTTCTCCCGGTAGAGGCAGGCGGCTCGTGCTGGAGCCTGCCCAGTCGGTGCCACCCGGTCAACTGATTAAGCCCGCGCTCGTCCGCCGTCGAGCACGCTCGAAGCGGCCGTCCGTCGTCCGTCCACGCCCTCACAGGCTCGCGAGGAGGCCATCGAGCGGGGGCAGTGTCCGGTCCGAGTGGAGAGCCTCGACAAGGAGACGGCCATAGCGGATCTTGCGGCCCTTCTTCGTGCCGAGGAAGCGCCGCACCTGCTGATACCGGGGCCGGTCGCGCTGTGCGGGCTGACGCTGGAAGGACTGCCAGGCACGGAAGTCGCCCTCAGCGCGGAAGATCTCCTCGATTCCTGCCGTGCCGAGCGCGCGAATGAGTTCGTCCTCCAGATCTGCGGTGCACACGTAGATGTCCTGGACCGGTGCCTGTGACCGCGTCAGACCGCGCTCATAGAAGCCCTTTTCGCCCTCGTCGCACAATCCTGTCAGGCGCAGACCGAGGCCGGGCGGCCCGAGGAGCCTGGCATAGCGGCCGACGCTCATCGCCCCACCCATCGGCACGACACACACTCCCTCGGCAGCCAGGTCCCGGCCACGCCGAGCGGCCAGCGCCTCGACAGCCGCGAGGTCGCTCAGCCCTTCCAGGAGCACCGCGGTCCGTACCCCCAGGCGTTCCGCCAGATCCCGTGCCGGCCCGTCGGGACCCCCAGTCGCCCAGCTGGTGACCGCATCCTGGAACGCCCTCATGACCGCCATGGGGCGAGTCTGCACGTCCACCGGTGGCACGGCACGGGATTATTCGACGGCCGCAGATGAGATTGTGTCGCGAAATTTGAGCCCTACACCGGGATCAGGTCTGAGCCATGTCCACGAAGCGCGAGTAGTGGCCCTGGAAGGCGACGGTGATGGTGGCCGTGGGGCCGTTACGGTGCTTGGCCACGATCAGGTCGGCCTCTCCCGCGCGCGGGGACTCCTTCTCGTACGCGTCCTCACGGTGCAGCAGGATGACCATGTCGGCGTCCTGCTCGATGGAGCCACTTTCCCGCAGGTCCGAGACCATCGGCTTCTTGTCGGTGCGCTGCTCGGGACCACGGTTCAGCTGGGAGAGCGCGATCACCGGCACCTCCAGCTCCTTGGCCAGCAGCTTCAGGTTTCGCGACATGTCCGAGACCTCCTGCTGACGGCTCTCGGGGCGCCGGGCACCGCCGGACTGCATCAGCTGGAGGTAGTCGATGACGACCAGCTGGAGATCGCTGCGCTGCTTGAGCCGACGGCACTTGGCGCGGATCTCCATCATCGACAGGTTCGGGGAGTCGTCGATGAACAGCGGGGCCTGGGAGACGTCCGGCATCCGCCGGGCGAGCCGGGTCCAGTCCTCGTCGGTCATGCTGCCGGAGCGCATGTGGTGCAGCGCCACCCGGGCCTCGGCGGACAGCAGACGCATCGCGATCTCGTTGCGGCCCATCTCCAGGGAGAAGATGACGCTCGGCATGTTGTTCTTGATCGAACAGGCCCGTGCGAAGTCCAGGGCGAGGGTGGACTTACCCATGGCGGGCCGGGCGGCGATGACGATCATCTGGCCGGGGTGGAGGCCGTTCGTCAACGAGTCCAGGTCGGTGAAGCCGGTCGGCACCCCGGACATCTGGCCGCTGCGCGAGCCGATCGCCTCGATCTCGTCGAGCGCGCCCTCCATGATGTCGCCGAGCGGCAGATAGTCCTCACTGGTCCGCTGCTCGGTGACGGCGTAGATCTCCGCCTGGGCGTTGTTGACGATCTCGTCGACGTCCCCGTCCGCCGCGTATCCCATCTGGGTGATGCGCGTGCCGGCCTCGACCAGGCGGCGCAGCACGGCGCGCTCGTGGACGATCTCCGCGTAGTACTCGGCGTTGGCCGCGGTGGGGACCGACTGGACCAGGGTGTGGAGATACGAGGCGCCGCCGACCTTGGCGATCTCGCCGCGCTTGGTCAGCTCGGCCGCGACCGTGATCGGGTCGGCGGGCTCGCCCTTCGCGTAGAGGTCCAGGATCGCCTGGTAGACGGTCTCGTGGGCGGGGCGGTAGAAGTCCTTGCCCTGGAGGACCTCCACCACGTCGGCGATGGCGTCCTTGGAGAGCAGCATGCCGCCGAGCACGGACTGCTCGGCGTCGAGGTCCTGCGGCGGTACCCGCTCGAAGCCGGACCCCTCCCAGGAGCCGCCGCCGTCGCGGCCGCGGTCATGCTGGTCGTCACGGCCCCGGCCGCCCTCACCGCGGCCGCCGCCCTCGCCCCGGCGGAAGCGGGGGGACGGGAAGTCGGGCGGGCCGGAGTCCGCCCATGGGTCGTCCATGGGCTCGGGCACGCTCACCCCGCCACCTCCTCCCGTCCGCGGTACGGATCACGCCGCGACGCCTTCAGTCTTACGGCACGGCTACGACACACAGGGCGCCCGGCTTCCGCTCACGACACGTCGAGTTCTGGTGGATTCGAGGCCGGAACAGATGGCGGGCGCCGGATAACGGTAGGCCTGTCGGGGCCACCGGCCAACTCGGTTATCCACAGGCCATGTGGATGATGCGATCCATCCTGTGGAGAAGTCGCGCGAACCTGTGCACGGGCCGGGGGACAGCGCTGTGGACAAACACACAATCACCCCAGCGCCACCGCCCTGACCTGCACTTTCTCTATCCAGGGGCTGTGCAGAAGAAAAACTTCCACACCCGATGCAAGATCACGACAAACGGCGCAGAGAAGAGTGTCGCGAGCGCCGTCATGTAAGGACTGCTGACGTCTTGTGTCTCTTACCTGTGGAAGATTAGATTGCCTCCATGACACAGGCCCCCACGAGCGCGCGGAGTACCGTCCGCCGGCATGACCGCGAGATCGTCGCCCTCGCCGTACCCGCCTTCGGCGCACTCGTGGCGGAGCCCCTCTTCGTCATGGTCGACAGCGCCATCGTCGGCCATCTCGGCACGCCGCAGCTCGCCGGTCTGGGCGTCGCCGCCGCCCTGCTGACCACCGCGGTCAACATCTTCGTCTTCCTCGCCTACGCCACCACCGCCGCCGTGGCCCGCCGGGTCGGCGCCGGCGACCTCCCCGGCGCGATCCGGCAGGGCATGGACGGCATCTGGCTGGCCCTGCTGCTCGGCGCCGCCGTCATCGCCGCCGCCTTCCCCACCGCGCCCGGCCTCGTCGACCTCTTCGGCGCCTCCGACACCGCCGCCCCGTACGCCATCACCTATCTCCGCGTCAGCACCCTTGGCATCCCCGCGATGCTCGTGGTGCTCGCCGCCACCGGGGTGCTCCGCGGCCTCCAGGACACCCGCACCCCGCTCTACGTGGCCATCGGCGGCTTCACGGCCAACGCCGCGCTGAACGCAGGCCTCGTCTACGGCGCCGGGCTCGGCATCGCGGGCTCCGCCTGGGGCACGGTGCTCGCCCAGTGGGCCATGGCCGCCGTCTACCTCGTGGTGGTCGTCCGGGGAGCCCGGCGCCACGGCACCTCGCTGCGTCCCGACGCCGCCGGGATCCGGGCCTGCGCCCACGCCGGGGCCCCGCTGCTGGTCCGTACGCTCTCGCTGCGCGCCGTGATGCTGATCGCGACGGCAGTGGCGGCCCGCCTCGGGGACACCGAGGTCGCCGCCCACCAGATCGTGCTGACCCTGTGGAGCCTGCTGGCGTTCGCGCTGGACGCCATCGCCATCGCGGGGCAGGCCATCATCGGGCGCTACCTGGGCGCGGGCGACGCCGAGGGGGCGCGCGCCGCCTGCCGCCGCATGGTGCAGTGGGGCATCGCCGCGGGCGTCGTGCTCGGGCTGCTGGTGATCGCCTCCCGCCCGCTGTTCATCCCGCTGTTCACCACGGACGCCGCGGTCCGGGACGCCCTGCTGCCCGCGCTGCTGGTGACCGCGCTCGTGCAGCCCGTCTCGGGTGTGGTCTACGTCCTCGACGGGGTGCTGATGGGCGCGGGCGACGGCCCGTATCTCGCCGGGGCCATGATCGTCACGCTCGCCGCCTTCACCCCGGTCGCGCTGCTCGTCCCCGCGTGGGGCGGGGGACTGACCGCCCTGTGGTGGACCATGGCGCTGATGATGTCGGTCCGGCTGGCGACCCTCTGGCTGCGCGCCCGCTCCGGACGCTGGATCGTCACGGGCGCGACCCGGACCTGAGCACCGCACGGGTCCGCAGACGGGTCCGTACGGCAGTGGCGGGACCGTACAGCGAGGCCGCACAGCGCGAAGGGCCGCACCCCCGTGGAGTGCGGCCCTCTCACATGCTCAGCTCAGCCGAGCACTGCGTCAGGCAGCGACGACCTCGACGCCGACCTTCGCGGCGACCTCGGCGTGCAGCCGGACCGACACCTGGTGCGCGCCCAGGGTCTTGATCGGCTGCTGCACCTCGATACGACGCTTGTCGACGTCCGGGCCACCCGCGTCCTTGATCGCCGAGGCGATGTCGGCCGGGGTGACGGAGCCGAACAGCCGGCCGGCCTCGCCGGCGCGGGTCTTCAGCTGCACCTTGACGCCCTCGAGCCGGGCCTTGACCTCGTTGGCCTGCTCGATCGTGGCGATCTCGCGGATGCGACGACCGCGGCGGATCTGCTCGACGTCCTTCTCGCCACCCTTGGTCCAGCGGAGCGCGAGGCCACGCGGAACCAGGTAGTTACGGGCGTAGCCGTCACGGACGTCCACGACGTCACCGGCGGCACCGAGGCCGGAGACCTCGTGGGTGAGGATGATCTTCATGACTCGGTCACCCTTCCCTTATCGCGCGGTGGACGTGTAGGGCAGCAGCGCCATCTCACGGCTGTTCTTCACGGCCGTGGCGACATCGCGCTGGTGCTGAGTGCAGTTGCCGGTGACCCGGCGGGCACGGATCTTGCCGCGGTCGGAAATGAACTTCCGCAGCAGGTTCGTGTCCTTGTAGTCGACGTAGGAGATCTTCTCCTTGCAGAACACGCAAACCTTCTTCTTAGGCTTGCGAGCAGGCGGCTTCGCCATTGTCTCTCTCCAGTGTGATCAAGAAGTTTGTGCTGGTCGCCCAGACCAGGCCTGGCGATGTTTCACGTGAAACCGCGTGAAACATCGCGTCCGGACCTAGAAGGGCGGCTCGTCCGAGTAGCCGCCGCCGCTGCCGCCGGAGCCACCGCCCCAGCCGCCGCCACCGCCGCCGCCCTGGCCGCCACCAGCGGGTGCGCCGGTCGCCCAGGGGTCGTCGGCCGGAGCGCCGCCGCCCTGCTGCTGACCGCCGCCGGGACCGCCGGGGCCACCGCCCCAGCCGCCGCCACCGCCGCCCTGGCCGCCACCGCCGCCGTAGCCACCCTGGCCACCACGCCCGGTGGTCTTGGTGACCTTGGCCGTGGCGTTGCGCAGGCTGGCACCGACCTCGTCGACATCCAGCTCGTAGACCGTGCGCTTGATCCCCTCACGGTCCTCATACGACCGCTGCTTCAGCCGGCCCTGCACGATGACGCGCATACCGCGCTGAAGCGACTCGGCCACGTTCTCCGCGGCCTGCCGCCACACCGAGCACGTGAGGAAGAGGCTCTCGCCGTCCTTCCACTCGTTGGTCTGACGGTCGAACGTACGAGGAGTGGACGCGACTCGGAACTTCGCGACCGCCGCACCGGAGGGGGTGAAGCGCAGCTCGGGGTCGTCGACGAGATTGCCGACGACCGTGATGACGGTCTCGCCTGCCATTGGGGAACCTCTCGGCGGGTACTGCTGGGCTGCTTGCTACTCGTTGCGATTCGGCCCGGAGACCGCTGAACGCTTACGCGGTCAGTGGGTCTCGGGACGGAGGACCTTGGTCCGGAGGACCGACTCGTTCAGGTTCAGCTGGCGGTCGAGCTCCTTGACGACCGCGGGCTCGGCCTGCAGGTCGATGACCGAGTAGATGCCCTCGGGCTTCTTGTTGATCTCGTAAGAGAGACGACGACGCCCCCAGGTGTCGACCTTCTCGACCTTGCCGTTGCCCTCGCGGATAACGGAAAGGAAGTTCTCGATCAGCGGGGAGACAGCACGCTCCTCGAGATCGGGGTCGAGGATGACCATCACCTCGTAGTGACGCATGTGGAACCCACCTCCTTTGGACTCAGCGGCCACGGTCGTTCCGTGGCAGGAGGGTCGTGATGCGTTGTGCCATGGCGTCTGTGCAGACACCACCGCAGACCGTACACAGTACCCGCCTCCTGCCTCCCGCTTGAAATCCGGGCGTCTTGGCCCGCAATCTGTACACATCGGGTGTGAGCGGCGTTACAGTTCGCCGCCCTGCCTATATGGGCCTACCTGGAGGTGCCCCATGGCACAGGCAGCACGACCGCAGCACGGCTTGCTCTCCTTTCTGGACACCGACGGCAAGTCCCATCCCGTCGAGAACGCCATCGCCATGGCGACGCTGATGATCGGTGTGGTCTCCTTCGTCACGGCTCACTTCCCCGGGCTCCACCTGGTCAGCTCGTGGACCGGGCTGATCGGCATGCTCGGCGGGGCCTGGGGCCAGCTGATCTCCGCGACCACCGGGGAGCGCTTCCTGCTGATCATCGGACTCGTCGCGTCGGGCGTCGGCTTCTACCTCGGCATGGCGCACGGCGGGCTCTTCGGCGGGCTGCTGGGCTGACTCCCCGCGGGCTGGTTGGCACCAGGCCCAAACGGGGCGCGTCCCTGTCGCAGTAGGCTTCGGCGCGAGAGCCGGAGCCCCGACCCTGGGGACACACCTGCCGAGGAGCGCCCCGCAATGAGCCTGACCCTGAGGACGATCAGCCGAGAGCAGCATCTGGCGTACATCCAGAGCCTGCCCGCGGCAAGCCACATGCAGGTCCCGGCCTGGGCTGACGTCAAGTCGGAATGGCGCTCGGAGAACCTCGGCTGGTTCGACGCGACCGGCCAGATGGTCGGCGCCGGCCTCGTTCTCTACCGCCAACTGCCCAAGATCAAGCGGTATCTCGCCTACCTCCCCGAGGGCCCGGTCATCAACTGGTACGCGCCCAACCTGGAGGAGTGGCTGCGCCCGATGCTCGCGCATCTCAAGCAGCAGGGCGCCTTCTCCGTGAAGATGGGCCCGCCGGTCATCATCCGCCGCTGGGACTCCGCCGCGATCAAGTCCGGTATCCAGAACCCGGATGTGAAGCGGCTCCGCGATGTCGAGGCCACCCACATCGAGCCGCGGGCCTTCGAGGTCTCCGACCGGCTGCGGCGGATGGGCTGGCAGCAGGGCGAGGACGGCGGCGCGGGCTTCGGCGACGTCCAGCCGCGGTACGTCTTCCAGGTGCCGCTGGAGAACCGCTCCCTGGAGGACGTGCACAAGAGCTTCAACCAGCTGTGGCGCCGCAACATCAAGAAGGCCGACAAGGCGGGCGTCGAGGTCGTCCAGGGCGGCTACGAGCACCTGGGCGAGTGGCAGCGGCTCTACGAGATCACCGCGGAGCGCGACCACTTCCGGCCCCGGCCGCTCAGCTACTTCCAGCGCATGTGGACGGCCCTCAACACCGAGGACCCCAACCGGATGCGGCTGTACTTCGCCATGCACGAGGGCGAGGCCGTGGCCGCCGCCACGATGCTGGTCGTCGGCGGCCACGTCTGGTACTCCTACGGCGCCTCCGCCAACCACAAGCGCGAGGTCCGGCCCTCGAACGCGATGCAGTGGCGGATGCTCCGCGACGCGTACGCGCTCGGCGCGACCGTCTACGACCTGCGCGGAATCTCCGACTCCCTCGACGAGACCGACCATCTCTTCGGCCTGATCCAGTTCAAGGTCGGCACCGGTGGGCAGGCTGCCGAATACCTCGGCGAGTGGGACTTCCCCCTCAACAAGCTGCTCCACAAGGCGCTCGACATCTACATGTCCCGCCGCTGACCCTGATTTCCTGATCCCCCGCACACGCTGCATACCTCGAATACACCGCGGCAACGAGAAAGGTTCCGGGACCGGCCAATGGCGCTCACCCTCTACGTCGACACCGCGCGCTGGCGGGCGCACCAGCAGATGGTGATCCAGCAGTTCCCGGGGATAGTCCCGGTCTGCAAGGGCAACGGCTACGGCTTCGGCCACGAACGGCTGGCCGAGGAGGCCGCTCGCATCGGCGCCGACATCCTCGCCGTGGGGACCACCTACGAGGCCGCCCGGATGAAGGACTTCTTCAGCGGCGATCTGCTGGTCCTCACCCCCTTCCGCCGCGGCGAGGAACCGGTGCCGCTACCGGACCGGGTGATCCGGTCGGTCTCGTCCGTCGACGGCGTCTACGGCCTGGTCAACGCGCGCGTCGTGATCGAGGTCATGAGCAGCATGAAGCGGCACGGCGTCACCGAGGAGGACCTGCCCAAGCTGCACGCCGCGATAGAGAACGTGCGGCTGGAGGGCTTCGCCATCCACCTCCCCCTCGACCGGACCGACGGCATCGACGCCGTCGAGGAGGTCATCGGGTGGATGGACCGGCTGCGCGCGGCGCGGCTGCCGCTGCACACCATGTTCGTCAGCCACCTCAAGGCGGACGAACTGGCGCGGCTGCAGCAGCAGTTCCCGCAGACCCGGTTCCGCGCCCGCATCGGCACCCGGCTGTGGCTGGGCGACCACGAGTCGACGGAGTACCGGGGCTCGGTGCTCGACGTCACCCGGGTCGCCAAGGGCGAACGCTTCGGCTACCGCCAGCAGAAGGCCGCCTCCGACGGCTTCCTGGTGGTCGTCGCGGGCGGCACGTCCCACGGCGTCGGCCTGGAGGCGCCCAAGGCGCTGCACGGGGTAATGCCCCGCGCCAAGGGCGTCGCCCGGGCCGGTCTGGCGACCGTCAACCGCAACCTCTCGCCCTTCGTCTGGGCGGGCAAGCAGCGGTGGTTCGCCGAACCGCCGCACATGCAGGTGTGCATCCTGTTCGTGCCGGGCGATGTCACGGCGCCGCAGGTGGGGGATGAGCTGGTGGCCCATCTGCGCCACACCACGACGCAGTTCGACCGCCTGCTCGACCGCTGAGCCCCGTGGCCGGGGTGGGCTCCCACGGGGGAGCTCACCTCCGGTCGGCGCCCCAGTCCGTGAGCGCCGCGCCCTCGTACTGCGCCGTGCGCCGCGCCTGGCCCAGGACGAACACGTCCGGCGCCCGGTCGAGTACGCCGCCCGACGGGTCGTCCGAACCGTCCCGGCGCACCGGGTCCCGGTCCGGCACCAGCGCGTCCCGCACGATCAGCGCGCACAGGAAGAGCGTTCCCGCGAAGTGCAGCGCGGTCGCCAGCTGGTAGCCCTCGGGCGGCAGCCCCCGGTGCTGATCGCCGCTGTTGGTGTACGCGAGGTACATCCAGACCCCGAGGAAATACATCACCTCGCACGCCTGCCACACCAGGAAATCCCGCCAGCGCGGCCGCGCCAGCACCGCGAGCGGGATCAGCCACAGCACGTACTGCGGTGAGTAGACCTTGTTGGTGAGCACGAACGCCGCGATGACCAGGAACGCGAGCTGGGCGAAGCGCGGGCGGCGCGGTGCGCACAGGGCGAGGGCCGCCACTCCGGCGCAGGCCAGCACCATGAGGATCATGGCGTAGGTGTTGACGTCGTCCATGGGGTTGCCGGTGCGCTGCGAGATGATCAGCCAGAGCGACCCGAAGTCGACCGGGCGTTCCTCACTGAACGTGTAGAACTGCTTCCAGCCCTCGCGGATGTGCAGCCCGCCCTGCGTCGTGAACATCACGGGCACGTTCACCACCAGCCAGGCGGCCGCCGTACCGCCCGTCGCCGCCCAGAAGGCCCGCCACCGGCCCGCGCGCAGGCACAGCACCAGCAGCGGGCCGAGCAGCAGCACGGGATAGAGCTTCGCGGCCGTCGCGAGGCCGAGCAGCACACCGGCGGCCAGCGGACGGCTGCGGGACCACATGAGCATGGCGGCGGCGGTGAGGGCGACCGCGAGAAGGTCCCAGTTGATCGTGGCGGTGAGCGCGAAGGCGGGAGCCAGGGCGACGAGCAGCGCGTCCCAGGGGCGGCGGCGGTGCGTACGGGACACGCAGACCGCGATGACCGCGGTGCAGGCCATGAGCATGGCCGCGTTGGCCAGCCAGTAGACCTGTTCGCGGGTCTGGAGGCTGCCGCTGTGCGGGGTGAGCCAGGAGGCGACCTCCATCAGGAGGCCAGTGAGGACCGGGTACTCCAGATACTCCATCCCGCCGGAGACGCGGTCCGGTATCCGGTCGAAGTACGGGACGAGGTCGTCGGCGAAGCCGCGGCCGTTGTAGAGGTGCGGTATGTCGGAGTAGCAGGCGTGGGTGTACTGGGCGGTCGCGCCGTAGAACCAGCCGCCGTTGTAGCAGGGCAGCTTCTGCACCATGCCCAGGGCGAACATCCCGATGGCGACGAGCGCGATGATCCGTACCGGGGTCCACCAGCTCGTGCCCAGCAGGGCCCGGCGCCCGACCGGGCCGCCGATCAGCTCGCTGCCCGCCGCGGCCACCGAATCCTCCATGGTCGGCCGTACGGGCTGGGCCTGTGGGTCCTCGCGCACGCTCATGGGGCCCATCCTGCCGTACGAGCCGGACGCGAGGGGTGAGGACCGTCTCAGCGGCCCGCTGAGCGCCTCGGAAGGCTCTGACCACCCGGGGGCCTCCCACGCGTCCGTAAGGCGCGCAGAGAGCCGCGGAGGCCCCTCGAACGACGGCGGCCGCGCCGGAGCGGGTGCTCCGGCGC
>NZ_JBHWJI010000028.1:0-116395 GCF_042731515.1 Streptomyces sp. NPDC059850
CAGCCGGTGGCCATGCCCGGCCACCGGCGGGGGCGTCCCCGGCCACCGCCGAACAGGTGCCACCGCCGGGCGGTGGCGGCGGTGGTCGCGCCGGGGCCCGGATCGGGCTCGTACGGTCGTCTGGACCCGCCCAGCCGACCCCCGGGAGCGCCCCCGTGCGGAACACCAGCCCCCTGACCGGACGGCTCGCCGTCGTGACCGGTGCCGCCCGTGGACTGGGCGCGGCCATCGTCCGGGACCTGGCGGGGCGCGGCGCACGGATCGTCCTCCTGGGCCGGGAGGAGGACACCCTCGCGCAGGTGGCGGACTCGCTCCCGGCCGCCACGGAAACCCACTGCTACGCGGTGGACGTGGCCGACGACGCGGCGATGGCCCGGGTGGCCGACCGGATCCACGACCGCGTCGGCAGACCGTCGGTCGTCGTCGCCAACGCGGGCGTGGCCGAGGGCGGGCCCTTCGGGGAGTCGCCCCCGGCCACCTGGCGGCGCGTCATCGAGGTGAACCTCATCGGCAGCGCGAACACCGCGCGGGCCTTTCTGCCCGGCCTGCTCGCCACCCGCGGCTACTTCCTCCAGATCGCCTCGACGGCCGCCTTCGGCTCCGCGCCCATGATGAGCGCGTACTGCGCCTCGAAGGCGGGCGCCGAATCCTTCGCCCAGTCCCTGCGCGCCGAACTCGCCCACCAGGGGGTCGGTGTCGGCATCGGCTATCTGAGCTGGACCGACACCGACATGATCCGCGACGCGGACCGGTACGGGGTGCTGAGGGAACTGCGCGCCCATATGCCGCCACCGGCCCGGCGCGTCCACCCCGTCGCCACGGTGGCCGCGCGCATGGTGACCGCCGTCGAACGCCGCGCCGCCACCGTCTACGCACCGCCCTGGCTGCGCCTCGCCCAGCCGGTCCGCCCGCTGCTGCCGCCGCTGGTCACCTGGCTGTCCACGCGCGAACTGCCCCGGCTGGCCGAGCGGACCCGCTTCGAGGCCACCGGACTCCTCGGGGCCGGTGGCCGCGCTGACCAGGCGGCCGCCGAGGGGTGACACGCCACCGGGGTCAGCCGTTGTCGAGGATGGTGCCGTGCTCGTCCATGGTCGGGTGCATCTTCATGGGGCCGTAGGTGTCGAGGTCCGAGGGGCGGGGGGTCTCCGGTCCCTCGGGGCCGCTGCGCACCATCCGCTCGATGCGGCAGATCCGGAACAGACGGCCCTCCACGCGGGCTTCGTCGGCCCGGCGGGCGCGCCGGAATTCCTCGGCGGCCCGCGCGTACACCGCGCGCTTGTGGTCGTCGTACTCGTAGAGCAGCGGCCACATCTCGGCCATCCCCTGGTAGAGCAGCCGCCGCGCGTCGTGCGGGGTGGGCATCAGGGCGCCCTGCGGCCGCCACCGCTGCCCGGAGCGCTCGGCCACGCCGAAGCCGACCGGCAGCAGGATGATGTCGGGGTGGGTGGCGACGGCCCGCTCGGAGTGCTTGCGGACGACGGCGGGGAAGCGCGAGCCGGAGTAGGCGAAGGTGCTCAGCGCCAGCTTCATGGCGCCCGCCATCAGCCCGGCCTCGTCCTGCTCGGCGTCCAGGACGAACCCGGTGTCGGGCGACCGGGCCTCGTGCCGCCCGTCCCAGGAGATGAGGGACGGTTCGGGGTCGGTGGGCCGGGGCGGCTCCAGGTTGTGCTCGCCGGTACGGGCGAACTCGTCCCCGCGCACCACCCGGTAGCGCACGCCGAGCACCGTCACCTCGTTGAGCGGCTTCTTCTCCAGCTGGGCGACCGCCGCCAGCAGCGCGCGGCGGGTGGCGGGGTCGTCGGTGTCGTCCTTGGCCTTGAACCACAGGTACGAGTTCAGCTCGTCGCGGACCTCTTGCGGCATGCCGCTGGTCACCGGCTTCACCAGCCGCCAGTGCGGTCCGGCGGCGGGGTCCTGTATGGCGAGGCCGAAGACGGGTCCGCGGAGGGCGAGATGCGGATAGCGGGAGGACGCGTCCACGGCGTCGGCTTCGGTCACCCAGGCGGCGGGGTCGTCGCGCCGCACCAGATCCGCGTGGAGCCGGTCCAGCTTTCGCTTCCAGTGTTCGGCCATGCGCACATTGTCGAGGCTTCGGGGCAGCACACGGGCGGGAACGCCTCAAGTGATCAAAAGCCTTAAATCCGATGTCACTACTGTGTGTTCGCCGAGCTGGGCCGGTCGCGAGGTGGTCGGCGGAGTGGTAGCGGCGTGGCCGGTGGAGCGGTGCGTGGCGCGTCGCGGAAGGGCGATGGGGTGCGGCGCATAGCCTGACATATCCGTGTCTGCCGGGAGGTGTTCGAACGATGACGGCACGTCAGCACTGGCTCTTCGGCGATCAGCTCGGTCCCCACTTCGCCGACCACCGCCACCACGGCCCCGACGCCCGGGCCCCGCTGATCATGATCGAGGCGCGGTCGGTGCTGAGCCGCCGCCGCTTCCACCGGGCCAAGGCGCAGCTGCTGCTGTCGGCGATGCGCCACCGGGCGGCCGAACTCGGCGACCGGGTGACGTACGTCCAGGCCCGGACCTACCGCGAGGGGCTGGCCGAGGCCGCCGGACGCGACCGGGTGACGGTCTGCCACCCGACCTCCCGCCGGGCGCTGGAGCTGGTCGGGTCGCTCGACCAGGTCGACGTACTGCCCGCGAAGGGCTTCCTGGTGACGAGGGAGGACTTCGCCACCTGGGCCGCTGAGCACACCAGCGGCCGCCTCCGGATGGAGGACTTCTACCGCTGGGTGCGCCGTGGACACGAGCTGCTGATGGAGGGCGACGAGCCCGCGGGCGGCCGGTGGAACTTCGACCAGCACAACCGCGAACCCCCGCCGCGCGGCGCGCGCACCCTCGACGCCCCCGGCCCCTGGCGCCCCGACGAGGACGAGATCGACGAGCGGGTACGGCACGACCTGGACCGCTGGGAACGCGAGGGCACGGTCTCCTTCGTCGGCCGGGACGGCCCGCGGCGGTTCCCCGCGACCCGGCGCGAGGCGCTGGCGTCGCTGCGCCACTTCGTGACCCACCGGCTGCCCTGCTTCGGGCCGTACGAGGACGCGATGCTCGCGGCGGACCCGGTCATGTGCCACAGCCTGCTGTCGGCGCCGCTCAACCTCGGGCTGCTGCATCCGGCCGAGTGCGTGGACCGGGCGGAGCGCGCGTGGCGCGACGGCGCCGCGCCGCTGGCCGGGGTCGAGGGGTTCGTACGGCAGATCGCCGGATGGCGGGAGTACGTCTGGCAGCTGTACTGGCACTTCGGCGAGGACTACCGAGGCCGTAACGTGCTGCGCCACACCGCCCCGCTGCCCGGCTGGTTCCTGGACCTGGACGCCGACGCGGTGACCGCGCGCTGCCTCGCCACGGTGCTGGCCCAGGTCCGGGACACCGGGTGGACCCATCACATTCCCCGGCTGATGGTGCTCGGCAGCCGCGCGCTGCAGGACGGCTGGGACCCGGCGGCGGTCACCGACTGGTTCCACCGCTGCTTCGTCGACGGGTACGACTGGGTGATGCTGCCGAATGTCGTCGGCATGTCGCAGTACGCGGACGGCGGGCTCATGACGACCAAGCCGTACACCTCCGGCGGGGCGTACATCAACAGGATGAGCGACCTGTGCGGCCCCTGCGCCTACCGCCCGGCGGACCGGGCCGGGGAGCGGGCCTGCCCGTACACCACCGGCTACTGGTCCTTTCTGCACCGGCACCGCGAGCGCCTGGCCGGGAACCACCGCATGGTGCGGGCGGTGCGGGGGCTGGACCGGCTGGGCGATCTGCCGGAGGTGCTGGAGCGGGCCACGGCGCGGGGCGACGCGCCGCCGTGAGGTAAAAGCGCGCGTGAGATGTCGGCTCCCTTCTTCCCCAACAATTGCTTTACGGCGTGTGAAGTATCGCTGAATCTCAAGCCTCTTGTCCGCCGTGGGTGCCGGGTTTACAACTGACGCAACACCGAGACCCGCACGCCCTTCAGGAGGTTCCCATTGCGCCCGGAAACACTGAACGGCGGCCGCGTCATCATTGTCGGCGGCGGTGTGATCGGCGCCTCCATCGCATTCCACCTGAGTGAACGCGGATACCGCGATATCACCGTAGTGGAACGCGGACTGCCGGGAGAAGGTACGACGGCGTACGGGACCGGAGGCATCCGGCAGCAGTTCTCGACGCGCGTGAATATCGAGCTGGTGCGGCGCTCGCTTCCGTTCTGGCGGGACTTCGAGGAAATGACCGGGGCGCCGATGAATTTCCGGCAGCACGGTTACCTTTTCCTCATCTCGGACGCCGCCACCCTCCGTGTCTTCGAGAAGAACGCGGAACTGCAGCGGTCCCTCGGCGTCGACGTCACGATGCTCGACCCCCGGCAGGCGGCCGATATCTTTCCCGGAATCCGGACCGACGACCTGCTGGGCGCGACCTATTCCGCCGACGACGGGTCCGGTTCCCCGGCCGACGCCGTCGCCGGATATCTGCGCGCCGCGCGGGCCCACGGGGTCGAGGTCCGGCAGCACACCGAGTTCCGGGGGCTCATCACGGACGCCGACGGCGCGGTACGCGGCGTCCGCACCGCGCACGGCACGCTCGACGCCGAGCTGGTCGTGCTCGCGGCGGGGCCACAGGTCCGCGGGGTGGGGCGGCTGTGCGGGGTGGACATCCCCGTACGGCCGCACCCCCGGCAGGCGTTCGCCACCGGCCCGCTCCCGGCCCTGCACGGGGGGCTGCCGCTCGCCGTCGACATGGCCAGTGGCGCGTATGTGCACCCCGAGGCGGCCGGGACGGCGATCGTCGGGGGCAACGACCGCGACGCGCCCAGCAGCGAACACGCGGCGGTGGACTGGTCGCGGGTCGAGTCCCTGGCCGGTGCGCTGTCCCACCGCTTCCCCTCGCTGGAAGGCCTGGAGGTCACCCGGGGCTGGGCCGGGCTGCGGGAGATGACCGCCGACGACCACGCGATCGTCGGCCCGGTCGACGCGGTGCCCGGACTGTGGGTCGCGGCGGGCTTCTCCGGCCACGGCTTCATGCAGTCCCCGGCCGTCGGCGCGGCGCTCGCCGCATGGTGGCTGACGGGCGCCCCGCCCCTGGATCTCTCCGCGCTGCGGCTGTCCCGGTTCACCGACCGGGCGCTCGAACTCGAAACCGCCGTCTTCTGAGCCGACTTCCGAGCTGTCTGCCGAGCCGTCTTTCCGAGCCGTCTTCCGAACGGAGCCCGCCATGGCCTGCGACCCGAATCCGACCGGGGCCGAACTGCTCGTCGAAACGCTCGTCCGGCACGGCGTCGACACCGTCTTCGGTGTCCCCGGCGACACCGGCGTCGTCCTGTACGACGTGTTCGCGCGGCACACCGGCGCCCTGCGCCACGTGCTCGCCCGGGACGAACGCCACGCGGGCTACATGGCCGACGGCTACGCCAGAACCCACCGGCGGCTCGGTGTGTGCGAGGCGTCCAGCGGCGGTGGCGTCGTCTACCTGGCCGGTGGCCTGGGCGAGGCATACGCCTCCAGCGTGCCGGTCCTGGCGATCACCAGCGACATCCACCGGCGCAGCCGGGGCTCCGGCGCCATCACCGAGATCGACCAGGCAGCGCTCTTCGGCGCCGTCACCAAGTGGTGCCGCACCGCCGAGCGCGCCGCGGACATTCCCGCGCTGGTCGCGGAGGCCGTCGCCACCGCCACCCGTGGCCGCCCCGGGCCGGTCGCGCTGATCTTCCCCGAGGACATCCTGGAGGAACACGCGGCGGCCGACGTCCCCGAGGGTGATCCGGCGCTCCCGGCGGCCCGCCCCGGCGCCTCCGGATTCGCCGTCGCGGGCGTCGCCGCCGATCTGGCCCGCGCGGAACGGCCCGTGATCTTCGCGGGCGGCGGTGTCCACGCCTCGGGCGCCTGGCGGGAACTGCGCGCGCTCGCCGAGCACGGCGCGCTCCCGGTGGCCACCACGATCCACGGCAAGGGCGCGGTCCCGGAAGACCATCCGCTCTCCCTCGGCGTGGCGGGCGGCAACGGCTGCCGGGGCTACGCCAACGCGTACCTGGCCGGTGCCGACGCCGTGCTCCTCGTGGGCAGCCGGGCCAACGCCACCGACACCAACGGCTACACCGCCCCGCCCCGCGACCCCGGTGTCCGGGTGGCGCAGATCGACACGGACGCCTCCCGGGCGGGCCGCAACTTCCCCGGCAGCGTGCCCCTCGTCGGTGACGCGGCGACCGTCCTGGACCAGCTGCGCGGGCAGCTCCCGGCCGCCCCCGCCGCGGTCGTGGCGGCCCGGGAGGCGGGCATCGCCGAGGTACGGGAGGCCTGGGCGCGCACCGCCGCCGAGGCACTGCCGGACCCGGGCGAGGGCGTGCTCCAGCCGCGCGAGGTGATCCGGGTCCTGCACCGGGTGTTCGGCCCGCGCTGCTGGGTGGTGGCCGACCCCGGCACCCCGACGCCGAACCTCGCGGCGTACTGGGTGAGCGCGGGGGAGGGCTGGCGGGTGGTGATCCCCCGTGGCCACGGCCCGATGGGCTATGCCGTCCCGGCGGCGATCGGCGTGGCCGTCGCCCACCCCGGCGAGCGGGTCCTGTGCGTGACCACCGAGGGCAGCCTCGCCATGGGCGTCGGCGACTGGGAGACCGCGGCCCGTCTCGCGCTCCCCATCACGTACGTCGTGCTGGACAACACCTCGATGGCCTGGATCAAGATGCTCCAGCACCTGTTCCTCGAACAGCGCTATTTCGGGGTGGACCCCGGGCCGATCGACCCGGTCCCGCTGGCCACCGGCATGGGCCTCCCCGGCGCCAAGGCCACCACGCTCGACCAGCTGGAAGCGCTGGTCAAGGAGTCGGCCGGCCGCCAGGGGCCGTCGGTCGTCCATGTCCCCGTCCCCGAGCACAAGGACGCCCCGCCGCCCGTCGCGCCCTGGGAGGCCGTGCTCACCGGGCGGTCCACCGGCCGCCCCGTGTACTGACCCCGCCGCTTCCCGCCCCCGCCCGTCCGCCCACTTCACAGCACCCGCAGGTTTCCGGAAGGATCCGCTCATGGAGGCTCCCGCAACACTCTCCACGCCGCCTGACTCCGCCACCCCCGTGGTCGATCATCCGACCGCCATGCGGGCCGCACGGGCGAGCTTCACCGGCACCGCCATCGAGTGGTACGACTACTTCCTCTACGGCAGCGCCGCCGCCGTGGTGTTCCCCAAGGTGTTCTTCTCCGACCTCGGCGCCACCGCGGGCACGCTCACCTCCCTGGCCACCTTCGGTGTCGCCTTCTTCTTCCGGCCCCTCGGCGGCGTGATCTTCGGTCACTTCGGCGACCGGCTCAGCCGCAGGCAGGCCCTGGTGGCCACGCTGCTGATCATGGGCCTCGGCACCTTCGCGATCGGTCTGCTGCCCACCGTCGGACAGCTCGGTGTCCTCGCCCCCGTCCTGCTGGTCTTCCTGCGCATGCTGCAGGGCATCGGACTCGGTGGCGAATGGGGCGGCGCGGCTCTCCTCATCGTCGAAAGCGCCCCCGCGAAACGCCGCGGGCTGTACGCGTCGGCCTGCCAGCTCGGCGTACCGGCCGGGCAACTGGCCTCCGCGGGCATGGTGGCCCTGTTCTCGATGCTGCCCGAGGACCAGTTCCTCAGCTGGGGGTGGCGGATCCCGTTCCTCTTCAGCGGCCTGCTCGTGGCCTTCGGCCTCTACCTGCGCAAGCGGCTGCCCGAACCGCCCGAGTTCCAGGCGCTGAAGGACGCGCGGAAGCGGCCCAAGCTGCCGCTCGCGGAGGTCCTGCGCCACGCGAAGAAACAGACCCTCCTGCTGATTTTCGTGCAGGCCGCGTCCACGATCGGCTACTACCTCTTCACGGTGTACTCGCTGTCCTACGTCGAAGGCGATCTGGGGCTGCCGCAGTCCTGGGCGCTGAGCGGAGTGCTCATCGGCGCCGCGCTGCTGCTGCCCGCGATGCCGCTGTACGCCGCCCTGTCGGACCGGATCGGACGCCGCCCGGTGTACTTCGCCGGAACCCTGTTCATCGCCCTGTTCGCGATCCCCTTCTTCTGGCTGCTGGACACCCGCAACCCGTATCTCATCGCGCTGGCCATCATCCTGGCGCTGGTGTGCGGCTACGGTCCCACCGGGGCGCTCAACAGCGTCCTGTACGCCGAGCAGTACCCCACGCGCTACCGCTACACCGGAGCCTCGGTGGCCTACCAGATGTCCAGTGTGGTCGCCGGAGCGCCCGCGGCACTGGTCGCCGCCGCGCTGGTGTCCGCCACCGGATCGGGCATGGCAGTCTCCTGGTATGTGATCGGGGCGTCGGTGATCTCGCTGATCTGCGTGATCGCGCTCAAGGAGACCCATCGCACCGAACTGACGAAGGAGTAGAGACGATGGCGGACATCGGGATCGTCATGCTGGACAACCGGATTCCCCGCCCGGCCGGTGACGTGGGCAATCCCGCCAGCTTCGACTTCCCCGTCGCCATGGCGGTCGCCCCCGGGGCCGGTACCCGCCGGGTGGTGGAGCGCTCGGCCGAGGGCCTGCTCCCCGCGCTGACGGCCGCCGCCGTCGGCCTCCAGGAGGACGGGGCGGCCGCGGTGACCACCTGCTGTGGCTTCCTCGCCGTGCACCAGCCGGAGCTGGCCGACGCCCTGCGGGTCCCGGTGGCCACCTCCAGCCTCCTCCAGGTCCCCCTGGTGCTCCAGACCCTGCGCCACGACCAGAGGTGCTGCGTGCTCACGGTCAACGCGGGCACGCTCACCGACGCCCATCTGCGAGCGGTCGGCGTCGGCCCCGGCCTGCGCGACCGCGTCCACCTCACGGGTCTGGAACACACCGAACACCTCTTCCACGTGCTCACCGGCGATGACGAACCCCTCGACGTGGCGCGCGCGGAGGCCGAGGTGGTGGCCGTGGCACAGGCCGTGACCGGTGAGCACCCCGACATCGGCGCGTTCGTCCTCGAATGCACCAACCTCCCGCCCTACTCCGCCGCCATCAAGGCCGCCACCGGCCGCCCCGTCTGGGACGCGCTCACCCTCATCCGATGGCTGCACGGCGGCTGCGCGGGGACGACGGCACCCGGGACACGATGATGCTGAACATGGTGCATCTGCAGACCCTCCAGGCGGTGCTGGCCACCGGCTCGCTCAGCGGGGCCGCCAAGGAACTCGGCTACACCACCTCGGCGGTGTCCCAGCAGATCGCCGCGCTGGAGCGGGCGCTCGGCGTACGGCTCTTCGAACGCGGCCCGCGCAACCTGTGGCCGACCACGGCCGCCCTCCAGATGGGCCGCCACGCCACCCCGCTCCTGTCCCGGCTGGAGGAGGCCGAGGAGGACATCCGGGGGTACGCCGACGGCAACCGGGGGCGGCTCAGAGTGGCCGCGTTCCCGACCGTGAGCGCCGGGCTCCTGCCCAGGGCGCTGCGGCGACTGGTCGCCCGGCTCCCCGACGCCGAGATCACCCTGCAGAACGACGACGACCCCACGGACGTGGCCCTGGCCGTGTGCGAGGGCCGGGCGGACCTCGGCCTCGTCTACGCGTACGACCTCGTCCCCGAAACCTGGCCGGGCGAACTGACGCTCCGCCCGATCCTCGACGAGGAACTGCTCATCCTCTGCGGACCGGAACAGCACACCGCCGACGCGGACACCGTGGACCTGCGCGAACTCTCCGGCGCCATCTGGGTCACCAACGAGGAGGGCACCGCCGCCCACCAGAACCTCCTGCGGCTCTGCGCCCAGTGCGGATTCCGCCCCGAGATCCGCTTCACCAGCAACGACTACGACGTCATCCGTGGCATCGTGCGGGAGAACCTCGGCGTCGCGCTGGTCCCCGCGCTCTCCCTCGGCATCGACCGGGCGATCACGATGCGCCGCATGCGGACCCCCGGCCCGCGCCGCAAAGTGTTCGCCGTGCACCGGTCCACGGACCCCAACGCCCTGGTGCCCGCGGGCGTCGACGCCATCCGCGAGGCGGCGGAGGAGTTCGTGACCTGGACCACCGAGGCCTTCGGCGCCCGCGTCGACTCCCCCCTCGCCACGACCCCCGGCTGACACGGATCCCGCCGACGCCCGCGACAGCCGGGCCACCCCGTACAAGGACCTCCCCATGAACGTGGTTCCCCCCTGGCAGCTGCGGGCCCGATTCGCCCGCTCCCTATCCGACCTGTACGCCCACGAGGTGCCCGGCCACACCAGGCTCGTGGACGTGACCGCGCGGGTCAACGCCGATGTGCTGCGCCGGGACGGCGCCACGGCACAGCGGCTGGGCGGCATCGAGCGGGTGACCGCCGAGCGGCACGCCGCCATCGGGGTCGGCACACCCGCCGAGCTGCGCCGAGCGGGCCAGATCTTCGCCGCCCTGGGGATGCACCCGGTCGGCGCTTACGACCCGGGGGACGTGGCGGCCCGTCCGGCCCCGGCCGTCTCGACTCTGTTCCGGCCGGTCGACCCCGGGGAACTGGCCCGCGCTCCCTTCCGGGTGTTCGCCTCCGTCCTCGTCCCCGGCGACCGCCGGTCCTGCACCGCCGAACACCGGCAGTGCGTCTTCCCACCGGAGCTGCTGGGCCTCGCCGAGCGCGCCGAGGCCGAACACGGACTGCCGCCCGAGGACGCGCGGCGGTTCCTCGGCCTCGCCACCGCCGCCTTCCGGGCCTCCCGCGCACCGGTCGACCTCACACCCCGGGTCCTCGACATCGACGAGCTGAACCGGCGCATGGCGGAACGCGGCATCGCGGTGGCCGACGAGATCCAGGGCCCGCCCCGCTGGGACGGCCCGGACATCCTGCTGCGCCGGACCTCCTTCGGCCCGCGGTGCGCGGCGGAGGCCCGTGGCATCGCGCTCACCCCCGCCGGATGGGCCCGCTACGAGGCGATGACGGCCGAGACCGACCGGTTGCTCGCCATCGATCCGGGGCTCTCCCGCCAGGAGGCCGCCGCCAAGATCTGGGCCATGTGCCTGCCCGGCACACAGGCCGGACTCGCCCGGCGGGATCTCGCGTACTTCACTTTCCACGCCACCGACCCCGCCCACCGCCGCGACGGCCTGGGCCCGCCCGCCGGGCTGGCCGGGCTGCTCCACGGCGGCTGGATCACCGCGCGGCCGATCGTCTACGAGGACGCCCTGCCCCTGCCGGACGACGCCCTGCCCCCGCCGGACCCGGACTCCACGGCCCTCGGCGCCGACTGGCTGGCCGGGGTACTGGAGCGCCCCGTACACGACCCCGACGAGCACTACGCCAGGCAGCGCCGGGACTCTCTGGACGAGGCGGCACGAGCCCTGGGCATCGCCCCCATCGCGACGCCCGTCGCCCCGCCGTGGCCCCCTGACTAGGTGCGCGGCACCGTGCCGTTCAGGAAGCGCAGGAGCAGGTTGCGGCCGACCGCGCCCGCGATGCTGTGGTACGTGTCGTCGAAGGCGTGGTCGCTGTAGGGGATGGCGTTGAACCGCACATCGTCGCCGGCCTGCCGCAGCTGGTCGGCGAGCCCGCGGACCCGGGACTCCCGGATGAGGTGGTCGGAGGCGCCGGTGACCAGCAGCGACGGCATGAGACCGGGGCGGACGCGGCTGGTGGCGGAGGCGTAGCGGTAGCGCTGGGGGTGCTGGGCGGGGGTGCCGCCGGTGTAGGCCTCGGTGATCTCGCGCCCGTAGCCCAGCAGGCCGTTGTCCTGCCAGGTGCCCTTGAGGTCCGCGGCGGGGTAGAACCCGGCGACGGCGACCGGCGGGTCGGGCAGCCGTTCCGTGCAGCTGCTGCTGACCTGGCCGGTCTTCAGCCCGTACGCCACGTTCAGCGCGAGGCTTCCGCCCGCGGAGCCGCCCACCAGCACGGTGCGGGAGGTGTTGACGTCGTACAGGCGGGCCTTCCTGGCGAGCCGGGACATGGCGCAGACCACATCGCCCGAGGCGTCCTGCCAGCGCGGCGGCGGGCTGAGCCGGTAGTCGATGGACAGGACGGGGTAGCCGTGGTTCGCCAGCCAGCGGTAGTCGCCCTCCCGCTGGTTCCGGCTGCCGGTGGCGAAGCCGCCGCCGTGGATCCACACCACCATGGGCTTGTCGCCCTGGCTGTCTTCCGCGCGCGGTGCCCACAGCCCGGCCGCGAGCGTCCGGCCCTCGGCGCGGGCGTAGCCGATCACATGGTCCGGCGGCGCGGTGGGCTGATCGACGGCGAGGACGTCGGCGGTGGACACCGGCACGTTCTGGGCGTGGGCGTAGAGCAGCTGGGTGATCAGCACGGTGGTCGCGCCGATGGCGGTGATGGCCGAGGTGGCGGTGGTCCACACCGCCGTCCGGCGCTTCCCGCGCTTCCACGCCACCACCGCGCCCGCGGCGATGAGCAGGCCGAAGGCCACGTACCACAGCGGCCGGGGCCCGACCCAGGTGGTCGCGTAGTAGCCGAGCACGGGAACGGCCGGGACGAGCGTGCCGAGTGTGACCAGCGCCACCAGACCCGAGACCACCAGCCCCAGGCCGAGGGCCGAGCGGCGCACCCATCGGGGCACGGCGCTGCGTGAGGATATGCGGACACGGGTGTTCATATCGGGCCGTTCTCCTGTTCGCTGTCGTCGTTGGCTCAGGCGCCGTCAGCAGTGAGGAGGGCCCAGCTCGGAATTCAGGGTAGCCAGCGCATGGCTACTTGGCGTACAGCAGGGTGCCGAAGCCGGTCTGGTCGAAGCCGCCGCTGGTCGAGCCGTAGTCACCGCCGCCGCCCTCGGGCCGGACGCTCTCGGCGATGGCCTTGATGTACGGCACGTCCAGGCCGCGCCTGCGGCCGTAGTGGTAGTACAGGAGGTCCCAGACCGGGCGGACCTGTCCACGGCTCGCGGCGGAGATCACGGTGTGCGACCGCTGGGCGCAGTTCTGGCCGGTGCCCCAGGTGTAGGTGGTGAAGGGGACATCGTGGCCGAGGTTGTACTTGGCGACGTACTGGGCGGCCTTCATGAAGCGGTCGCCGTCGTAGCCGTACAGATCGTCGCCCTGGGACCAGGCCATTTCGCAGAAGGCGCCCAGCTGGCCCATGCCCATCATGGTGTGGCCCTGGTCCCGGCCGGACTCCTGCCACTGGCCGAGGGCGTAGCCGTCGACGTTGTCGTACACAAACGGGACGGCGTGCCGGATGGAGCCGTTGCCCGCGCCGCTCTTGAAGTAGTTCACCGCCTGGTCGTACTTCGCGGCGTCGTCGCACAGGATCCCGATGGCGAGGATCGAGTTCATGGTGCACAGGTCCCAGTTGGCCCAGTAGTTGGTGACGCAGGCGTCGTTGTGCTGGTTGAGGAACTGGTTGTTGAGCGGGTAGAAGACGTCGCGCATCATCGTCTGGAAGCGGCCGAGGTCGAATCCGCTGTAGCCGCGCATGAGTTCGGCGGCGCCTGCGAACTGGTAGCCGTAGAGCCCGGCGGCCAGGAAGCGGTCCGCGTTGCCGGTGACGGTGGTGAGGGTGGCCGACCAGGCGTTGAGGATCGCGACGGCGGTGTCGCCGTGGGCGGTGGTGCCCGCGATCTTCCAGCGCAGGGCGTTCTGGTAGGCGGCGTGGATGTCGTTGTAGAGGATGCCGTAGTTCTCGCCGGTCCCGCCGCGGATGATGGTCTTCTGCGGGTTGGGGGCCCAGGTGCTCGCGGAGTGGCGGTTGGCGGTCAGGCGGTTCCACCCGGAAAGCCACGGCTCGGTGCCTGCGGCGACCCGTACCTTGGCGCGGTTGAGTTCGCCGTAGGCGTGCAGCATGCCCGGGTGCGTGAAGGCGGCGGGCGCGGCGTCCGCGCTGCCGCCGGTGACGGCGGCCGCTCCGGCGCCGACGGCGAGGGCGGCGGTGAGGCCGCCCGCTGACCGCAGCAGGGTGCGGCGGGTCGGCTGGTGTGCGGGCGGGGGAGTGGGGATGTGTTCACGGCTCATCGTGGGGTGTCTCCGCTCTGTGCGGGGGTGATGTGCACGCGGTCGAACCGCGTGGTGGTGCGGGCCAGCGGGTCGCGGGAGCAGACCACGAGGCCCACGTGGTACGGGGCGTCACCGAAGCCGGGGACGGCGCCCTCGGCGAGGGGAATCCACGTGGCGCCGTCGTCGGTGGACAGGGCGGCGGCGAAGATGGTCCCGGTGCGCTTCAGCCGCAGCAGGCAGGGCAGGGCGAGGTGGCCGTTTCCCGCGAGGTGGCCGTCTCCGGTGAGGCGGCCGTTTCCGGTGAAGGCGGACGGGCCCGCCACCACCGGGCGCAGCATGAGCTGCGCGGTGGTCCCGCCGGTGACGATCGCCCCGGCCGCCTGGTCGAACGGCGACAGGGACTTGGCCATCAGCAGCCCGACCCGGTCGGCGGTGGTGGCGCCGGTCCGCGAGACGAGCCGGGCGGTGAACTCGCAGTCGCCGCTGACGTACCTGCGCGCGAACTGCCCCGTCATTCCCTGCCCGTTGACGGTGAGATCGGTCCCGGCGCCGCGCACGGTGAACGTCCCCGCGTCGTACGCGGTGATTCCCGGGGTGCGTACGGCCACGACGCCGTACGTGCCGAAGGCGCGCTCGTCGAGGACTGGATCCCCGAGGTCGCCGTACGACCAGGGCGCGGGCGGCGGCGTGCCGACGTCCAGGGTCAGGCTGCCGGTGGCGGTGCCGGACGCGTTGCCCGCCCTGGTGGTGAGCGTGTAGGTGCCGGTCGCCGAGGGCCGTCCGGAGATCAGCCCGGTACGTTCGTCGATGCGCAGGGCACCGGGCAGGCCGGTCGCGGTGAACCGTACCGGCTCGTGCGTGGCGCGGAGGAGATGGCGGAACGGGACACCGAGATTCGCGAACACCGTCTCCGCTGAAGTGAGTTGGGGCACCGAAGGGGTCGGCATGCGGGCGCTCACGGGAGTGGAGCGCGGCCCGCGCCCACCGCGGTTCGTCTTCGCGACGACGTAGTGGTACGTCCGCCCGGGCGCCCCGGTGGCGTCCGCGTACCGGACGCGGGTGCCGAAGCCGACCGGGCCCACTCCGGTGGCGACGGTCTCGTACGGGCCGAGGGCGCGCTCGGCCCGCAGCACCGTGTACCGGGCGGCGGGGTCCGGATCGGTCCAGGCCAGCTCGATGGCGTCGGTCACGGCCGACGCCCGCAGGCCGGTGGCGGTGCGCACCGGGCGCGGCACGGTCCACAGCGGTCCGGCCGGGGAGACCACGCTGACGTTGTCGAAGGCGCCGGTACCCGTCTCGGCGTACGCCTCGTCCGCGCCCAGACAGGAGGTCAGGGTGAGGCCCGCGAAGGTGGTGCGGCCGAGCCGGACCTCGGCGGATCCCACCTCGGTCCACCGCTCGCCGTCCGGGGAGATGGCGCCGGTGCAGCGGCCGCCCCGGCGGGTCACCCGTACCCAGTACGGGGCGCGCAGCCGGTAGCCGTCGCCCGCGCCCTCGACCCAGGGGGCCTCCAGGGGCGTGGCCGACGCGGGCAGGGTGCCCAGGTCGGAGATCGGGAACGCCGCGGCGGTGGTGATGGCCTGCCGCTGGGACGGCGGCACGGGGGTGCTGCCGGTGGCCGAGACGGGAGCCCCGGCCGAGCGGCGTACGGTCCACACACCGCTCCAGGTGTGCAGCGGCAGCCCCTGGATCAGCATCGCGGCGTACGGGGCGTCCGGGTCGAGGGAGCCGCGGACCGTGACGCCGATCGTGGAGTACTGCGAGCTGAGCGGCCACACGATCCGTGCGGTCACCGTGCCGTCGCCGTGCAGCGGCAGGCGCACCAGGCGGCAGGTGTCCGGGGTGCCGCCCGACTCCAGGACGAAGCGCTCGCCGTCGAAGGTGGCGGAGCCCGGTCTCCGCGGTGTCCCCACGTCCCCGGTCGACCACGGCCCGGGCAGCCCGGCCGTCGCCGCCATCCAGCCCGAACTGTCGCTCGTACCAAAGGAGTTGGCGGAGCTGACCGTGTAGTAGTAGGTCTGTCCGGTGCGCACCGCACGGTCGGTGTACGCGGGTGTCCCGACCCCGGAGGCGATCCGCTCGTACGGCCCGTCGGGTCCGGTGGCGCGCCGGACCGTGTAGCCGGTCGCCCACGCGGACGGCAGCCAGGCCAGGGTGACGGCGTGGCGGGTACCGGTCGCGGTGAGCCCGGCGGGCGCTGTCGGCGCGGCGGGGGTGGCCGTGGCCCCGGCGTAGGTGAGTGTGCCCCACCCGGGCAGGTCGTCGTTGCCGCCCTCGACGGCGCGGGCGCCGCCGGGACCACGGAAGACCGCGCGCCTCGTGTGCGGGGTGGCGAGGCCGCGTACGCCCGCGTAGTGCGCGTACGCCATCTCGTAGACCGGTGGCAGGGTGCCGCGCGCCTTGCCGGACACCGACGTCTTGAGGTATTTGCCGGTGCGGTCCAGGTCGGGGGAGAAGGGGACGTCGCCGCCGAGGTTGTAGCGGGCGGCGTACTCGACGTTCGCCAGGATCCTGTTGCCGTTGATTCCCCACAGGTCGACGCCCTGGTTCCAGGCCACCTGGGCGGCGTCGCCGAGCAGGCCGACCGCGAGCTGCTCATGGCCCTGGTCACGGCCGCTCTCCTGGCCCTGACCCGCGCCGGTGACGACGCGGTGCCGGACGCTTCCGTTGCCCGCGCCGGCCGCCGCGTACCGCAGCGCGTCCTCGAAGAGCGCGGGCTCCTCGCAGAACACACCGATGGCCAGGATGGTCTGGACCGCCGTGAGGTCCCAGTTGCCGTTGGCGTAGAGCATGTACCCGGACACCGCCGGATACCAGACGCGCAGAAAGGACTCCTCGCAGCGCGCGATGGCCGCCGGGTCCCAGCCGTCGTAGCCGCTGTGCCGCAGCAGCTCGGCCGCGTTGACGAACAGGAAGGCCTGCAGCCCGGCGCCGAGGGGCCCGTCCGCTCCGGTGATGGCGGTGAGCGACGCCGACCAGGCGTCCAGGATGGCGCGGGCCTTGTCGGCGTGGGCACGGTCGCCGGTGACGCACCACATGAGGGCGTTCTGGTAGGCGGCGGCGGAGTCGGCGACGGCTTCGTTCATGAACCGGGCCGGACCGCGGCCCCAGGAGGTGATCTGGCCGGTGTTCCGCACGGTGTACGCGGACGACGAGCGGGGGCTTGCCGCGAGCGCCGAAAAGCCGTCGTGGACCGGGGATTCCCCGGCGGCGACCGCGGCCCTCATCCGCGCCAGGTCGGCGGCGCCGTGCAGCAGCCCGGGGTGGGTGAAGGCCCGGCCGGTGTTCCGGCCCGGCTGTGCCAACGCGGGCACGGCGAGGCCGCTCGCGCACGGTGCGAGCAGCAGGGCCGCGGCGCCGCCGAGGAAGCCCCGGCGGCCCGGTGCGGGGCCCGTCATGACGCGGCGGCCTCGGCGGCGGTGAGGAACCTGAGGTTCGTCACATGCTCGTTGACGTGCATGGGGACGAAGTCCGCGGCCACGTACCAGGTCGGCTTCTTCATGCTGTCGGCGATGACCGTGCCGCCCACCACCAGGTTCTCGAAGGTGACGTTCCTGATGGCGTGCTCGGCGTCGTAGCCGAGCAGCAGACACGGGCTGCCGTGGGTCCCGGAGTAGCTGAGGTCCTTCACGTACACGTCCTCGATGCCCCGGCCGACCGAGGTGTTGTACTTCGCGTTGTACATGACCCGCATATGGATGAGCTGGCCCTGCCGGAAGTCCTCGACCCGGACGCCGTCGACGCGCACGTTTCTGATGAGGTTGCTGTCGCCGGGGTTGAGTGCGATACAGCCCTGGTAGCCCGTCTGGGGTTCGCGGTGGTCGAGGATGTCCAGGTTGCTGAAGGTCAGGTTCTCCAGGACCTCGGGCGCGTCGGTGTTGCCGTGGGTGCCCACGTTGACGGGATGCGCCACGTCGGCCCACAGGGTGGAGTTCTTGACGGTGACGTTCCGGGTGTCGCCGTAGTAGTCCCAGCGGTGGGTGTAGATGGCCACGCAGTCGTCGGCGTTGCGCATGAAGACACCGTCGATCGTGACGTCGGAGCTGGAGAAGACATCGATGCCGTCGCCGTTGCCCTTGGAGCTGAAGGCGGCCATGCCGCTGAGGGTGATGTGCTCGGACTCGCCGATGGTGACGGCGTATCCGCCCGGGTTGAGCATCGTCACGGCGCCGATGGTGATGTGCTTCGACCCCTCGACGGTGGCGCCGCCGCCGGGCGCCGCGTGGATGACACCGCGCCCGGTGAGCCCCGCGTTCTCGACGTCCTTGAAGATCACCCGGGACTTCAGGACGGCACCGCCGTCCAGATGGACGGTCTTGCCGGACGGCACGGTCAGGGTGCCTCCCGGCGTGGTGTGCACCCCGGGGCCGAAGTGGATGACATCCGGATCGTCCGCGGCGGGGCGGTCCGTCTCCAGGGGGCGGGCGAGCAGATGCAGACAGTCGAAGATCTGGTCGTCGGCCTGGACGACGAGGTTGCGCGGCTCGGTGAGCCGGAACCGGGCCGTGTCTCCGCGCACCTCGGGAGCGATGCCGTAGGAGTCGGGCCGTATCCGCACCTTGCCGACACCGCCCTTGATGAAGGTCACCTCGACGTCCACGCTGCCCGAGAAGTCGAAGTACGCGAGCGTCGAGTTCTGCTGACGACCGCTGCCGGTGGTGGTGTCGACCAGGTTCAGCGTGGCCAGATAGGTGCCGAGCCTGTGCCATCTGCCGCCGGGAGTACGGACCTTGACGGTGAAGCTGTCGGTCTTCACGGGGGCTCCCGACGGCACCGGATAGGTGACGAGCCGTGCCGTGCCACCGGCCTCACCGGCTGTGGCGCTGGTCGCGGTGGTGTCGGTCAGACCCGCGGCGAGCGCGGTGGCACCTGCCGCCTGAAGGGTGGCGCGACGGGACAAGGGTGGGTTCATGGCTGACTCCCTGCGCGGCGGAAAACGGAAACCGGTTACTGCGGCCAAGTGGCCAGAGCTTCCGCCCAGTCCGGAAACAGAGTCAAGGGTCCGGGCGCACTTTCGAAAGGATCGGTCGCCCCGGCGGCGTACGGCCTGCCGATTGACCCGCCTCCCCGTCAGATCTACGTTAGAAGACGCTTTCTGGCAGTGTTTCTACAAGAGTGTTTCTACGAGAGTGTTTCCCCGGCGTATCAGGAGAGTCATGCCCAGTGCCCAGCCGCCGAGAGCCGTGTTCGCCATGGACCCGGTGCACCTGCCCCTGCTCTTCCCGCCGCCGCTCATGGACCGGCTCCGGCAGGTGGCCGAGATCGACACCGCGCTCGTCGTACGGGACCTCACCGACCCCGCCGCCGCCCCCGCGCTGGCCCGGGCCGAGGTACTGATCACCGGCTGGGGCTGCCCCCGCCTCGACGCCTCCGCCCTCGCCGCGGCGCCCGAGCTGCGCACCGTCCTGCACGCTGCGGGCTCCGTGCGCTCACTGATCGGCGACGCCCTGTGGGACGGCGGAATCACCGTCTCCAGCGCGGTCACCGGCAACGCCCTGCCGGTCGCGGAATACACCCTCGCCATGATCCTGCTCGCGGGCAAGGACGCCCTGGCCCACCGTGAACGCTTCCGGGACACCCACACCTTTCCCACCCCCACCGAGACCTCGGCCACCGGGAACCTCGGCCGCCGGGTCGGCGTCATCGGCGCCTCACGCGTCGGCCGCCGACTGCTGGAGCTGCTGCGGCCGTTCGACTTCGCCGTCTCGCTGTACGACCCCTACGTGGACGCCGCCGAGGCCACGGCGCTCGGCGCCGAACCGCTGCCGCTGGAAGACCTGCTGCGCAGCAGCGACATCGTGAGCCTGCACGCCCCCGACATCCCCGAGACCCACCGGATGCTGGACCGTAAGCGGCTCGCCCTCATCAGGGACGGCGGCGTGCTGGTCAACACCTCCCGGGGCGCGCTGGTCGACACCCGGGCCCTCACGGACGAGCTGGTCACGGGCCGCCTGAGCGCGGTGCTGGACGTCACCGACCCCGAACCGCTGCCCGCCGGTTCCCCGCTGTACACACTCCCCAACGTCTTCCTCACCCCGCACATCGCCGGTTCGCTCGGCAACGAGCTGGCCCGCCTCGGCCGCGTCGTCGCCGAGGAGCTGGAACGCATGGCGGCGGGGCTGCCGTTGGCTCACGAGGTGCGCCATGCGGACCTGGCGCGCGTCGCCTGAGGACCGCCCCGGCGGCCCGCCGCCGCGGAGTAACGATGGGATACGGTTTCCGCACCGGCGCAAGCCACGGGACCTGGCCCGGCCGGCGAGGAAGTCGCTACGGTGAAGGAGCCGCTACGGTGAGCGAGCGCAAGGCGTCGGACGGCGCCGGACGGGCCACCATTCGCGACGTGGCGGAGCGCGCGGGTGTCTCCGTCGCCAGCGTCTCGCGCGTCCTGTCCGGCAACTATCCGGTGTCGGACGAGCTGCGCCGCCGGGTGATGAAGGTCGTACGGGACCTGGACTACGTCACCAACGCCCACGCCCGCTCACTGGCCGGCGGCGGCACGCCCACCGTGGCCATCCTCATCAACAACATCACCGGTGCCGCCTTCGCCCACGTGGCCAAGGGAGTCGAGGGCGCGGCCACGCTGCGCGGCTGGCTCTCGCTGGTCGGCACCACCGGAGACGACCCCGAGCGGGAACTCGCGCTGGTGAACCTCATGCGCCAGCAGGGCGTCGCCGCGGTGGTCCTGCTCGGCGGCGCGTACGACGTCGACGAGTACCAGCTGAGGATGGCCCGCTTCGCCCGCTCCCTCGACGCGGCCGGATCGCGCCTCGTCCTGGTCGGCAGGCCGCCGCTGGAGGGCGACGTGGCGGCCACCACGGTCGACTACGACAACGAGGGCGGCGCCTACGCCATGGCCAGCCACCTGCTGTCCGCCGGGCACCGCCGGGTCCTCGTGCTGCCGGGCCACGCCGAACTCACCACGGCCCAGGGCCGGTTGAGGGGCGCCCAGCGGGCCTTCGAGGCGTACGGCGTCCCGTTCGACCCGGGCATGGTGCTCCACGGCCCGTACGACTACGGCCACGGGTACGAGGCGGTCGAGGAGGGCCTGCGCCGCGCGCTGGACTTCACGGCGGTGCTGGCGGGGACCGACGTGGTCGCCGCGGGCGCCATGCAGGCGCTGCGCGCCGCCGGGCTGAGGGTCCCCGAGGACGTCTCGATCGTCGGCTACGACGACATTCCGCTGGCCTCTCAGCTCACTCCGCAGCTGACGACCGTTCATGTGCCGTACGAGGAGATGGGGCGGGCCGCGCTGCGCGCGGTGGCCGACCGGCGCGAGGGTGGCGGTGGCCGCCGTGCGGGCGGTGACGGCGACCATCTGGTGCTGGGCACCCATGTCGTCGTACGGAACTCCGTCCAGCCGCCGGCCCGCCGTTCCTGACCACCGCCCCCCCCGCGCACCACTGTCGTAAACGGTTTCTGCAACTCATCGCGTCCCGCCTCTTGTCGAGTCCAGGCCAACCGGCCTACCGTCCACAGCAACCGGTTACTACCGCTTTCGCTTGTCCGGCCTCCGCCTGCCGCGCCTGGCCGCCACCGACCCGCCGTCCTCGCGTTCCGGTAACGCCAACAGTCAAAGGATCACGGTCAGATGAACTTCACCCTGCCCCGGAGAAGGTTTTCCCGCGCCGCCGTCGCGGGTCTCGCGCTGACAGGTCTGCTCTCCGCCTGCGGCGGATCCGGCTCCGGGGATCCTGGGTCTTCCGGGGACTCGGGCCCGGTCACCCTCCCCTACTGGGGCTGGGCCAATGGCCATGAGGCCGTCGTCAAGGCGTTCAACGCGAGCCACCGGGACATCAAGCTCGAATACACCAAGGTCACCGACCAGCTGACGATGCAGAAGCAACTGGCCAACGCCGTGAAGGCGGGCAAGGCCCCCTGCCTGGTCCAGAACACCGCCGAATACGTGACCACCCTCGTCTCGCAGGGTGCGCTCGCCGACATCACCCGGTACGTCCGCTCCGCGAAGGACACGTTCAACGCCGGTGCGTGGGCGGGGGCCGGGGTGCAGGGCAAGGTCTACGGCGTTCCCACCAGCTCCGCGCCCGCCTTCACCATCCTCCGCACCGACATCTTCCGGAAGCACGGCCTGAAGCCGCCCGCGACCTGGGACGACTTCATCGCCGCCGGAAAGGTGCTGAAGAAGCACGGCATCCACATCACCAACTACGCGGGCGAGGACCCGAGCACGCTCGAAATCCTCGCGATGCAGGCTGGGGCGCACTGGTACGCCATCGACGGCAACGCCTGGCGGGTGAACTTCCAGGACCCCGGCACCCTCAAGGCCGCGAAGGTGATCCAGCGGATCATCGACAACGATCTGAACTCCACGCTCTCCTTCGCCGACTACGCGGCCATCCAGCGCAACTACGACAACGGCCGCACCGCCACCCGGCACATCTCCACCTGGCAGATGGCCGGTATGGTCCAGAACTTCACCAAATCCAACGGCAAGTGGGCGCTGTCCCCGTGGCCCGCCTTCCCGGGCGAACCGGCCAAGACCCCGGCCGGGACCAACCAGAGCGGCGGGCTCACCCTGGTGACCGAGCAGTGCGCGCACCAGGAGCAGGCCGCGGCCGCGGCGCTGTGGATGTCCACCGACAGCGGCGCCGTGTCCACCATGGCGAGTCCGGAGACCGGCAACGGCGTCATGCCCGCGCTGGCCGACAGCGCGGCGTACGTCGAGAAGCCGCTCTCCGCCAAGCTGCTCGGGGACCACTACGAACCGGGCAAGAAGGTGGTCACCGACAGCCTGAACACCGTCACCACCGACTGGACCTTCGGTCCCAACTGGACCGCGATGTTCACCGAACTGCAGTCCGGCTGGGCCAAGGTCCTGAACAAGCGGCAGAAGGTCACCGATCTGCTGGCCCATATGCAGACATGGACGGTGGCAGACCTGAAGTCCCGCGGCATCAGCGTCAAGAACTGAGGGCCCGCATGATCCGCTCCCAGCGCTGGAAGGGGGCCGCGTTCACGCTGCCCTTCCAGCTCGGCTTCGTCTTCCTCTACCTCGTCCCGATCGGCTACGCGGTCCACCAGTCCCTGTTCCGGGAGCAGCGGTCCGGCCTCGGACTCGGCGGCGCCACGGTGACGTTCGCCGGACTGGACAACTACCGGCACGGCCTGACCGACCCGGCGTTCATGGCCTCCGTCCTGCGGGTGGTCCTGTTCGCCTGTGTCCAGATCCCGGTGATGCTCGCCATCAGCCTGCTGCTCGCCCTGTGCCTGGACGCGCTCACCTCGCGGGCGGCCGCCCGGTTCCGGATGCTGCTGCTGATCCCGTACATGATCCCCGGGGTGGTGGCCGCCATCGTATGGATCAACCTCTACAGCCCCGATGTCGGCCCGCTGACCGCACTCGGCAGGTTCTTCGGGCTCTCCTGGAACTTCTTCGCGCCCTCGATGGTCTGGCCGTCCATCGGCAACCTGCTGACCTGGCACGGCATCGGCTACAACATGGTGATCATCTACGCGGCACTCCAGACGGTGCCCCGCGAGCTGTTCGAGGCCGCGCGGCTGGACGGCGCCTCCGAGACGCGCATCGCGCTGAGCATCAAGGTCCCGCGGGTGCGCGGTGCACTGGTGCTGACCGGCATGCTCTCCATCATCCAGATGCTGCAGATCTTCAACGAGCCCGCGCTGTTCCGGAACGTCACGCCGCAGACGGTCAGCGACAGCTTCACCCCGATCATGATCGTCTACAATCAGGCGTTCAACGCGGGCGACTACCACTACGCCGCGGCGCTGTCGGTGCTGCTCGCCCTCGTCCTCGGTGCGGCCTCCTTCCTCTTCTACCGGCTGACCTCGAAGGAGACCGACTGATGGTGATGACGGAATCCGCCTCGGAGTCCGCGCCGGAACAACCCGCCACCGAGCGGCCCGGGGTGCGCACGGTACGGCGGCTCGCCCGCCCCGACCGCGCCGCGCGCGGGCGGGGCGGCCAGCGCTTCCTGCTGCTCGGCCTGATCCTGGCCGGGGCGTACAGCCTCTTCCCGGTGTGGTGGCTGATCGTCGCCGCCACCAAGGACCGGACCGGGCTGTACCAGACCAGCGGTCTGTGGTTCTCCGGCATGCACCTGTGGGACAACCTGCACCAGCTGGTCACCTACGACCACGGCATCTTCCTGCGCTGGACCGCCAACTCGTTCCTGTACGCCGGGGTGGGTTCGCTCGGCGGCACCCTCATCGCGCTCGCCACCGGATACGGCCTCGCCCGCTTCGACTTCCCCGGGCGCGGCGTGGTGTTCGCCTGCGTCGTGGGATCCTTCCTGATCCCGATCGCCCTGCTCACCCTCCCGCTGTATCTGATGTTCTCGTCCATCGGGCTGGTCGACACCCCGTGGGCCATGCTCATCCCGTGCCTGATCAACCCGTTCAGCGTGTACCTGGCCAAGGTCTACACCGAGTCCACGGTCCCCTTCGAACTCCTGGAAGCCGCCCGCCTGGACGGCGCCGGGGAACTGCGGATCTTCTTCAGCATCGTGCTGCGGATGATGGCCACCGGCGGCGCCACCGTGTTCCTGCTCGCCTTCGTCAACACCTGGAACGCCTTCTTCCTGCCCCTCACCGTGTTGCGCGGCGAGGAGAACTGGACCCTCAACCTGGGCCTGTACAACTGGACCGGCAAACGGCTGGAGTCGGGCATCGACCTGACCAGCCTCGTCCTGACCGGCGCACTGCTGTCGATCGTGCCGCTGGCCGTCATGATGACCGCGATGCGCCGCTACTGGCGTACCGGTGTCACCCTGGGCGCCCTCAAGTGACCGTGGCGCTCCGCAACGCCTAGGATCGCCCGGTGACCGCCGCGAACCAGCAGACCGGGAAGAGTGAGGCGTCGCCGGGCGAGACGCGTGCGGGCGCGGCCCGGAGCGCCACCGTCAAGGACGTGGCGACGCTCGCCGGGGTCTCCCCGAAGACCGTGTCGAACGTCATCAACGGGTTCGTGCATGTGTCGCCCGCGACCCGGGAGCGGGTTCAGCGGGCCATCCGGCAGCTCGGCTACCGGCCCAACCGGGCCGCCCGCAATCTGCGCCGCGGCAGCACCGGCATGATCGCGCTGGTCCTGCCCGAGCTGGACGTCCCGTACTTCGCCGAACTGGGGCGCCACTTCCTCACCACGGCCGAGGCACACGGCCGCACCCTGCTCATCGAGCAGACCCTCGGCGACCGCGACCGCGAGGCGTCCGTCATCCACGGTCTCGGCGAGCGCATCGTGGACGGCCTGGTGGTCAGCCCGCTCGCCCTGCACGGCAGCGCGCTCGCGGGCCACCTCGGCGCCGTGCCGCTCGTGCTCATCGGCGAACGGCCCAGCGGCGGGCTCACCGACCATGTGGTGATCGACAACGTGGCAGCCGCCCGGGAGGCGGTGACCCATCTGATCCGTGGCGGCCGCCGCCGGATCGCCGCCGTCGGCCCGCAGCCCGAGCCGTACATCGGCACGCCGCTGCTGCGCAGGACCGGCTACCGCCAGGCGCTGGAGGCGGCCGGACTGCCGCTGGACCCCCGGCTGGAGCACGAAACCCCCCGCTACCACCTGCGCGAGGGCGCGCGGGCGATGGACGCGCTGCTGGACGGGGCCGAACCACCGGACGCCGTGTTCTGCTTCAACGACGCGCTGGCCCTCGGCGCGCTGCGCACCCTGTACGAGCGGGGGCTGCGGGTCCCGCAGGACGTGGCCGTGATGGGGTTCGACGACATCGAGGCCACCCGCTACAGCACGCCCAGCCTGAGCACCGTCGCCCCGGACAAGGGCGCCATCGCCCGGCACGCCGTCAGCCTGCTGCTGGAGCGGATCGACGCGCCGGGCAGACCGCCCCGGGAGGTGGTCGTCGGGCACACGCTGCGCGCCCGCGAGTCCACCGAGTCCACCGAGTTCACCGAGTTCACTGAGTTCACCGAGTTCACCGAGGGCGGCTCCTGACCGTCACTGTCCTCCCAGGCCCGTGGTGGCCACCGACTTCACGATGCGGCGCTGGAAGAGCATGAAGACGATGAGCAGCGGGAGGGAGCCGAGGACCGAGGCGGCCGACTCCTGCGCGTTCCGGAGCCCGGTGGAGTCCTTTACGGTGGACAGCCCCACCGGCAGCGTCATCAGCTGGGGATCGCTGGTGCTGATGAACGGCCAGAGGAAGTTGTTCCAGGTGTTGATGAAGACGAAGATGGCCACCGCCGCCAGGATCGGCCGGGACAGCGGCAGCACCACGTTCCAGAACACCCGGAAGCTGCCCGCCCCGTCGATCCGGGCCGCCTCCTCCAGCTCACGCGGGATGCCGTCGAAGAACTTCTTCAGGATGAACACCATCGCGGGCGCCACCACTTGCGGCAGGATCACCGCCGCGTAGGTGTCGACCAGGTTCATGGCGAGCATCTGCCGGAACAGCGGCACGATCAGGATCTGCGGCGGCACCATGATCGAGGCGACGATGACGGCGAAGAGCACCCGGCGGCCGCGGAAGAGGGTGCGCGAGAAGGCGTACGCGGCCATCGCCGACACCGCCACGGTGAGCGCGGTGACGCACACGGCGACCACGACGCTGTTCACCGCCCACACCGGAAGGTTGCCCTGCCCGAAGATGGTCCGGTAGGCGTCGAGGGTGAAGCCCGCGTCGGGCAGCCAGTCGACGCCCGACGCGCTCGCGTCGACCTCCGACTTGAACGACGTGTCCACGCCCCAGCCGAACGGCACCAGCCAGACCACCGCCATCAGCGCCAGCGCCAGCAGCGTCAGCACACGGGGGAGGGGGCCCGTCCCGAGGGTGGGGTGCCAGGCGCGGTCGCCGCCGGGGCGGCGCCGCCGGGCTACCTCGCGGGGCATGGTCGAGCGCGGTTTTCTCCGCGTACGGGGTGAGAGTGTCCCGGGGGCCATGGGGTGATCAGTCCTCCCTGCGCGAGAAGATCTTCAGTTGGGCGAGCGAGAGGATGATGATGACCGCGAAGAACACGTACGAGATCGCCGAGGCGTAGCCCAGCCGGTAGTTGGTGAAGCCGGTGTCGTAGATGTACTCCAGGATCGGCCGGGTGGCCCCGTCGGGACCGCCCTTGGTGAGCAGGTAGATCTGGTCGAACACCTTGAGTGACGCCATCACCTGCAACACCGCGATCATCACGGTGATCCGGCGCAGCTGCGGCAGCGTCACCGACCACAGCCTGCGCCACGCCCCGGCGCCGTCGAGCGCGGCCGCCTCGTAGAGGTGGTCGGGGATGGCCTGCAGCGCGGCCAGGTAGAGCAGGAAGTTGAAGCCCACCGTCCACCACAGGGTCACCAGCGCGATGGACCACATCGCGTACTTCTCGTCCGTCAGCCAGCCGACCCCCTCGATGCCGACCACGTCCAGCAGGCCGTTGAGCATGCCGCGATCCGGCTGGAACACCATGTTCCAGATCTGGTAGACCACCGCGACCGGCAGCAGATGCGAGGCGAAGAAGGACAGCCGCCACAGCCACTGCCCCGGCAGCCCCGTGTACACCAGCAGGGCCATCACGAGGGCGACGAGCACGAGGGGGACGGTGGACAGGACGGTGAACCAGACCGTGTTGCCGAGGGTCTGCCACACCTGGCCGTCGCCGAGCGCCTCGGTGTAGTTGTCCAGGCCGGTGAAGCTGCTGCCACCGGCTCCGGTGAGGCTCGCGTCGGTGAAGCTCATCCACAGGCCGATGCCGAGCGGCACGGCGAGGAAGAGCCCGAAGAACACCAGGAAGGGGGTGGCGAAGAGCCAGCCGGTGGCGCCCGGAGGGCGTGGCGTCATGACGATGCTCCTTTCCGTTGCGTTTCCCTCGCCATCAGGCCGGATTCGGCTGGGCCAGCAGGGTGTTGATCTGGGAGACCATCGTGCGGACCGCCTTCGCCGGGGACGAGCCGCCGATCGCGGGGTCGAGTGCCTGGGACATCCGCGTCTGGAAGTCCGAGCCGGAGCCCGCGAACCACACCGGAGGGTCGAGCGCGAGCTGCTGCGCGGCGGCCGCGTACTCGGACTGCGGACGCAGCTTGGCGTACGCGGCGGACGAGACCGCCGGGGTGTACGCCGGGATATGACCGGCCGCCGCCCACCGCAACCCGGACTTGACCAGCCCGGCGACGAACTGGTGGGTGCGCCGACGGCGCTCCGGATCGGGGTTGTCCTGGTGCGGAAGCACCAGCGCGTGGCTGTCGGCCGCGCCCGCCGGGCGGTCGTAGAAGGTGGGGATGGGGGCGCCGCCCAGCCGGTCCTTCAGGGTCGACTGGTAGGTGGCCATGTCCCACTCGCCCGAGAAGATCATCGGTGACCGGCCGCCCGCGAAGGCGGCGATCGCCGTCTGCACGTTCATGGTGCGGCTGTCGCGTGCCAGGTCGGCCATGAAGCGCACCACTTCGACGGCGGTGTCCTCGTCGATCTGGGCCCGCTCGCCACTGAGGTCGAAGGTGGCGCCGGTCTGGCAGAACAGCGTCCAGAACATCCGCCAGCTCATCGCCGGGTCATTGGAGTGGCCGAAGACGGGCCCGAGCTTGCCACCGTCCTTGCGGAGCTTGTCCATCAGCTCCAGGGCGTGCCGTGGCGATTCGAAGGGCACGAGCCGCCCTTCGCCGGTCAGCAGGCCCGCCTTGTCGAGGACGTCCCGGTCGAAGAAGACCACGAAGGGGTGGGTGTCCAGCGGGATGGCGTACGGAGTCCCCTCGTACAGGCTCCGCTTGACGAGCGTGCTGTTGAGGTCGTCCCGCCGCAGGCCGAACTCGGCCAGCAGGTCCATGTCCCACGGGTCGAGCAGACCGCCGGGGGCGTAGCCCGCCAGCCGGGTGAGGTGCATGATGGCCACGTCGGGCGAGCGGCCACCGGCCGAGGCCATCGCGAGCTTGGTGTAATACGGCGGGCCCCACTCCAGCACCGTCGTCCTGACCTTGAGACCCGCTGTGCGCTTCTCTACGTCGCGCGTCAGCTGCTTCATCAGCGCGCCGTCCGGGCCGGTGAACAGGTTCCAGTAATTGATCTCGTCCGGGCTCGCCACGCTTCCGGCGATCGAACCGCAGCCGGTGAGCGCGGACCCGGTGGCGGCGGCGCCCGCGCCGTACAGCGCCCCGCGCAGCAGACCGCGCCGTGAGGGGCCGGTCACTGTCCCTCCTCGAAGGCGGCGGGGCGCACTTGGGCCGCACGCACCCGCGCCACGTCCAGCTTGGGCCCGCGGTCGAAGCGGTAGACGCCGTTCTGTTCCTGGAACACATCAGTGAGCTGGGTGTAGCAGTAGCCGAACATCCGGGGGTCGTCCAGCAGCGCCGCCGTCAGCCCGGCGAAGCGCTCGTGGAACTCCTCCTCGCTCCGTGGCCGTTCCCCGTAACCCCAGGACACATCGCGGTCGTCCCCAGCGGCCGCGGCCTCCTCCGGATTCCACCAGATGCCGCCGAACTCGCTGCAGAAGTACGGCTGGCCACGGTACGGCAGCGACCACACCGCGTCGGTGTCCCGCTTCCCGGGATTGCCCGCGCGGTCCGGATTGATGTACGGATCGTCCTTGTCAAGACCCGCCATCTGGTGGCGGAACGCCTCCGGGTCCTGCTCGTAGCTGTGCGAGTCGTAGACGTCGGTCTCGGCCACGCGATGGGAGTAGCCGGAGGCGTCCAGCACCGGGCGGGAGGTGTCGGTGGCCTTGGTGGCCAGGAACATGGCCCGGGTGACGTCGTCCAGGACGGTCTGCCGGTCGTGGAGTTCCTGGTGGGTCTCGTTGAGCGGACACCAGCCGACGATCGACGGATGGGAGTAGTCCCGCTCCACGGCCTCCAGCCACTGGGCGACGAAACCGGCGGTCGGACGCTGGTTGTCCCCGGTGGTACGCCCCTGGCTCGCCCCCCAGTCGCCGAACTCGCCCCACACCAGATAGCCCAGCCGGTCCGCGTGGTACAGGAACCGCTCCTCGAACACCTTCTGGTGCAGCCGGGCCCCGTTGAACCCGGCGGCCAGCGACAGTTCGATGTCGCGGACGAGGGCCGCGTCGTCCGGGGCGGTCATCAGCCCGTCCGGGTACCAGCCCTGGTCGAGGACGAGCCGCTGGAAGACGGGACGGCCGTTGAGCAGCAGCCGCTTGCCGTCGATGGCCACAGAACGCAGCCCGGCGGTGCACTCGGCGCGGTCGACGGCCCGGCCGTCGGCGTCCCGCAGCTCGATCCGTATCCGGTACAGATGCGGGTCCTCCGGCGACCACGGCCTGACGTCGTCCTCGGGCAGCGTGAGCACCAGCCGTGGCGCCAGGTCCAGGTCGGCGCGCACGGTCGCCTCGGCCACCGTGGTGTCGTCCGCGTCGCGCGCCGTGGCCGTGACCCGGTGGCCGGGACGGTTGGCGCTGAGCGGCAGTTCGAGGTGGAACGCGCCGGAGCCGAGGTCGGGGGTGATCCGGGGCCTGCGCAGATGGACATCGGGCACCGGCTCCATCCACACCGTCTGCCAGATGCCGGTGGTGCGGGTGTAGTGGCAGTCGCTGTTGGCGTAGTCGGTGGCTTGCTTGCCGCGCGCCTGCGGCCCGTGGCGGGCGTCCCGCGCCCGTACGACGATCGTCACCTTGGACTCGCCGCCCCCGGCCGCGCCCGCCACATCGCCGAGGTCGGCGGTGAAGGAGGTGAACCCGCCGCTGTGCCGGGCCACTTCGCGCCCGTCGGCCCACACCGTGGCGTCGTGGTCGACCGCCCCGAAGTGCAGCAGCACCCGCCGCCCGGCCCAGGACGCGGGGACCCGGACGGTGCGCCGGTACCAGACGGCGGGGTGGAAGTCGGTGTCCCCGATCCCCGACAGTTCGGACTCCGGGCAGAACGGGACGAGGATCCGCCCGCTCAACTCCGCGTGCGCCAAGCCTCGTTCGAGGCCGCTGTCCCCGGGGTCGAACGCGAACTGCCAGGTGCCGTTGAGGTTCCGCCAGTCCCGGCGGATGAAACCGGGACGCGGGTATTCGGGTCGTGGAACATCGTTCGGGATATCGGGCGGAGCGGTGGCGGCGCTGGGCATGGTCAACTCCGGGGCGCGGAAGTGCGGTTCAGCGGGCAGGGGTATGCCATCACCCGCTTACATCGTTGTAAAGAGCTGGTGCAGCGCGGGTTTCCGGGTCTGGTGAGGTTCATGGACACGCGGTACGCGCCGTCGCAGACTGGCCCCAGGCTCCAGGAGTCACCCCGTACACGGCTTCAGGAGCCACCCCGCACACGTCCCGGGGTGCGCCCCGGCCGACCCGCTGGAGACATCGTGGCCGTGCAGATCTGTTCGTTGATCGTCGCTGAACCGCAGGTGATCCAGCCCGGCGGCTACCGCGTGGTGCGGTTCCCCTTCGGTTCCGCCGAGTCCTACGACGCGCGGGGGATGCATCAAGTGGCCCAGCCCGACGGCTATACGATCCGCAACTGGCGTACCGATGACCGCGCGGGGCTGATCTGGCCCTCGGCCGACGGATGGGGCGCGCTGACGGCGATGGTCCAGTGGGAGGCCGGGGGCTACAGCGAATTACGCGACCGGTTCGTACGGGATCCGCTCGGGCTGTCGACGGGTGCGGACTCGACCGCCACCGATCACCGTCCCCCGAGCCGCGGCATGCAGTGCTTCACCAAGCACCATGAGATCTTCGTGCATCCGGGGACACCGCTGGCGCTGATGGTCTCTCACAACAGCCGCTCTCCGGTGAGGCTGGTGCTCGCCGAGTTCAAGCTCGCCATCCATCAGGTCTGAGCGGTCGGATCTCGCCCCTGATGCCTCCGATGGCCGCCCGTACGGGCGGAGTGTCATGTCGGCAATGTAGCCAACAAAATCGTTGACAATCTTGTTGGCCTAGATTTACCTTCGACACGCACTCACTCAGGGAGAGCACGATGCCGAAGGAAGCCCGTCCAGGCACCGGAGAACAGGCCAAGCAGCACGCGCTGACGCAGCTGAGGGAGGCGATCCTGCGCGGCGACATGGCGCCCGCCCAGCGGCTGGTGGAGAACGAACTCGCCGAGCAGTTCGGGGTGACCCGGGCCAGCATCCGCGCGGCCCTGATCGACCTGGCGTCCGAGGGGCTCGTGGAACGGATCCGCAACCGCGGATCGCGGGTGCGGGTGGTGACCGTCGAGGAGGCGGTGGCCATCACCGAGTGCCGCATGGTCCTCGAAGGGCTGTGCGCGGCCAAGGCGGCCGCCGAGGCCAGTGAGGAGCAGCTGACCGAGCTGGCCGACCTGGGCACGGCGATGTCCAAGGCGGTCGCCGACGGCGAACCGATGACGTACTCCCGACTCAACCACGAGCTGCACGCCCGCATCAGGGAGATCTCCGGCCAGCAGGTGGCCGTGGAACTGCTGGAGCGGCTCAACGCGCAGCTGGTGCGCCACCGTTTCCAGCTCGCCCTGCGGCCGGGGCGTCCCCAGCAGTCCCTGAGCGAGCATCTGGCCATGATCGAAGCGATCAGGGCCCGGGACCCACGGGCGGCCGAGGCGGCCGTCCGTACCCACCTCGCGGGTGTGATCGACGCGTTGCGCGAATGACGCGTCGCGCGCATGGCGCGGCAGGGGTGGAGGGTCGACGACCCGTCCATCAAGGAGAGTTCGGCTATGACGCACGGCAAGGCGCCCACCGCCACCCGCTCGACGCTGGTGATCAGCGCGCACGCCGGTGACTTCGTGTGGCGGGCGGGCGGTGCCATCGCCCTGGCGGCCTCCCGGGGGGAGAAGGTCACCATCGTGTGCCTGTCCTACGGAGAGCGCGGCGAGTCCGCCGCGGCGTGGCGGGAGGGCAAGTCGCTGGAGGAGATCAAACGGATACGGCGCGGCGAGGCCGAGCAGGCGGCCACGGCCCTGGGCGCCGACATCCGCTTCCTGGACGCTGGCGACTACCCCCTGCTGGCCACCCCGGAGCTGACGGACCAGCTGGTCCACCACTACCGCGACACCCGCCCCGATGTGGTGCTCACCCACCCCCTGGCCGACCCGTACAACGGTGACCATCCGGCGGCGGCCCGCATGGCGCTGGACGCGAGGGTGCTGGCCCAGGCGATCGGCTACCCCGCCCCCGGCGACGTACTGGGCGCGCCGCCGGTGTTCTTCTTCGAACCGCACCAGCCCGAGATGTGCGACTTCACCCCGCAGGTCCTGCTGGACATCACCGACGTGTTCGCCACCAAGCGCACGGCGATGGAATGCCTTCCGGCGCAAACACACTTGTGGGACTACTACACCGGCCTCGCGGGGCGGCGCGGGGTCCAGCTCGCGCGCAACGCCGGTCCCAACCTCGGCCTGCCACGGACGGTGTACGCCGAGGCCTATATGCGCCCCTACCCGCAGGTCACGGGGGAGCTGGCATGAGCGGCGTCATCGTCACCAGCCCGCCGCGCGCCCGCGCCGAGGACGTCCGGGCCCTGCTCGGACACGGAGTGGCCACGGTCCACGAGGCGATGGGCCGCACCGGAAGCCTCGGCCCCGGGCTGCGGCCGATCCAGCAGGACACCCGCATCGCGGGCACGGCGGTGACCGTGCTGTGCTGGCCCGGCGACAACCTCATGATCCACGCGGCGGTCGAGCAGTGCGCCGAGGGCGACATCCTGGTCGTCACCACCACCTCCCCGTCCACGGACGGCATGTTCGGCGAACTGTTCGCCACCGCCCTGCGCTACCGGGGCGTGCGCGGTCTGGTCATCGACGCCGGGGTGCGCGACACCGCCGAACTGCGCGCCATGGGCTTTCCCGTGTGGTCGGCGGCCGTGTGCGCGCAGGGCACCGTCAAGGCCACGGCCGGATCCGTCAATGTGCCGGTGGTGCTGGGCGGGCAGTGTGTCCGCCCCGGCGATGTGGTCCTCGCCGACGACGACGGGGTGCTGTGCGTGCCCCGCGAGCGGACCGGCGAGGCCGTCCGGGCGGCCGAGGCGCGCACCGCGAAGGAGGCGGCGGCCCGGGCCGCGTTCGCCGAGGGCGGGCTCGGCCTGGACCGCTACGGGTTGCGCGAAACCCTCGTACGCCTCGGGGTTCGGTACGAATCGTACGAGGAACACGTCCGCAACGGGACCGTCCGGTGAGCGCACCTCAGGGTGTGCGCTGCATGCTGATGCGCGGCGGCACCTCCAAGGGCGCGTACTTCCTGGCCGAGGATCTGCCCGACGCCCCGGCAGACCGCGACGACCTGCTGCTGCGCGTCATGGGCAGCCCCGACCCCCGGCAGATCGACGGCCTGGGCGGCGCGCATCCGCTCACCAGCAAGGTCGCGGTCGTGTCCGCCTCCGCCAGCCCGGACACCGACGTCGACTATCTGTTCCTCCAGATCGGCGTGGACCGGGCCGATGTGTCCGACCGGCAGAACTGCGGCAACCTTCTGGCCGGAGTGGGCCCGTTCGCCGTCGAACGCGGCCTGACCGCGCCCGGGGACGGGCGGACGGCGGTGCGCGTCCGGATGCTCAACAGCGGTGACCACGCCACCGCCACCTTCCCCACCCCGGGCGGGCGCGTGGCCTACGAGGGATCGACGGAGATCTCCGGCGTCCCGGGGACGGCCGCGCCGGTGGCCATCGAGTTCCAGCGGCGCGAGAGACCGCTGCTGCCCACCGGCCGCGCCCGCGACACCGTCGCCGACACGCCCGTCACCTGCGTGGACGTCACCTGCGTGGACAACGGAATGCCGACCGTGCTGATCGCCGCGTCCGCCCTCCAGGTCACCGGCCGCGAGGCCCCGGAGGAGCTGGAGGCCGACCCGCACCTCGCCACCCGCCTCCAGGGGATCCGGCGGGCGGCCGGGCGGCTGATGGGCCTGGGCGACACCAGTGGCACCACCGTGCCCAAGCTCAGTCTGCTCTCCCCGCCCGCACACGGCGGCACCGTCATGACCCGCACCTTCGTCCCCGTCCGCTGCCATACGGCCATCGGCGTGCTGGGCGCCGCGAGCGTCGCCGCCGGGCTGCGCGTCCCCGGAAACATCGGCGAGGACATCGCCCGGCTCCCGGCGGCGGGGGAGTGGCTGCGCATCGAACACCCCACGGGATTCCTGGACATCGACACCGTTGTTGATGGCGCGTCGCCCGTGGCGCTCCGTACGGCGGCCGTCCGTACCGCGCGCAAGCTCTTCGACGGCACGGTCTTCCCCCGCCCCGTCTGAACCACCCCTCACCTCAAAGGAGTTGCCGATGGCCCCGCCGCTCGGGGACATCGCCCACCTCGGGCATGTCGAACTGCTCACCCCCGACCCGGACCGCAGCCTGTGGTTCTTCACCACCATCCTCGGCCTGACCGAGAACGGCCGCTCCGGCGACTCGGTGTACTTGCGGACCTGGGACGACTACGAACACCACAGCCTCACCCTCACCGCACACCGGACTTCCGGCATCCGCCGCACCGCGCTGCGCGTGTCCGGCGACGAGGCCCTGCGGCGCCGGGTGGAGGCGCTGGAGAGGGCCGGACACGACGGCCACTGGGCCGAGGACGAACCGGGCATCGGCCCGCTCTACGTCACCCATGACCCCGACGGCCATGAACTCGCCCTGTACTGGGAGAGCGAGTGGTACGAGGCACCGCCCGAGCTGGCGCCAGGACTGAAGAACCAGCCGCAGGCCAAACCCGCCCACGGCGTGGGCGTCCGCCGCCTCGACCACGTCAACTTCCTCGCCGCCGACGTCGAACCCAACGCGGTCTTCACCCGCGACCTCCTGGGCGCCCGCCCCACCGAGCAGATCGTCCTCGACACCGGACGGCTCGCCGCCCAGTGGCTGACCTTCACCAACAAGTCGTACGACCTCGTCTACACCGAGGACTGGTCCGGCTCCCACGCCCGGCTGCACCACATCGCGTTCGCCACCGACACCCGCGAGGACATCCTGCGCGCCGCCGATCTGTGCCTGGACAACGGTGTCCACATCGAGACCGGCCCGCACAAGCACGCCATCCAGCAGACGTTCTTCCTCTACGTCTACGAGCCGGGCGGCAACCGTATCGAGCTGTGCAACCCGCTCACCCGCCTCGTCCTGGCCCCCGACTGGCCGCTGATCACCTGGACCCAGGCCGAGCGCGCCAAAGGCCAGGCCTGGGGTCTGAAGACCATCGAGTCCTTCCACACCCACGGCACACCGCCCGTCGACTGACCCTCCCCCCCCCATCCCTTCGAGGGGCCTCCAGGACGAGAGGAAACCCCCATGTCCCCGACAACCGTCCCCGCCGGAACACGCGGCATACGACTGGCCGCCGTGGTCGTCGGCCTGTGCTGGATGGTCGTCCTCTTCGACGGCCTCGATCTGTTCATCTACGGCGCCGTGCTGCCCGGCATGCTCGACGACCCGGACCTCGGACTCACCCCCGGCCGGGCCGGTGACCTCGGCAGCTACGCCACGTTCGGCATGCTGCTCGGCGCCCTGTCGGCGGGCACGCTCACCGACCGGGCCGGGCGGAAGAAGGTGATCATCGGGTGCACCGTGGTGTTCTCGCTCGCCTCGGCCCTGTGCGCGGCCGCCCCCACCCTGGAAGTGTTCGGGCTGGCCCGGTTCATCGCCGGACTCGGCCTCGGCGGGCTGCTGCCCACCACCATCACGCTCGTCGCCGAATACGCCCCGCGCGGCCGGTCCAACCTCATGATCGGACTGCTGATGACCGCCCATCAGGCGGGCGGCATTCTCGCCGCCTGTCTGGGGCTGTGGGTGGTGGAGCCGTTCGGCTGGCGCTCTGCCTTCTGGATCGGGGTGGCGCCGCTCGTCATCGCCGTGCCACTGGTGGCGAAGTTCCTGCCCGAATCCCTCGGTTTCCTCATCGTCCGGGGCCGCACCGACGAGGCGCGCCGCCTCGCCCGCCACTACGAGGTCGAACTGCCCGCCACCACCCACGCCTCCACCACCCACGCCTCCATGGCCCCGCCCGACCGCTGGGGCGCCCTGGCCGCGCTCTTCCGCGACGGCCGCTGGCAGCGGACCGTGCTCTTCTGGTGCGCCTCCTTCGGCGGGCTCCTCCTGGTCTACGGCGTCAGCACCTGGCTGCCCACGATGATGCGTGGCCAGGGCTATGAACTCGGCTCCGCGCTGTCCTTCCTCATCGTCGTCAACCTCGGTGGCATCGTGGGCATGCTGCTGGCCGGGCGCACCGCCGACCGCTTCGGCGCCGCCCGCGTCGCGGCCATCTGGTTCGGGTGCACCGCCCTCGGCATCTATCTGCTGGGTGTCCACATGCCCCTGGCGCTCACCTACGCCGTCGTCTTCCTGACCGGTCTGTGGCTCTTCAGCGCCCAGACCATGGTGTACGCGACAGTGGCCGGGCGCTCCACCACCGAGAACCGGGCCACCGCGATCGGCTGGACGTCCGGGATGGGCCGCTTCGGCGCCGTCTTCGGCCCGTGGCTCGGTGGCCGTCTCGTCGATGGCGACGTGGAGGGCTGGGGCTTCACCGTGTTCGCCGTCACCGCGCTGTGCGCCACCGTCCTGATGGTCATGAGCGGCCTTGTCCGGACCGACGCATAACGGTGCGTCAGGCTCGGCGCATCTCCAGCACCACCTTGCCCCACGGGTGGCCGGACTCGACCTCGCGCAGCGCCGCTTCGGCCTCCTCGAAGGGGAAGACCCTGGTCACCCGTGGGTCCAGCCGTCCCGCCACCACCCGGCGGGCCAGCTCGGTGAGGGTTTGTGGCGAGCTGTTACGGGTCAGCGGCCGGGCGCCGAACCGTGCCGCCGTACCCGGGTCGGCCACCGTCAGCACCCGGCAGCGCGGTGGGATCAGCGCCGCGACACCATCCAGCGCCGCGCCGCCCACCAGGTCCAGCACCGCGTCGGGGGCCTCGGGCAGAGCCGCCTTCAGCTCCTCGCCGAAGTGGCCGCTGTCGTAGGGGACGGAGGTGGCGCCCAGCGAGGTGACGAACTCCCGCTTGGCCTCGGCCGAGGTGCCGACGACGGCCACCCCGGCCTCGCGCGCGATCTGCGCCGCCGCGACCCCGACACCGCCCCCGATGCCCAGGATCAGCAGGGACTGGCCGGGCGTCGGACCGAGCAGGCGCACCGCGTCATAGCCGGTCCCCGCCGCCACGGGCAGCGCCGCGGCATCGGTGAACGAGATCCCGTCGGGCTTCGGCGCCGTCCGGTCCGCGGTCAGGACGGCGAAGCGTGCGTAGCCGCCGCAGCCCGCCGCGCTGCTGCCGAACACCGGGTCGCCGACGGCGAAGCCGGTGACGCCCTCGCCGACCCGCTCGACCACCCCCGCCGCCTCCCGGCCGAGAACGGCCGGGAGGTCCAGGGGGAGGAAGTCGCGGTGCATACCGGCACGGACCTTCCAGTCCACCGGGTTGACGCCCGCCGCGTACACCGCGATCAGCAGCTCACCGGGGCCGGGCACGGGTGTCGGCGGATCGAGGAAGGCCTGCGTCTCCGGTCCGCCGTACCGGGTGAATCCGTAAGCGTCGGGCACGGTGTGTCTCCCCGCGTCGGTGGCTGTCCCGGACACATGGCCACGGGACACATGGCTCCTGGACACGGGGCTACGAGCCCGCCGCCGCGAGCCCGCGACGCTGCTCACGGCGGTCCCGCTGCCGGTCCGGGTCGGGTACGAGGGCGGCGAGCATGAGCCGCTGGGTGTAGCGGTCGCGGGGCTGGGCCGTCACCGCCCGGGTATCACCGGACTCCACGATCTCCCCGCCGTACATGACGGCCACCCGGTGACTGATGCGGCGCACCACGGACAGGTCGTGGGTGATGAACAGATACGCGACCCCGGTGCGCTCCTGGATGTCGATGAACAGGTCCAGCACCCGGGCCTGGGTGGACAGGTCCAGCGCGCTGACCGGCTCGTCGCACACGATGAGCTTGGGGTCGCGGCACAGCGCCCGCGCGATCGCGATGCGCTGGCGCTGTCCGCCGGAGAACTCCCGGGGCAGCCGGTGCGCGGCGTCCGTGGGCAGGCTGACCTGGTCGAGGAGTTCGCGGATGCGCCCGTGTGCCGTACCGCGTGACACACCGGCCACGAGCAGCGGTTCGGTGAGGATGTCGCCCACGGTCATCGCCGGGTTCAGCGAGGTGTACGGGTCCTGGAACACCACCTGGATATCGTCGCTGAGCGCACGCCGCTCCCGCGCGCCCAGCCGTGAGATGTCCCGGCCCGCGTAAGCGATCCGGCCCTCCGTGACGGGGGCCAGGCCGAGCACGGCGCGCCCGAGCGTGGTCTTCCCGGAGCCGGACTCGCCGACCAGCCCCACCGTCTCGCCCGCCCGGATGTCCAGCGAGACCCCGTGCAGCGCCCGGAACGGCGGGGTGCGCCACCCCTTGGCGGGGTACTCCACCACCACCCGGTCGACCTCCAGGACGCTGCCATGAGCCGGGGTGTGCGGTGTCGGGATCGTCGTCATGCCTTCTCCTGCACGGTGGCGTGGGCCGTGGGGCCGTCGTCGAGCGGGGTACGGTGCGGGGCGTCCTCCAGCGTCGACGCCAGCAGCATCCGGGTGTACGCGTGGTGCGGGTTGGCGAAGAGCTGCCCGACGGGGGCCGACTCGACCACCTTCCCGGACCGCATGACCACGACGTGGTCGCAGATGTCGGCGACGACACCGAAGTTGTGGGTCACCAGGATCATGCCCATCCGGCGCTCCCGCTGCAGCTCCCGCAACAGGTCCAGCACCTCCGCCTGGACGGTGACATCCAGGGCCGTCGTCGGCTCGTCGGCGATCAGCAGATCGGGGTCGCAGGAGACCGCACCGGCGATCAGCACCCGCTGCGCCATGCCACCGGAGATCTGGTGGGGATACGCGTCGTACACCCGCTCCGGCTGGGCGATGCCCACCCGCTCCAGCAGGGCCAGCGCCCGCTTGCGCGCCTCACCGGCCGAGATCTTCAGATGGAGCCGCATGGGGTCGGCGAGCTGGCTACCGATGGGGAAGGACGGGTCCAGGTTGGACATCGGCTCCTGCGGTACGTAGGCGATCCGCCGACCGCGCAGGCCGTTCATGGCCTTGCCGCTCAGGCGCCGCAGATCCTGTCCGGCGAACGAGAGACCGTCGGCCTCGCGCCGCGCCTCGGGCGGGAGCAGGCCCAGGACGGAGAAGGCGGTCTGGCTCTTCCCCGACCCCGACTCGCCCACCAGCCCGACGACTTCGCCGTCGCGGACGCTGAGCGAGACTCCGTCGACGACCGTGGATTCGCCGTCGCGGGTGGGATACGACACCCTCAGATTCCGTACGGTCAGCAGCGCGTCGCCATCGTCCTCGCTGGCCGGGGCGTTGGCCACCGGGGCATCGGGCGCCTTGGTACGCCCCGGGCGGCGGGCGGGAGCCGCGTAACCGCTCTCCAGGAGGGTGTCCCGCAGCGCGTTGGCCAGCAGCCCGATCGAGGCGACGGTGACGACGATGGCCACTCCGGGCCCCACCAGCAGCGTGGGCATGATGTACAGGTTGGCGAACGCCTCGTTGAGCATCGCGCCCCAGCTGGCCTCGCTCGCCGAGCCGAGGCCGAGGAACTCGATGCCCGCCTGGATGACGACGGCGACACCGAACATCTGCGCCGCCTGGATGATCGTGGGCGCCTGCACCACCGGCAGGATGTGGCGGCGCACGATCCGCAGATCGCCGAGGCCCGAGACCCGGGCCGCGTCGACGTACAGCTCCTCGCGTACCGAGGTCACCGAGGCGCGGACGAGGCGGAAGACGCCCGGCGCGAGGATGACACCGAGCACCGCCATGGCCGCGTTGGCGTTGGGGCCGATCGCCGCGATGGCCACCAGCAGCACCATGATGGCGGGCGCGGCCATCACCAGGCTGGCCACCCAGCTGAACGCGGCGTCGACCCAGCCCCGGTAGTAGCCGCTGACCAGCCCGGCCGGGACGCCGATCAGCAGCGCCACCGCGACCGCGATGAACGCGCCCAGCAGGCTCACCCGCCCGCCGTAGAGCAGCCGGGTCAGGACGTCCCGGCCCACGCTGTCGGCACCGAGCGGATGGTCGGCGCCGAACGGGGCGAACGTGTCCAGCAGCGTCGGGCGGGTGGGGCTGTAGGAGGTGAGCAGCGGCGCGAACACGCTGGCCAGGACCAGCAGCGCCAGCACCGCCAGGCAGACCACCGCCACCGGGTTGCGCAGCAGACGGCGCCACACACCGCTGCGACGGGGGAGCGCGTCGGCCGTACCGGGCGCGGACGAGGTGGCGAGCGTGGACTCGCCGGGGGAGTCGGTCATCGTACGCGCACCTTCGGGTTGAGCCAGCCGTAGGCGACGTCCACCAGGAGGTTGACCGCCACCACGATGAACACCAGATACACCACGACGCCCATGACCAGTGGGGTGTCGCCGTTGGTCGACGCCGTGACCGCCGCCGAGCCGACCCCGGGCAGTCCGAACACCTTCTCGGTGATGACGGCGCCGCCGACCAGGCCGATGAACTGCACGGACAGCACCGTCAGCGCGGGCGGCGCCGCGTTGCGCAGCACATGCCGGAACAGCACCCGGCGCTCACCGAGCCCGCGGCTGCGCAGGGTCCGGACGAAGTCCTGGCGCAGTACGTCGATCACCGAGCCCCGGACCTGCTGGGCCGTCGCCGCGATCACACCGATGGACAGCGAGACGGCGGGCAGGGTGATCGAGGTGAACCACCCCGACGGCGACACCTCGAACGGCACGTATCCGGTCGCGGGCAGCCAGCGCAGCTTCACCGCGACGATCACGGAGAGCGCCAGCGCCGCCAGGAAGCTGGGGACCGCGTAGCCGAGGATCGCCAGCAGCTGGACGACCCGGTCGAGCCAGCCCCGCCGGACGGCCGCGGCCACCCCGAGGACGACGCTCAGGACCGTCGCGAGGACCAGCCCGGCCACCACGACCGACAGGGTCACCGGCACCTTCAGCGCCAGGCTGGCGGACACCGAGTCACCGCTGAACCAGGAGACGCCGAAGTCACCGCGGACGGCGTGGCCGAGCCAGCTTCCGTACTGGCTGAGCCAGGGGCGGTCGAGGCCCAGTTCATGGGTCTTGGCCGCCACTTGCGCCTCGGTGGCCGTGTTGCCGGAGATGTTGCGCACGGCATCGGTGCCGGTGAGGCTCATCATCGCGAACGCCGCCGTGGCGAGGACGTAGAGGAGCACCAACCCGGCCGCCACGCGGCGTATGAGGAATGTCAGCATCGCAACCCTCTTTCGTTTCCTCAGGATGCCGGGGTCATCTGGTAGATCGGTATGGATGACTCGAACGGCTGCGGGGTCACCTTGATGCTGTTCGAGACGCCGTGGACGGAGTCGAGAACGTCCCAGGGGGCGTTGAACGCGTTCGTCTGCACATACCGGTTGATCTGCTGGAACAGGTGCAGCTGGGTGGCGCCGGTCGCCTTCCGGGCCTTGCCGATCAGCTGGTTGAGCTTCGGGTCGAAGTCCCCCGCCGGGTTCCAGGCGCCGTTCTCGGTGAGCTGGGTGGAGATGTAGTCCCAGGGCCGGTACGAGGCGAGCTTGAACCAGGACATCGCGTACTTGCCCCGCTGGAGTGAGGTGAACAGCTCGGTGCTCGGCACCTTCTTGGTCTTCACCCTGATGCCGATGTCCTCCAGCGCCTGGGTCATCACCGCCTGCTGGGCCGCCGCCACCGAGGACACGTCGGGCATCGTCACCGTGAAACCATGCGGGTAACCCGCCTCGGCGAGCAGCTTCCTGGCCTTCTCGGGGTCGTAGGCGTACTTGCTCTGCAGCGACTTCTCATAGGCGCTGCTCTCGGGGATGGCCATCTGGGAGGTCGCGGTGGCATACCCCATGTTGATCTTCTTGGCGATGGCGTCGCGGTCGAAGGCGTGGTTCAGGGCCTGGCGGACCTTCACCTTGCCCAGGGCCGGAACGATCTTTCCGGCGCGATCCCAGATGTACAGGCCCTCGACGGCGTCCACATGCGAACTCACCCGCAGACCACGGCCCTTGACCTGACTCGCGCTCCGCGGGTCGATCCGCGCCCAGTCCACCTGCTCGCCCAGCAGCGCGTTGAGGCGTGCGGTCGGGTCACTGATCGTCCTGATGACGATCTTGTTGAAGGGGAACGCCTTGGTGTTCCAGTAGCCGGGGTTGCGGGTGAAGGTGTAGACGCTGCCGTTGGTCGAGGCGGCCTTGTCCAGCTCATACGGCCCCGAGCCGACCGGACCCCGCTTCCCGTCCAGCGCCTTCGGGCTGGCCATCATGCCGGACGGGTCGCCCAGGCTGGTGACGAGCGAGGGATCGGGCGCCGACAGGTGGATGGCCACCGTGGAGGGGTTCACGGCCTCGACGGTGTCGATGGCCTTCAGCTTTCCGGCGGCCTCGTTCGTGCCCTCCTTGGTGTGCAGCAGATTCGCCTTCACCGCGGTGGCGTCCAGGGCGGTGCCGTCGGTGAACCTCACCCCCTTCCTGAGCTTCATCGTCAGGACGGTCCGCGAGGTGTCGTACCGCCACGAGGTGGCCAGGTTGGGGGTGGCCTCCGCGTTCTTGTCCAGGCGGACCAACGAGTCGAAGACCGGCTCGTAGTAGTTGATGTAGTCCCCCAGACCGGCCGACGCCAGATCCCAGGGGGTGGCGGATACCCCCACCGCGAGGGTCAGCGTCTTGTCCCCGTTCCCCATACCGGAGACGCCGCCGCCACCGCACGCCGTCGCGGACACGAGGGCGAGAACGGCCCCGGTCAGCCCCACTCGTCGCATCGCGCACCTCCTCACCTTGTGCTGTCGCGCGTCGTTCAGCGGTTCTGCCGGGCCCACTGGCCGCACAGCCGGATGCTCTCCTCGGCGGTGTCCCGCGCGCCCCGGTCGACCTCGATGATCAGCCAGCCGTCGAAGGTGCCGGGCAGCGCCGCGATGAGCCCGGGGATGTCCACCGAGGCGTGCCCCGGTTCGGCCCACAGGCCCGCGAGGACCGTGGCGCGGTAGTCCAAGCCCTCGGCCTTGCCCCGGGCGGCCACATCGGCGTGGTAGTCCTTGATGTGCATCGCGGCCACCCGGTCCCCGTAGTCGCGCAGGAGCCCGGGGACATCGGCACCGGCCCAGCCCAGGTGGCCGATGTCCGGGCCGAAGGAGAGGGTGTCCGCGGGCACGGTGTCGAGGATGAACCGGGTCTCCTCCTCGGTCTCCGCCCAGGTGCCCACATGCGGATGGAAGGCCGCGGCCACCCCGTTCGCCCGGGTGGCCTCGCCCATCTTCGCGAACACGTCGCGGACCCGCTCCAGCCGGGCGGGGTCGGACTCCGCGCCGACCGCCGGGCGCCGAACCCGGGGCGCCTCCTTGGACATGCCCGTGGCCACGAACACCGTGGACAGGCCCAGTTCGGCCTGCTGCTCGCTGATCCGCGCCGTCTTGTCGAGATGCGCCCGCAGGCTCGCGTCATCCTCCGGCAGCGGGCCGGATATGTAGCCCGGGGCGGGCGCGAGACCGTGGTCGGAGAGCAGCTTGCCGTATTCGGCGGCCGTCATGTCCGCGGGGACATCGGCGTGCACCGCGCGGATCCCCGCATCGCTGATGATCTTCAGCCGCTCGGGGAGCGGCGGCGCCAGGGCGGGGTCGATCCAGCCGTCCTCGGTCTGCACGAACTGCAGGGGGTTGATCGCGATGTTCTTCTCGCCGATCGTCATGCGGTCCTCTTTCTTACGTGGCGGGTGGCTGAAGCGTGGTGCGCTCAGGCGGAGAAGCGGGGCTCGGGACGTTCGCAGGTGCTGTCCAGCGTCACGACACGCGCCTCGACGGAGGCTTCTTCCACGGCGCACATCGCCTCCAGCACATGGAAGGCGAACGGGGCGTCGGCCCGGTGCGGGCCGCCCTCGACGGCGTTCGCGAGGTCCCGCACCCCGAGGCCCCGGCGGGCCTGCTCCTTGGTGCCGACGGCGCCGAACAGGCCGACCACCGGCTCCAGTACGGACCACTCGGCGTCGCCGTGCCGCCTGAGCCGCACATCGCCGTCGAAGTGGTTCGGGTTCGGCAGGGACAGTGTGCCGCCGGTGCCGTAGATCTCCATGAAGGGCAGGTCGGTGTCCCAGATGTCGAAGCTCATCTGCATCGTCGCGATGGCTCCGGAGGCGAAGGTGAGCACGGCCGCGGCGTGGGTGGGGACCGTGACGTCGATCGAGTCGACGGCCCGGCCGGGCGCGGTCACCGTCCGCCGCTCCGCGCCGATCCGGCTCGACCCGGTGACGGTCTTGACCGGGCCCAGCATGTTGACCAGGAGGGCGAAGTAGTACGGCCCCATGTCCATCACCGGGCCGCCGCCCTCCTGGAACAGGAAGCGCGGGTCCGGATGCCAGGTCTCCGCCTTGCTGTGGCGGATGAACGCCGAGGCGCCGATCGGCGTTCCGATGAGCCCGTCGTCGATGGCCTTGCGCGCGGTCTGGCCCGCGCTGCCGAGGAAGGTGTCCGGCGCCGAGCCGAGGATCCGTCCGCTCCGGGCGGCCGCTTCGAGTACGGTCCGTCCCTCGGCCACCGTCGTGGCCAGGGGCTTCTCCACGTACACATGCTTGCCGGACTCCAGCGCGGTGATGATGGTGCGCCCGTGGTGCACCGGCGGGGTCAGGTTGACGACGATGTCCACCGACGCGTCGGCGTACAGTTCCGCGTCATCACCCCAGGCCGGTATGGAGTGTTCGGCGGCGGCCGCCTTGGCGCGCGCCACGTCGATGTCGGCCACGCGCACGATCTCCAGCTCCGGGTAGCGGGCCAGCCCGGTGACGTACCGGCCGAAGATGTTGCCGCTGCCCAGGATGCCGATCCGATGCGTCTGCTTGGCCATGGAGGTGATTCCTCTCCGGAAAGGGATGGGGCCGTGCGGGTTCTGCCGACCACACCGTCTGTTAGTTCGCGTGGCCAAGGCAAGATGCCGTTTTTAGTTTTTTCTCTTGACTAAAGCCGGTCCAATGCACAGCCTGTCGGGCAGGCGGCAACGCCGATGGGCGCGAGAGGGAGAGATTAGGTACGTGAAAGTGCATAAACCCGAGGCGCGCGCTACCGATAGGGCCTTGCTGCCCGCGGTGCCTTCCGCATTGCGCAGCGTGCTGGACCTCGTGGTGTCAGGGGAGGCGACCAGCCGTGCCGAGATCGCGCGGCGCAGCGGCCTGGCCCGGTCGACGGTCGGCCAGCAGGTCGACCATCTCGTCGGGCGCGGCCTGCTGCAGGAGCTGGGGTCGAGCGAGTCGGTGCGGGGGCGGCCGCCGAGGGTGCTGACACTCAGCCCGAGGGCGGGGACCATCGCCGTGGCGGACGTGGACACGCTGGAATCCCGGGTGGCGATCGCGGATCTCACCGGGCGCGTGATCGCGCGGGAGGCCGTGGACATCCGGGTCGCCGCCGGGCCGGACGCGGTCCTGGCCGCGGTGGCCGAGCGCCTGTCGGGCCTGCTGGCGGCGTACGGGCGCGATCCGGACCGGGTCCGCGAGGTGGTGGTGGGGCTGCCCGGCCCTGTGGACTTCCAGCGCGGCTGCCCGGTGCAGCCGACCGGCATGCCCGGCTGGGACGGCTATCCGGTCGCCGAGTGGGTGACCAGGACCTTCCGTGCCCCGGCCATCGTGGACAACGACTCCAACCTGATGGCGCTCGGCGAGGCCTGCCAGGACGGCATGGACACTCCGCTGCTGTGCCTCAAGATCTCGACCGGCATCGGGGCCGGAGTCATCACCGCGGACGGCGAGGTGTACCGGGGCGCGGACGGCGCCGCCGGGGACGTCGGCCACATCCGCGCCATCGGCGGCGGCGACGCCCTGTGCTCCTGCGGCAACGTCGGCTGCGTCGGGGCGATCGCCTCCCACCGGAGCATCCTGCGCGGCCTCGGCATTCCCGAGTCGACCGACCAGGACCCGCTGTACGGCGTGCACGTCCTGGCGGAGCGCGTCGCCGACAACGACCCGCCCGCCGTGCGCGCGCTGCGCCAGGCCGCCACCGAGATCGGCGAGATCGCGGCCATGCTGGTCTACATGTTCAACCCGCGCACCCTGGTGCTCGGCGGGCCGCTGAGCGAACTGCGCGACGACCTCCTCTCCGGCGTCCGCGCCGCCGTCTACCAGCGTGCCCTGCCCCTGGCCACCCGCAAGCTGACCATCACCACGGCCCAGCTCGGCAGCGACTCCGGGATCCACGGCGGCGTCGCCCTCGCCTCCCGGGACGTCTTCAGCGCCGAGGGCATCGCGCGGATGCTGGTGGAGGACGCGGCGGGAGCGCCGGTGGCCGACCGCTGAGGCGGGGTCAGAGCGTCGCTGAAGTGTGCTCAGAGCGGCGCGCGGTGGGCCTCGAAGACGGCGAGCCGCGCGGTGATGTCGCGGGACGCCTCGGCCAGCGCGGTGTGCAGCCGGGGGATGCTGCTGCCCGCCGTGGGGGCGATCACCGCGAGGGCGGCCAGATACGCGTGGTCGAGGCCGCGCACCGGCACCGCGACGGCGAGATAGCCGCGACGGGCCTCCTCGACCTCCACGGCGTAGTCCTGCTCCCTGATCCGGACCAGCTCGGCGGCCAGCCGGGCGGGGGTGAGGGTGTGCGGCGTACGGCGGTCCATCAGCGGGAGGACGCTGGACAGCGGGTACTGCTCGGGCAGCATGGCGAGGGTGAGCTTGCCCGCGGCGCTGCAGTGCAGCGGGAGGTGACGGCCGCCCGCCGTGGAGCGGGCCCGGTTGCGGTGGCGTCCGGCGTTCTCGATCACCAGCAGTTCCGGGGCGCTCGGCACGGCCAGGTTCACGGCGTTGTCGAGCTGCTGCGCGAGGTTCTCGATGACGGGCCGGGCGGCCTCGCGCAGGGTGCGCTGGCGGGGCGCGCGCAGGCCGATCTCGTAGAGCTGCAGCCCGAGCCGGTACTTGGCGCCCTCCCGCTCCAGGAGATCTCCGGCGACGAGTTCCTGGCAGAGTCGGTGGACGGTGGCCTTGGCGACCCCGGTGCGGGCCGTCAACTCCGCGAGACTGAGGGCGAAGTCGTTGTCCCGGAATGCGGACAGAATAAGGCCGACCTTACCGAGAACCGACTTGGGAGTCTCGCGGATCTGCCGCGGCTCTTTGTCCTTTTCGGCATACACGTACCCAGTCACCGCACCTGACCTCCTCACGGCCGCCAAAGCCGAGGAAAGGAACGATAGGCGCTTTTCGGGGAGGCCGGTAGGGAGCGTGATCCACGCCTATCGGCCGCCCTTTGTCAATACCCGTGTCCGTCCCCGTGTCAGTCCCCGGAATGGTCGCCGAGGGCGGGTACCACCGCGGCGCCGACCGCCTCGATCAGCTCGGTCGGCGGGTCGTAGGAGCCCACATGCTGGAGGAAGACCCCGGACACCCCGGCGCCGTGCAGGGCCGTGAGCCGCTCGGCGATCTGCGCGGCGGTGCCGAACAGACAGAATTCCCGGGCGAACCGCACGGCCGCCTCGTCGCTGATCCACCGCGAACACACGGCGACGGCCGCGTCCCAGTCCTCGGCGTGCACCAGATCCGGGTAGACCCCCTCCACCGTGGCCGGGACCTCCACCTCTATTCCCGCGAGGGCGAGGAAGGGCGCCCCGCCGTTCTGCGCGATCGACGCGCAGATCGGTTTGATCAGCCGCGCCTCGGCCTCGATGTCATCGGTGACCGCGCAGAACGCGGACACCGTCAGCGGTACGTCCGAGGCCGCCCGGCCCGCGGCCTCGGCGCCCTCGCGCACCCGGGCGGCGGCCCCGGCCAGGGGCTTCGGGGACACGCCGCTGAGCAGGATGGCGCCGTCGGCGATCTCCCCCGCGAGCCGCAGGTTCTTCGGCCCGCTCGCCGCGAGGTGCACCGGAATACGTGGCCCCGGATCGCGCAGCCGGGAGCGGACACCGCCGCCGAAGTCCCATTCCCGGCCGTCCAGCAGCCCCCGCAGCATGGCCACGCCGCCACGCATCGCCGCCGAGGTGGTCTGCCGCAGATTGATCGGGCCGACCGAGCTGTTGCCCACACCGAGGCCGAGGGTGAACCGGCCGGGCGCCAGCTCGGCCACGCTGCGGGCGGCCGATGCCACGACGGCCGGATGGCGGGTCGCCACATTGGTGACCGCGGTGCCCAGGCCGATGTGCTCGGTGGCCAGCGCGGCGGCGGTCAGGGTGGTGAACACGTCCCGCCACAGCAGCTGGGAGTCGGGGAACCACACCTCGTCGAAGCCCAGCTCCTCGGCCCGCCGCACGGTCCGGGCGATCTGGTCCGCCCGGTCGCACGGCGGCACCCGGATCCCGATCCGCGGCCGCGTCGCCCCGGGGCGTCGCAGTCCGGCGCTCATGCCCGCCCCTCCACCAGGTCCAGCGCCACATCCGTGATCATGTCTTCCTGGCCGCCGACCATGCCGCGCCGCCCGACCTCGACCAGGATGGAGCGGGTGTCCAGGCCATAGCGTGCCGCCGCCGTCTCGGCGTGGCGCAGGAAGCTGGAGTACACGCCCGCGTAGCCGAGGCTCAGGGTTTCCCGGTCCACCCGCACCGGCCGGTCCTGGAGCGGCCTGACCAGGTCGTCGGCGGCGTCCATCAGCGGGAACAGATCGCAGCCGTGCGACCACCCCTGCAGATCGGCCACCGCGATGAAGGCCTCCAGCGGGCAGTTCCCGGCGCCCGCGCCCTGCCCGGCCAGCGAGGCGTCGACGCGGGTGACGCCGTTCTCCACGGCGACCACGCTGTTGGCCACGCCGAGCCCCAGATTGTGGTGGGCGTGGATGCCCAGCTCGGTGTCGGGCGAGAGGACATCGCGGTAGGCGCGGAAGCGGTCGCGCACCCCGTCCATGGTCAGCCGCCCGCCGGAGTCGGTGACGTACACGCAGTGGGCGCCGTAGGACTCCATGAGCGCGGCCTGCCGGGCGAGTTCGGCCGGGGGTGCCATGTGCGACATCATCAGGAAGCCCGCGACGTCCATGCCCAGCTCGCGGGCGGCGGAGATGTGCTGCGCGGAGATGTCCGCCTCGGTGCAGTGGGTCGCGACGCGCACCGAGCGGATGCCGAGCGCGTGGGCCTGCTTCAGATCGCGCAGGGTGCCGATGCCCGGCAGCAGCAGGGTGGTGGGGATCGCGTGCCGGACGGCGTCGGTGACCGCCTCTATCCACTCCCAGTCGGTGTGCGCGCCGACGCCGTAGTTGACGCTGGACCCGGACAGCCCGTCACCGTGGGCGATCTCGATGGCGCCGACGCGCGCGGCGTCGAGCGCGGCGGCGATGGTGCGGGCCTGGTCCGTGGTGTAGCGGTGGCGGAGGGCGTGCATGCCGTCCCGCAGGGTGACGTCCTGGATGTACAGGGAGGCCTCTGGCATGGTCACTTGGCTGCCTCCACGGTCCGGTGTGCGGCCAGCCGCTCCGCGGTGCGCAGCGCTGCCGAGGTCATGATGTCGAGGTTGCCCGCGTAGGCCGGGAGGTAGTGGGCGGCGCCCTCGACCTCCAGGAACACCGACACCTTCACCGCGCCACGGCCCGCTCCGGCGGGTACGAGAGTGCGCAGCGGGTCGTCGTCGGCGATCCGGTCGAACTGCACCTTCTGCTTGAGGCGGTAGCCGGGGACATACGCCTGGACGCGGCCCACCATGGCCTCGATCGAGGCGGTGACCGCCGCGTCGTCGCACTCCGACACCAGACAGTGCACGGTGTCCCGCATGATCAGCGGCGGTTCGGCCGGATTGAGGACGATGATGGCCTTGCCCCGGCCCGCCCCGCCGACCCGCTCGATGGCGGAGGCGGTGGTCTCGGTGAACTCGTCGATGTTGGCGCGGGTGCCGGGACCGGCCGAGCGGGAGGCGATGGAGGCGACGATCTCCCCGTAGTGCACGGGGGTGACGGCCGAGACGGCGGCCACGATGGGAATCGTGGCCTGGCCGCCGCAGGTCACCATGTTGACGTTGGGGCTGTCCAGGTGAGTGTCGAGGTTCACCGGCGGCACCACATACGGGCCGATGGCGGCCGGGGTGAGGTCGACCACCGTACGTCCGAGGGCGCGCAGCACCTCGTCGTGGCGGCGGTGGGCACCGGCCGAGGTGGCGTCGAAGACGATCCGCACATCGGCGAACTCGTCCAGCGCCACCAGCCCGTCCACGCCCTCGTGGGTCGTGGCCACCTTCAGGCGGCGGGCCCGGGCGAGGCCGTCGGAGTCCGGGTCGATGCCCGCCACCGCCGCCACCTCCAGGGTGTCGGACAGCCGCAGCACCTTGATCATGAGATCGGTGCCGATGTTGCCGGAGCCGATGACGGCGACCTTGGTACGGGTGCTCATGGCCTACTCTCCCTCCGTCGCGAACTCGACAGTGACCCGGCCCAGTTGACTGATGTGGGCCTCGAACCGGTCGCCCGGCGCCGCGGGCACCATCGGGCCCAGCGCCCCGGTCAGCAGGATCTCCCCGGCGCGCAGCGGATCGCCCTGGGCGGCGACGGCCGAGGCCAGCCAGGCCGCGGCGTTCAGCGGGCTGCCGAGGCAGTCGGCGCCGCTGCCCTCGGAGACCGTCCGGCCGCCGCGGGTCAGGGACATCCGCGCCCCGCGCACATCGAGCCCGGTCAGCGGCACGGGCGTACCGCCGAGAACGTACAGCCCGCAGGAGGCGTTGTCGGCGACGGTGTCCACGATGCCGATGTTCCACCCGGCGATACGGCTGTCCACGATCTCCAGCGCGGGCAGCGCGAAGTCGGTCGCCCGCAGCACATCGGCCACCGTGCAGTCGCGGTGCGGCAGATCGGCGCCCAGGACGAGCGCCACCTCCGCCTCCACCTTGGGCTGCAGCAGCCGCCCGGCCGCCACCACACCGCCCTCGGGCACCGCCATATCGGCGAACAGCGTCCCGAAGTCCGGCTGATCCACGCCAAGTTGGGCCTGCACGGCAGGCGAGGTCAGGCCGATCTTACGGCCCGCGACGCGCCGCCCCTCGGCCACACCGCGCCCGACGTTCACCCGCTGCACCGCGTACGCGGCCCCGATGTCCGCCTCGGCGAGGAACGTGCGCACCGGCGGGCACACCACACCGGTCCGCGTGGCCTCCAGCAGCGTGTCGGCCGCCTTGGCCACCTCCGGGGGAAGTCCCTGGCCGGTCATGAGGCGGCCCCGGCGACCAGCGGGGTGTCGACGCCGACCGGGCCGAGCCCGGTGGCGCCGCCCGGGGTGCCCAGCGGCTCCGTACGGCCGGGCAGCGGCTCGGTGAAGAAGCGGCGGTTGTCCTCGCGGTGCTCGGGCCTGGCCAGCCGGTCCACCGCGATGGCCTGCTCGGGGCAGGCGGTTTCGCAGGCGCCGCAGTCGATGCACTCCACCGGGTTGATGTAGAGCTTGCGTTCCCCCTCGTAGATGCAGTCGACCGGGCATTCCTCCATGCAGGAGCGGTCCATGATGTCGACGCAGGCCGGGCCGATGACGTAGGCCATGTCAGTTCTCCTTCTCTGTGGAATGCCCGGGGAACAACATCGCCTCCGGATCGATGACGGTGGCCGCGTTGTTCACCGCGGTGGCGACCTCGCCGAAGCCCACGGAGATCAGCCGAACCTTGCCCGGGTAGTCGGTGATGTCCCCGGCGGCGAACACCCGCGGCACGTTGGTGGCCATCCGGGTGTCCACGGCGATCCGCCGCGCCCGCAGCTCAAGACCCCAGTTCTGCAGCGGGCCGAGGTCGGCGGTGAAGCCGAGGGCGGCGACGACGGTCTGTGCCGGGAGGGTACGGGTGTCCTTGGTCAGCCGGTGGCGGATCGTCACCTCTTCGAGCTGATCCGAGCCGTGCAGCCCGGTCACCTCGGTGTCGGTGATGATCTCGATGCCGAGGGAACGCACCTTCTCCACGGTCGCGCCATGGGCCCGGAACCGGTCCCGGCGGTGGACCAGGGTGACGGACCGGGCCAGCGGAGCGAGCGTCGCCGCCCAGTCGAAGGCGCTGTCGCCACCGCCGACGATCACGATGTCGTGGCCGGTGTGGCCGGACGGATCCGGGACGAAGTACACCTGCCCGCGGCCGAGATAGTCCTCGCCCGCCGGGAGCGGCCGGGGCGTGAACGTCCCCACCCCGCCGGTGATGACGACGGCTCCGGCCCGGACCGTGGTCCCGCCGTCGCCGCGCACCACGGGCCGTCCGTCCTCCCCGTGGAACAGCTCGACCGCCCGCTGGCCGAGGAGATACACGGGCCCGTACGGCTCCGCCTGGGCCACCAGGCTGTCCACCAGGTCGCGGCCGCGCACCGAGGGGAAACCGGCGATGTCGAAGATGGGTTTTTCCGGGTACATGGCGCTGATCTGGCCGCCGCACTGCGGAAGGACGTCCATGACCGCCACGCGCAGCCCGCGGAACCCCGCGTAGTACGCGCCGTAGAGTCCCGACGGACCGGCGCCGATGATGAGGATGTCGGTGTCCACCACGTCCGGGACGGACGCGCTGGCCGGAACATCGGTAAGAACGCTCATGGCCCGGGAGCGTAGGCACCGCCGGGGCCGGGCCCAATGAAACCGTTCCGTCTGGCGGGACACCGCGCTTCGGCAGAGGCACCCGCCCCTGGGAACGTGGCGCGACCACAGGGATCCCGTCGCTCGGAGGTCATGACTCATGAACCCGGACAACAGCAGAGCGGGGCGGCTGCTCGTCGCCTGTACGGCGCTCCTCCTCGTCCCCGCCTGCATGGCGGGAACGGTGGACTCCGACACGGGGGAGGTGAAGGGCGGGCCCACGGTGCGCGTCGCCCTCGGCGTCGACGCCTCGTACGCGCCCTTCTACCTGGCGAAGGAGCGGGGGATGTTCGCCAAGGCGGGTGTGAACGTCGAGCTGATGCGCACCGAGGGCGGCCCGACCGCGGGCCAGGCGGTGACCGCCGGTACCGCACAGCTGGCGGCCAACGCCGACTCCACCGCGCTGCCGCTGATGGCGGGCGATCCGGGGCTGCGGGCGCTGGGTGTCTTCCAGTCCTCCGACCGCTATCTCAAGGTCGTGATGCGCGATGGCATCACCTCCCCGCGCCAGATCAAGACCATGGCGTCCATCCAGGGCCTCGGCCTGTACGCGACCCACACGTATCTGCGCCGCCACGGCATCGACCCCGGGTCCGTGAAGATCCATCAGAGTTCCCCGCCCGAGATGCCCGGGCTGCTCCAGCGCGGCACCATCGACGCCTACGTCCTCTACGAGCCGTGGGCGGCCAAGGGCGCCGAGTCGGGCGGCCACATCGCGGGCCACAGCGGCGACTTCGGGGTGACGTACGTGCAGTGGCTGCTGGCGGAAGAGCGCTGGCTGAAGAACAACCGGGCGGTCGCGGCCAAGGTGTTCACGGTCCTCGCCGAGGCCGACCGGCTGGTTACCCGCGACCCCGGCGCCGCCGCGGAGGCCACCAACCGACAGGTGAAACTGCCCGAGGCGCAGACGCGGAAGGTGCTCCCCGAGATCACCTTCCGCGTCCGCGGACTGACCGGCGCCGACGTCAAGCAGTCCGCCAGGATCACCGGCTTCCTCACCGGGCAGAAACTCATCAAGAAGTCGCCCGATCTGGACCGCGCCCTGCTGAAGGGCTGGTACGAGCGGTACGCCGGTTAGGCCGGTCCACCAGCATGGCTCAGCTCGACCGTGCCGGTGACGCACGCGGTGCCGTCGTCCTTGAGGACGGACACGTCGAGCGAGACCCGCTGCCCGCAGGCGGCGGGCCCGACCTCGGTGACCGTCGCGGTCCAGGTGAGCGGTTCACCGGCCACGGCGGTCGCCCGGTTGCGCCAGCTCACCCCCTCCAGCCGCGCCCCCGGCCCGGACCAGTCGAGGGCGTACTGGACCAGCATCTCGCCGTGCAGGGTGGACTGCACGACCGCGTCGGGGAACCCCTCCGAGGCGGCGAACTCCCCGTCGTAGTGGATGCGGTGGGCGTTCCAGGACACGGCGCTGAACCGGAACAGCTGCACCCTGCTGTGGGTGTAGCGGCGTGGCGGACAGACCTGCCCGGCGGCGGGGGTGTTCACGCGGCGGCACCCCCGTTCGGCACCATGCCACCGTCCAGCACGACGATCGTCTCGTCCACGGCCATCAGCTCCTTCCCGCCCCCCGAGGTGAACCGGGTCGTGACACCCAGCAGCACGAAATCCCCTGAGCGGCCCCCCTTACGGTCCGCCGAGGTCACCGCCCGGGACGCGGTGATCCGCACGCCCGCCACCGGGACCCCGGCGAGCCGCACCGACTGGCCGCCGTGCACCTGGCGCACCGGCAACCCCCGCGTACACGGGGACTCCCGGGCGGCCAGACCGTCCGGGCGCAGCGCGTCCTCCTCCGGGCCGTCCTCCCAGCTCATCATCGCCGCGAGGAACAGCGGGGGAGCCTCGACGGGCTCCCCGGCCGCCTCCCGGGCCCGGGCCCGCGCCACGTACGCGCCATCGCCGACCGCGGCGGCGTACCGGCAGAACTCCTTGACCGTCAGCACCCCGCAGTCCTCGGTCTCCCACCGGCCGATCAGCGTCCGGGCCCGCGCCGCCACCTCCTCCAGCGCCGTCACAGGGCGGCCCGCAACGCTCGGCTGATCCCCAGACCAGCGGTGCGCAGCGCGCCCGTGTGGGCGCCCATGTCGAAGCGGTAGGTGGGCGCGGTGATGGACAGCGCGCCCGCCAGCGAGCCACCGCGGGCGAAGACCGGTACGGCCATGCTGAGATAGCCCAGCCGGATCTCCTCCGCCTCGGTCGCGATCCCCTGCTCCCGGACGCGCTCCAGCTGGCACAGCAGCCGCGCGGGCGAGGTGATCGTGTACCGGGTGAAGGGCTTCAGCCCGTTGCCGATCACCTCACCGGCCAGCGACTTCGGCGAGAAGGCCAGGATGGCCTTGCCGGTGGCGGTGCAGTACAGCGGAAGCCGCCCCGCCACCCGGGACTCCTCGCTCAGCCCGCGGTGCGGCAGGATCTTCTCCAGGTAGACCACGTCGAGACCGTCGTGGATCGCGAAGTGGATGGTCTCGCGGGTGGCCAGCAGCAGATCCTCCATGTACGGCTGCGCCACCTCGCGCAGGATCCGCTGCCGGTGCACCCGCTGGCCGATCTCGAACAGGCGCAGCCCCAGCCGGTAGTCGCAGCCCGCCCGCTCCAGCAGCCCCCAGACGACCAGCTCCTGGGCGAGCCGGTGCACGGTGGCCTTCGCCACGCCCGTACGGCGCACCAGGTCGGCGAGGGAGAGGGTGTCGTCGTCGGCGGTGAACGCCTCCAGGATCGGGCGCACCTTGCCCAGGACGGAGTTCATCGAGCCCGGATCGGGCGGTGCGGCGGGGTCGAGCGGGACGACGGTCATGCCACGTACCTCCTTAGCGCGTCGCCTCGTCGAGGAACGCCAGGCTGAGCGGGTTGTAGACCTCGGCCTTCTCGTGCTGCGGCCAGTGCCCGCACTCGTTGAAGATCTCCAGCCGGGCCCCGGGGATGGCGGCGGTGATGGCCTCGGCCTCCGGAACGGCCCCGAACGGGTTCTTGTTGCCCCACACCACCAGGGTCGGCGCCTTGATCCGCGCCATCCGGTCCGGCCGCAGCAGGTTGCGCTCGCGCCGCTCGACCTCCTGGAGTGCCAGCAGGTTGTCCACGTTGGCCTGGAAGTCGGGGTGGTGGTAGATCTCGTAGCGGACCTGGGTCAGCTCCTCGCCCAGCTCCTCGTCCCAGTTCGCCCACAGCAGCTCCAGCCGCTTGCGGGTGGCGGACACGTCGTCGGTGAGGACGGCGGCGCGGGTCGAGGTCTTCAGCCGCTCCATCACCTCCGGGTTGACCTTGGTGCCGCCCATGCAGAGCAGCTGGAGGGAGGCCACCCGGTCCGGGTGTTCGCTCGCCAGCCAGGACCCCACCCAGCCGCCCAGCGACTCGCCGACCAGATGCGCGCGCTGTGCCCCCACCGCGTCGAGGTAGGCGATCAGGTGATCGACGTAGGCGGGGATCTCGGCGGGGTGGTCCGGCTTGCCGGTGTAGCCGTGGCCGAGCATGTCGATGGCGTGGCAGCGGTAGCCCCGCTCGACGTACGCGGGGATGTTCCGTACGAACGCCTCCAGGTGGCCGGTGGTGCCGTGCAGGAACACCACGTGCTCGCCGTCCTCGGGACCGGCCTGCAGGGCCCGGGTGGTGAGGTCGCCGGTTTCCACGTAGGCGTGCCGGTAGTCGATGCCCGACAGTTCCGTCCAGATGCTCATGGCTGCCTTTCGCTCGCGGGGATTTGTGCGGGGGTTGCTGTGGGATCGAGGACGGCGACGCCCATGCCGGTGAGCCATTCGGGCAGCGATTCGTAACCCAGCCGCCGCCCGGGGACGTGGCCGAGCACCGCCGCCATGAGCAGCCAGGTGCGCACCTCCTGGGCGCCGTTGCCCGCCACCTTCTCCAGCTCCTCGGTGGTGTACCGGGCCACCTCATGGGTCCGGCCGCTTGTCACCAGGCGCAGGAACTCGTCGTCGAAGTCCTCGTTGATGGCGGCCTCGGCGGCCCGGATGATCTCGCGGCGCCTGATGTCGTAGTCCTTCCAGTGGTCGCGGCCGTTCAGCCACGCGCCCACCATGAACTCCTCGTCGTCGCCCCGCGGATCGCGCCAGTCCGGCCACGGCAGCCGGTGCGAGAGCCCGCCGGAGCCGATCACCGCCACCCGGCGGTTCCCGGGGAACGCCAGCACGGCGTCCCGGATGGCCCGGCCCAGCTGCTCGCAGCGCTCCAGCGTGGGCAGCGGGTGCGCGAAGACGTTGACCACCAGCGGCACGATCTCCACGTCCAGACCGTCCAGCAGATACTGGATGGCGTGCGACTGGCCGTGGTCGATCTGCAGCCTGGCCGAGTACGCCGGGTCGAAACGGCCGCCCTCCACCAGGGTGTTCGCGATGTGCCGGGCGAGCGGCACATCCACCGGCTGCGGGCCCTCCGGGGTGCCGGACTCGCCGCTGGCCACGCACTCGCCCACGCCGAGGGTGAAGCTCGGGATGAGGTCCAGCCAGAAGCCGCGGAAGTGGTTCGAGCCCACCAGGATCACAGTGTCGGGCCGGGCGGCGGCGATCTCGTCGCGCGCCTCGCGCAGCGCGTCCCGGAACCGCTCGGCGCGGTCCTTGTGGAAGGTCTCCTCCCAGTGGGTGTTCATGAGCGTGCTGTGCGACGCGCCCACACCCAGGACGATCTCGGTCATTCCGGCTCTCCTTCCACCTCGTCGCGTGTGCGGGTGACGGTGTCGACGGCCGTACGGATCAGATGGCGGGTCAGCCGCTCCATGGCCCGGACGTCGACGGTGTTCATCCCCCGCGCGAAGTCGATCTCGAAGGGCGCCTCGGTGACCTTCGGCATGCCGACACGCACCGTGGGCACGCCCCGGCCGCGCAGGATGTTGGCGTCGGTGGCGCCGCTGTTGCCACGGATCACCTCATGCGGACGGTCCTCCAGGGCCTCCCAGCCCGCGATCGCGCTGCGGCACACCCAGCTGTCCGGATCGGTCCGGGTGCCGGGGATGGCGAGGATCATCTCGGCGGTGACATCGATCCCGGTGTCCTCGCGGAGGGTGGCGAGCGCGGCCAGGAACTCCCGCTTGGCCCGCATCGGGTTCGTGTCCGGGCCGATCCGCAGATCCACCCGGAGCGTGCAGGCCGCCGGGGTGGTGGCCGCCATGCGCGGCCATCCGCCACGCACCGACGCCACCACGCCCTGCGGTGCCACGGTGCCACCGGTGTGGTGGAGCGCGTACGTCGCGAACCACTCCTCCAGCCGCAGCGCGACCGTGCCCGCGTTGGCGATGGCGTTGTCGTACGGCAGACGGTGGCGCGAACCCACGTAGGTGTGCAGGCCGCGCACGGTGACCTCGAACCAGACGAGCCCGACCTCGTCCCAGGACACCGTCCAGCCGGGCTTGGCGATCAGCGCGTAGTCGGTCCACACCCCCTGTTCCAGCAGGAACGAACACCCCACGCCCTGGCCCGTGTTGTACCGGACACCGCCGGGCCGGGCGTTGGTGGGCATGCCACCCGCGCCGAACGCCGCCACGAGATCGCCGGTGAGCGGGATTCCGGCCCGGCGGATGGCCTCGGCGGCCATCATCACGCACGCGGCGTGGCCCTTCGGGTTGGACGCCCCGAGCCCGGTCACCAGATCGCCGTGGACGGTGGCGCGCGGACGCATGTCGTCCCGCAGCTCGGGCCCGATCCACGGGAGGTCTTCGCTCTCCTCGCCGACCGTGAGGGTGTCGATGGGCGCGTAGAGCATGAGGTCGGGGCCGGTGCCGTCGCCGGTCAGCCGCGCCCAGGCGTTGGCCTGCCGGTCGTCGACCGGCTGCACCCGGGCGTGGCATCCGGCGGAGCTGAGGGTGTCGGCGATGTGTGCGGCGAGCGGTCCCTCGTCGCCCGTCGGGCTCGGGACGTCGACCAGCCCGACGATCAGTTCGCGCAACCGGCCGGGGGTGATGTGGCGCCAGGCCTCGGAAACCCAGGTGCGACGCCGCTCATCCAGCCCGGCCAGGCCGTCCGGTCCGCCGCCGGTCACTGGTTGACCCGGTGGACCTGGGTCATGGTGGTGCGCGCGACGCGCTTCCTGGCCAGGGGGAGGCACACGGCGATCGCGGCTCCGGCCAGCAGGGTGAGCAGGGTGCGGCCCATGGTCATGCCTTCTTCTCGCGGGTGGGTTTCGTGGGTGCGGGGGAGTCGGCTTCGGCGCCGACCGCGGCCAGCTTCTTGCCGTACTCCTCCTCGCTGAGGTTCCGCCAGGAGGTCAGCGAGACATCGGGGCGGTACAGCTTCTCCGGCGGCGCGTCCGTGACGTCGACCATCCAGGCGTCCTGGCCGGAGAACTGCCCGTGGAACAGCCAGCGGACGGCGCCCAGGTACTTGGCGTAGAAGCCGAGCGCTTTCCAGCCCTCGGTGAAGTTGACCATCACCCCGACGTAGCGGTGGTTGTCCTCGTCCACCGGCACGTAGAACTCGTAGTGGATGAACTTGGGGTACGCGATGCGCAGCACACCAGGCATCGACAGGGACGCGAAGCCGGGGAACTCCTGCGCCTCGATCGTCGGATTGATCTTGTCGGCCTTGCCGGTGTTGCCGATGTTGAAGGTCTCCTTGGGCGGCTGCATCTTCCACCACCGCTTGTTGGACCAGTGCCCGACACCCGGGTAGTCGGCCTCCCAGTGGACCTCGTCCTGCACCCGGAAGATCCACCGCCCCTTGGGCACGATCCGGGTGATGTTCCAGGTGGGCATCGGCTTGAACAGCCGCCACAGCGCGGTCCGGTGGAGATATTTCGCGTGGCCCTCGTCGAAGCCGTTCTCGCAGGCGAAGCGCCAGTTGCCACCGCGCGGCTCGATCCGGCCGCCCATGACGAACCCGTTGCCGACCAGCTCCTCGGGAAGCTGTGAGTCGATGGAGTGCGGCTCCTCGTCGGCGAGCGGGATGTATACCCACACCATGCCGAGGCGCTCTTCCACCGGGTACGTCCGCACCCCGACCTTGCCGGTCAGGCGGCAGCCGGGCCCGTCGGTGATGACGGCGGCCAGCTTGCCGGTGGGCAGATCGAACGTCCAGCCGTGGTACGGGCAGCTCACGGTGCCCGGAAACTGCTGGTCGCCCTCCGACAGCGGCACCCCGCGGTGCGGACAGCGGTTGTGCAGCGCGTACGCCGTGCCACCGTCCCGGATCAGGGTGATCTTCTCGCCGCAGAGGGTGAACGGCAGTGGCTTGCCGGTGATGTGGCTGGACCAGGTGACCGGGTACCAGTACCCGCGGAAGCCCGCGCCCGCCGCGTCGTAGTGGGGCCATGAGCTCCAGTCCTGGCGGCCGGGTTCCCCCGCTGGTCTGCCGCGGCCCCGGCCGGTGTGCTTGGTATCGGGCGAGCCCTCGACCGTCATCGTGCCTGTCCTCCCGCTGCCGTGGAAACGTGGCACCGAGCATGCGCGGGCCCGGCGCGTTCGCCTACGGACTCGTCCCGCTCAGCAGAACGCCCGGTGTCCGGGGAGGCGCGCGGAGGTGGCATTCACCTGGCGCCGCACCGCCCGGAAGGGCCATGTCCCGCTGAGCGGAACCCCCTCCATGCGCGGGCGCGCCGCCGCGGTCTACCGTGCGCCAATTCGGTGAAGGGAGCACGATGACGAAGACCATCGCCACCCCACGGCCCCCGGACGGCTCGGCGTCCGGGAGCGGCGGCACCCGCGGCGCGGCCCTGTCCGCCACCGGCGTCGGCATCCGGTTCGGCTCCTTCGAGGCCGTACGGGACATCTCGCTCGACATCGCCGCCGGTGAATTCCTCTGCCTGCTCGGGCCGAGCGGCTGCGGCAAGTCCACCCTGCTGTCCGCCATGGCCGGATTCGTCCCGGTGTCCGACGGCGGCCTCACCGCCGACGGCACCCAGGTCAGCGGCCCCGACCCCGACCTCGGCATGGTCTTCCAGAGCAGCGAGGCCCTGTTCGACTGGATGACCGTACGGCAGAACGTGGCCTTCGGCCCGCGCATGCGCGGACAGTCCCGGGTGGCGCGGGCCGAACTGGCGGACACCTACCTCGGCCTGGTGGGGCTGCGCCACTGCGCCGACCGGTTTCCCGGCCAGCTCTCGGGCGGCATGCGCCAGCGGGTGCAGATCGCCCGGGTGCTGGCGAACGAGCCGCGCGTGGTGCTGATGGACGAGCCGTTCGGCGCGCTCGACGCCCAGACCCGTCAGGTGATGCAGGACGAGATGGGCCGCATCTGGAAGGCGTCGGGCTGCACGGTCGTCTTCGTCACCCACGACATCGACGAGGCCATCCTGCTGGCCGACCGGATCGCCGTGATGACCGCGGGCCCGGCCGCCTCGGTCAAGGCCGTCTACCCGGTGGAGCTGCCCAGGCCCCGCGACGAGACGGATCCGGTCGCCGTCGAACTGCGCCGCGCCCTGCGCGAGGACATCGGCGCAGAGGTGCGCAAGGCCCTGCGCGGCCAGGGGCTCGACCTTGAGGACACACGATGACGGAGGACACGATGGCGGAGGAGACGCGATGACCACCGTGACGGCGGGCACCTCCGCCACCCCGCGACAGCGCCGCGCCACCGTTGTAAGGCTACGCACCGCCGGGCTGTACGCGGTGTCCGTCCTCGCCGGGGTCGCCGTGTGGCAGCTGCTGGCGGTGACGTACGGCTCCGCCCTGGTCGCCTCCCCGAGCCAGACCCTGTCGGCGGCCCGGGAGCTGGCGGCCGACGGCACCCTGTTCAACTCGGTCGTCGCCTCCGGCCGCCGCATCCTGATCGGCTGGGGACTCGGTCTCGCCGTGGGCGTACCGGTCGGCCTGCTGATCGGGCAGATCCCCCTCGTACGGCATCTGCTCGACCCCTACATCGAGTTCTTCCGGTTCATCCCGCCGGTCGCGTTCGTGACCCTGGCGGTGGTGTGGCTGGGCATCGGCGAGTCGTCGAAGGTCGTCCTCATCTTCTACACGTCGGTCTTCATCGTCACCCTGAACACCAGCGCCGGTGTCATGGCCGTGAACGAGTCGAAGCTGCGCGCCGCCGCCAGCCTGGGCGCGAACCGCCGCCAGATCCTGCGGAGCGTCGTGCTGCCGTCGACCGTGCCCCACATCGTCACCGGGGCGCGGCTGGCGATGGGCAACAGCTTTCTGACCATCGTGTCCGCGGAGATCGTCGCCTCGCAGGTCGGTCTCGGATCGCTGATCTGGACCTCCCGCAACTACGGGCGCATCGACTGGGTATTCGTCGGGATCATCACCCTGGGCATCCTCGGGTTCGTCTACGACCGCGTGCTCCGCGTCGCCGCCTCCCGTGCCCTGAGTCGTTATGGAGTGAAACTGTGAGCAGCCAGACGTCACGCGCCCTCGTCCTCGAGCGCTTCGGCACCCTGCCCCGGCTGTCGGAGCGCCCGGTGCCGGAGCGGCAGCCGGGCCAGACGCTCGTACGGGTGCGTGCCGCGCAAGTGGGCCACCTCGACCTGAACATCGTGGACGGCGCGTTCGGCATCCTGCCCGATCTGCCCACCGTGCCCGGCACCACCGGATGCGGCGTCGTCGTGGCCTCCGACACCCACCCCGAGGGCGCCCTCGTCAAGATCAACGGCAAGGGTCTTGGCATGCGCCGGGACGGCAGCTGGGCCGACCACGCCGTGGCGCCCGACGCGGCCGTGTCCCCGGTGCCCGAGGGCACCGACCCCGCCCTGGCGTGCAGCTACTTCTCCCCGGCGGGCTCGGCCTGGGCCGCGGTGCACTCGGTCGCGGCGATCCAGCCGGGGGAGCGGGTATTGGTGACCGGCGCGGCGGGCGCGGTCGGCGCCCTGACGGTGCAGGTGGCGGCGCGCGCCGGGGCGGAGGTCGTCGGCGTGGTCGGCCGCCCGGCCAAGCTCGCCCACGTCCCCGCGCCCGGCAAGGCGCTGCTGGCCACGGAGCTGTCGCCGGAGGCCGTGGGCGGGCCGGTGGACGCGCTCATCGACACCGTGGGCGGCCCGGTGCTGCGCGACGCGCTGGGGCTGGTCCGCCCGGGTGGCCGGGCCGCGCTGGTCGGCTACACCGCCGGGCGGGAGTTCGCCATCGACCTCGCGGACTGGCTCCTGGCTGACGTGGCGCTGCTGCCCGTCAACCTGATGAGGCGGGGCAAGGAAGTCGCCGCCGACGCCGACGCGCTGCTCGGCGATCTGATGTCCGGCGAGCTGACCCTGCCCATCGAGCGCTACACGCCCGACCGGCTGGCCGAGGCGGTGGAACGGCTGCGCACCGGGGCCGCGGTGGGCAAGGTGGCGCTCGACCTGTCCTGAGCCGACTGAACGCGCTGAGCGGGCTGCCACGGCGGCCCGCTCAGTGGACCGGATCGCTTGGGCGAAACGCCCGGCCACCACACCATCGGTGCATGGACCTCATGGACATCCAGGCACCCCCGGCCGGGGCCTCCGCGGAGGCGGACGGCGTCACGTACCACTACATCGAGACGGGCCAGGGCAGCCCCACCGTATTCCTCCACGGAGGCGGCCCCGGGTGCACCGGCTGGTCGGACTTCGGTCAGGTCTCGCGGCTCTTCGCCGCGGACCGCCGGTGCTTCCTGGTGGACATCCTGCAGTACGGCACGTCCGCGAAGCCGGTCATCAAGGGCCCGATGTGGGACTACCACGCCGCCAAGACCGTGGCGCTGATGGACACCCTCGGCCTGGAGCGCGCCGACTTCGTGTGCAACTCCTGGGGCGGCACCATCGCGCTCAACCTGGCCGCCCTGTACCCGGAGCGGGTCCGGTCCCTCGTCATCACCGGCAGCATGCCCGTCTTCCACGGGCCGCTGGCCCCGCTGCCGGAGGGCGGCCGCCGCGGCCGCAACGCCCGGGACGTGTACTACGGCGGGACCGGCCCGTCGTGGCAGAAGATGCGCGAGCTGATGGCGCGCCTGGAGTGGTACGACCCGGACGCCATCCCCGACGCCACGGTGACGATGCGCTACGAACAGAGCCTGGACCCGGAGGAGCGGGCGCTCGCCGGGGCCTCCGACAACCCGCGCGGCGACTGGCAGGACCTCACCGGCGCGCTCGGCCGCATCCAGGCGCCGACGCTCTTCATGTGGGGCATGTACGACGCGTTCCTCACCCCGGACTATCCGCTGATGCTGGCCCGCATGATCCCCCGGGGCAATCTGCACGTGATGAACGACGTCTCGCACCACCTCCAGGAAGAACGCCCTCACGACTACTACACCGTCGTCTCCGCCTTCCTGAATCAAGAGCACGCCTGAATCAACAGCACGCCTGAACCAGCGGCACGCCTGACACATCGGAAAGAACGCGGAGGAAACGTGAGCGAGCCCGCTCTGCGAGTCGTCGAACTGTCCAGCCCGTTCGCCCGGTTCGCGGGCCGGTTGCTGGTCGGACTGGGGTACGAGGTGGTGCTGGTCGAGCCGCCCGAAGGCGACGCCACCCGGCGTGAGGACGGCGGTGACGCGTTCGCCCACTGGCACGCCGGGAAGCGTTCGGTGACCCTCGACGTGGCCGCGCCCGACGGTGCGGCCGGGCTGCGCGGGCTGCTGGAGGGCGCCGACATCCTGCTCGACGGAACCCCCGGCGGCGCGGAGGCGAGCGCCGAAGGCCTCGGCCACCTGGTGCACGTACGGGTCACTCCCTTCGGCCTGACCGGGCCGCGCAGCGGCTGGCAGGGCAGCGACTTCGTGGTGGCGGCGCTGGGCGGGATGCTCGCGCAGGTGGGCGACCCGGACGGCCCGCCACTGCGGATGCCCGAGGGCCAGGCGGAACACCTCGCGGGCGTCGGCGCGGCCATCGCCGCCGTGCTCGGGCTGCGGGCCCGGCGGCGCGGCCCGGGGCAGCTCATCGACGTCTCCGCGCAGGAGTGCGTGGCGGCCGCCCTGGAGGCGGGCACCCTCGCCTATCTGCACGAGGACCGGAGCCCGGGCCGCCCGGGGCGGGTGCATCCGCTGGTGCCGCACGGGCTGTTCCGGGCCGCCGACGGCCATCTGGGGGGCGGGCTCGGGGGCAGTCCGCGCATGTGGGACGCGCTGCTGGAGTGGCTGCGCGAGGAGGGTGCCGAGGCCGATCTCGCCGAACCCCGGTGGCAGGACCCCGTCGAGCGCAAGAAGGGCCAGGAGCATGTGTTCGCGGTGGTCCAGGACTTCCTGAACCGCTGGCCCAAGGCCGAGTTCGCGGAGCGGGCCCAGGCCAGGAAGCTGCCCTGGGCGGCCGTCGACCTGCCGCATGAGCTGCCGGACAACCCGCAGCTCGCCGCGCGCGGCTTCTTCACCCGGCTGCGGACACCGCAGGGGGAGCGGAGCGACCTCGGCTTCCCCTTCGCGTTCCCCGAGGGCCACCGCCCCGGGAAGCTCGATGTCCCCGGATGCGGCGCCGATCAGGGCCTGCTCGATGAGCGCCGCCCGGTGCGCGCGGTCACCGCCACCGCTGTCGAGGAGCCCGTACGCCCCGCGCTGGACGGTGTCCGGGTGCTGGACCTGACCTGGGTGCTGGCCGGTCCGTACTGCACCAAGGTGCTGGCCGACCACGGCGCCGAGGTCATCAAGGTCGAGTCCGCGGGCCGCCCCGACCCCACCCGGTTCGCCCCCTTCATGCACCTCTCCCGGGGAGACCACACCGACCCGAACACCAATGGCTACTTCAACGAGGTCAACCGCAACAAGCAGAGCATCGCCCTCGACACCCGCACCGAGGACGGCATCGCGGTGCTCCGCGAACTCATCGCGTCCTGCGATGTGCTGGTCGAGAACTTCAGCTCCACGGTCATGAGAAAACTGGGCCTCGGCTTTGACGCGCTCCGCGAGATCAACCCCGCCATCGTGTACGTGAGCATGTCCGGGATGGGCCACACCGGGCCGCGCAACGGCTGGGTGTCGTACGCGGACACCGTGTCCGCGAGCAGCGGGCTGACCGGCCTCACCGGCTGGGGGCCGGACGACGTGGTCGGGGTGATCTACGGCCACGGCGACATCGTCGCGGGCCTCCAGGCCGCGCTCGCCACCGTGGCCGCGCTGGAACACCGCGACGAGACCGGCCGTGGACAGCACATCGACCTGTCCCAGCTGGAGGCGATCGCCGCCCACATGGGGACCAGCCTCCTCGCCGCGTCGCGCCCGGGCGCGGACGTGGCGAGGCCGATGGGCAACGCCCATCCACGGTGGAGCCCGCAGGGCGTCTACCGGTGTCTGGGCGCCGACCGGTGGCTGGCCGTCAGTGTCCGCACCGACGCGGAGTGGGCGGCCGTGTGCGAGGTGATCGGGCGCCCGGAGCTGGCCACCGACGAGCGGACCCGCACGGCCGAGGGCCGCCGCCGGGCCGCCGACCTCGTGGACGGCGCGCTCGGCGGATGGGCGCGCGGCATGCCCGCCGACGCCGCGGCCGAACGGCTCCAGGAGCGGGGCGTACCGGCCGGAGCGGTGCAGGACGGACGTGAACTCGTCGAGCACGACCCGCAGTTGCGGGCGCGCGGCTTCTACGTCCACGCCGAACACCCGGTCGCGGGCGGCTTCCTCCACGAGGGCCTGCCGATCCACCTCACCCGCACCCCCGGAGCCGTCCGCGCCCCCGCACCCGTCCTCGGTGCCGACACCGACACGGTGCTGCGCGAGGTGGCCGGACTGACGGCCGAACGCATCCGGCACCTCCGCGACGCGGGAGTTCTGCGGTGAGCACACCCGGCACGCCGGGCGCGGCCATGACGCTTCCCGCTCTCCTCGACGCCGCCGCCGGGGCCTACGGCGACCGGGTGTTCCTGCGGGTCGGCGGGGTGACCCGCACCTACCGGCAGTCCCGTGAGGCGGCGGCCACCATGGCGGGGGCGCTCGCCGCGCGCGGCTGCCGTCCCGGCGACCGGATCGCGGTCATGTCCGGCAACCGCGTCGAGTTCACCGACCTGATCCTCGGCTGTGCCTGGCTCGGCGCGGTGCTGGTGCCGCTGAACACCGGGCTGCGCGGCGAAGGCCTGCGGCACGTCCTGCGCCAGGCCGAGCCGTCCGTCCTGTGCGCCGAGGAGGAGTTCACGGGACGTATCGCGGCGGCCGGTTTCCGTGGCCCGGTGTGGACGATCGGCGGCGACGGCGCCCCGGCCCCGGGCGACACCGGGGCCCTCCCGCCCGCACCCGTACGGCCCGAGGACACCGCCGCCATCCTCTTCACCTCGGGCACCACGGGGGCCGCGCGCGGGGTGCGCTGCCCCCACGCCCAGTCCGTGTGGTGGGGCCGTAACGTCGCGGACTCCCTGCGCCTCACCTCGGACGATGTGCTCCACACCGGCCTGCCGCTGTTCCACACCAACGCCCTCAACACCCTGGCCCACGCCATGACCGTGGGCGCCGCGTGCGTGCTCGGGCGGCGGTTCTCCGCCGGTGCGTACTGGGCCGAAGTGGCCGAGGCCGAAGCCACCGCCGTCTATCTGCTCGGTGCGATGGTGCCCATGCTGCTGGCCCGGCCGCCCGGCCCCCACGACCGTGCGCACCGGGCCTGGCGCGGGCTGTCCCCGGCCACCCCGGGCCCGGCGTATCAGCCGTTCCTGACCCGGTTCGGTGTCACGCTGGTGGACGGATTCGGCTCCACGGAGACCAATCTCGTCATCGGCTCGGCCCCCGCCCGCCAGCGGCCCGGCTACATCGGCACCGTGCGCGAGGGGTTCTCCGCGCGGGTGGTCGACGAACACCTCGTACCCGTCGCGGACGGCACACCGGGTGAACTGGCCGTCCGCAGCCACCAGCCGTTCGCCTTCAGCACCGGCTACCTGGGGGAGGAGCCCCCGCCGCCCGGCTCGTGGCGCCGCACCGGCGACCGGGTGATCCGCGAAGCCGACGGATGGTTCCGCTTCGTCGACCGGATCAAGGACGTGATCCGGCGGCGCGGTGAGAACATCTCGTCGGCGGAGGTGGAGTCGGCGGTCCGCTCCCATCCCTCGGTGGCCGGTGCGGCAGCCTTCCCGGTGGCATCCGAGCTGGCCGAGGACGAGGTGATGGTGGCGGTGACCGCCCGGCCGGGCCGGGCGCTGGACCCGCTGGACCTGGTACGCCACTGCGAGGACGAGCTGCCGCCGTTCGCCGTGCCCCGGTACGTCGACGTCGTCCCCGAACTGCCGCTCACCGCGACCGGCAAGATCCGCAAGGCGGTGCTGCGCGAACGCGGGGTCACCGCGCACACCTGGGACCGGGCCGGTCAGGGTGAGACGGCGCCCCCTAGCCCGTCACCCACTCCGTGATGACCTTGGCGTACTCCTCGGGCAGCTGCTCCGGGGCGGGCACATGCGCGCCGGGAATCACCCGCGTATCGCATCCCAGCGCCGCCGCGAACTTCTCCAGGGCGGGCAGCGAGTAGTGGTCCCCGTCGGCGCACACCGCGAGCGTGCGCGCGGTGATGTGCGGCAGACGCGGTTCCATCGGATAGCGCCGGACCGCCACATGGCCTTCCTCCACCCGGTCCAGCACGGTCACCGCGTCGGCCACATAGCGGTGCAGCGCGGCTTCCTCCCCGTCCCGGTAGAAGCCGCGCCGCCGGTTCCACAGCTCCAGCAGATGGGATCCGTCCGGCCGGGGGTCGACATGGTCGACCGGTTTGCGCCGGTCGGCGGTGCGCCGCTTCTCGGCGTCGACGAAGGGCGTGGCGGAGAGCAGCAGACTGGCGACACGGTCCTGGTAGCGGGCGGCCAGCTCCACCGCGATCACACCGCCCGTGTGGTGTCCGACCAGGTGGAAGCGGTCCAGGCCCAGCGCCTCGATGAGGGCCCCGGCGGCGTCGGCGAAGCGCTCGATCGTATGGGGCTCCTCGGGCTTCGCGGAGGCGCCGAAGCCCAGCGTGTCCATGGCGATGCCCCGGTGCACGGCCCCGACCAGCGGAAGCACGTCCAGATACTCGGTCCAGGAGCGTGGTGTCTGATGGAGCATCAGCACCGGCTCGCCCGTGCCCGATTCGACGTAGTGCAGCTGCCCGAAGGGGCTGGGCACATAGCCGCGCAGCAAGGAATCCGTCATGTGAACACTGTGGCGGCCGTCCCCGCGCCGCACCAGGCAGCCGGTCCGCTCTGTGAACCGCCGGTCAGGACGATTCGAGGGGGGCTTGAGAATCGGGCGCTAAGAATTCGATAGTTCGCTTCACGCCCCTCGATCCCACCGCGAGCACACCTTAGGGTAAATCCTGATATGTCGACGGAACCGGCAGGCCGTGTGCGCACCTGGTGCGACGAGCGGCTGCCCCTGCTCTCCGCGGTCGGTGTCCAGCTCACGGACCGTGAGGTGATGGAGTACGCGCTGACACAGGCGGTGTCCGAGCTGGGCGGTATCGCCGGAGCGGTGCACTGGTCGTGCGGGCCCGCGGGCAGCCACGAACTGCGCCTGGTGCTCGCGGGCGGCCTGCCCCGCTCCGCCCTCCAGGAGTGGGAGGAGATCCGGGAGGACGACCGGGCGCTCGCCCCCGCCCGGGCCGTCCAGGACGGCGCGTTCGTGTGGATGCCCGCCACCGACGGACACGGCCCGGACACCGAGCGTGTCCGTACGCGCGCACACGGCAGGCTGCCCCCGGCGACCATGGTGGCGGCCGTCCCGCTGTTCGGCGAGGACGCCCCCGTGGGCGCGCTGTCCGTGTTCACCGGGCCCGGCGCGCCCACCGAGGATCAGCGCGGTTTCCTGCTGGAGATGGCCCGCTGGGCCTCCGGGCGGCTCTCGCGTCCCCCTCCCGTGGCGGGCCGGGCCCCTCCGTGGTGGCAGCAGCAGTCCACCGGCGCGGGGCTCCGCCAGGCCCTGGTGGCGACCAGGGTCGGCTCCTGGGAGTGGGACATCCGCACCGGCGAGATGGTCTGGGACGTGGCCGGGCTCGGCCTCCTGGGCATCCCGGAGGACTACGAGCGCCGCATCGAAAGCTGGGTCGGCCTGATCCACCCCGAGGACGTGCCGCGGGTCATGGCCGCCACCCAGGAGGCGCTGCAGGGGCACGGTGTGTACGACGCCGAGTACCGGGTGTGCCGACCGGACGGCACCACCGGCTGGGTCCAGAGCCGTGCCCATCTGGCGCTCGACGGGCACGGCGAACCCGTCCGCATGATCGGCCGGGTGTGGGACACCACCGAGAGCCGGATCGCGCGGGAGTCCGTGGGGCAGGCGCTGCGCTTCATGAGCGACGCGTTCCTGGCGGTGAACCGGGAGTGGCGGATCACCTTCCTCAACGTCGAGGCCGAGCGCCTGGTCGGACCGTCCGTGGATGTGCTGGGCGGGCCGCTCTGGGAGGGCCCCGCGGGCCTGGTCCCCGAGCTGGAGGCCCGCTGCCGGCACGCCGCGCTCGACGGCACACCGGTGGGATTCGACATCCAGTGGCCCACCGACGCCCGCTGGTACCACATACGGCTGGTCCCGGTGCCCGACGGGCTGACCGCCTACCTCACCGATGTCACCGACACCCGCAACCGGGCGGCGCGGCGCGAGGCGGCCGAACGGTCCGCCGCCGAGCAGGCGGTACGGATCCGCGGATTGACGAGCGCGCTCGCCGAGGCGGTGACCACCCACGACGTCGTCGACGTGGCCGCCGCCCACATGCTGTCCCCGTTCGGCGCCTCGGGCCTGCTGATCCAGGTACTCGAAAGCGAGCGGCTGCACGTGGTCGGGGCCGTCGGATATCCCCAGGCGTTCCTGCACAAGGTCAACGGAATTCCGGCGACCGACGGCCATCCGCTCCTCCACGAGGTGATCGCCTCCCGCCACCCCCGCTTCATCGCCTCGGCCACGGAGTACATCGAGCTGGCCCCCGGGCTCGCCGGATATCCCGCCCTCGCGGAGAAGAACGCCTGGGCCATGCTGCCCCTGATCGCCTCCGGCGAGCCCAGCGGCGTATGCGTCGTCTCCTTCGCCGAGGCCCGCCGCTTCTCCACCGACGAGCGCACCCTGCTGACCGCCCTCAGCGGCATGGTCGCCCACTCCCTGGCCCGGGCCCGCCTCTACGACGCCGAGCACGCCCGTGCCCAGGCGCTGCAGCGCGGTCTGCTGCCGCAGGACCTGCCCGCGCCGTCCGCCGTCACCACGGCCGTACGGTATCTGCCCGCCAGCAGCGGCACGGAGGTCGGCGGCGACTGGTACGACATCATCCCGCTGTCCGCGGAGCGGGTGGCGCTCGTCATCGGCGATGTGATGGGCCACGGGCTGGCCGAGGCCGCCACCATGGGACGGCTGCGCACCGCCGTGCACACACTGGCCCACCTGGAGCTGCCGCCCGAAGAAGTCCTCGCCCACCTCAACGACATCGTCAGCGACCTCGGCGACGACTCCTACGCCACCTGCCTGTACGCCGTCTACGACCCGGTCTCCGGGGTGTGCTCCATGGCCCGGGCCGGCCACCCTCCGCCACTGCTGGTGCACCCCGGCGGGACAGTGGAGTGCCTGGACATCGAGCCCGACCCGCCCCTGGGCGCCGCCGAACCCCCGTTCGGCACGGTCGAATTGCGCCTGCCCGCCCACGGCCTGCTGGTGCTCTACACCGACGGTCTGGTCGAGTCGGCCACCCGCGACATCGACGTGGGCATCGCCGAATGCTCCGGGGTCTTCACCACCGACCTCGGACGGCGCCTCGCGGGACCCGGCGGCCCGCCCCCGGCCTGTGGCCCGGGCGAGGACCACCGCGAGGACCGCAGGCGGCTCGACCGACTCTGCGACACGCTCATCGACGCCATGCTGCCCGCCCAGCAGCTGACCACGGACGACACCGCCGTGCTCGTCGCCCGACTGCACCGCACCGCCCCCGAGAACATCGCCGTCTGGCGGCTCCCCGACGAGCCGGTGGCGGCCTCCCTGGCGCGCGACCACGTCCGCGAGCAGCTTGAGGCGTGGCATCTCGGCGAGCTGGTCATGACCACCGAACTACTCGCCAGCGAGCTGGTCGGCAACGTCGTCCGGCATGCCCGGGGCCCCGTCCAGCTGCGGCTGATCCGGGGCCGGTCACTCATCTGCGAGGTGTCCGACGGCAGCGCCACGACGCCCCGGATCCGCCGGGCCGCCGAAATGGACGAGGGCGGACGCGGGCTGCAACTGGTCGCCACGCTCTCCCAGCGCTGGGGGACGCGCTACACCGCCGACGGCAAGTGCATCTGGACGGAACAGCACATCCCGCCCCGGCGCCCCTGAACGGCCTTTCTTTCATGGACAGTTGACGTACTCTCCTGGTTGGTAATTTCCGCCTGCTCGCACCGGGTCAACCAGGAGGACGCAGTGCACAGAAGCTCGCGCATCCGCAAGGGCTCGTTCATCCTCGGCAGCGCCATCGCCTTGGTCGTCGCATTACCCGGAACCGCTCTCGCCGACCCGCCGAAGGCCCTGCCCGGTAACGCGGAGGCGCTGGAGCAGACGTTCCAGCCCGCCTACGACTACGACACCGACGGCTGCTACCCCACCCCCGCCATCGGCCCCGACGGCACACTGAACGGCGGCCTCAACCCGTCCGGCGCGCCCAACGGGCAGTGCCGCGACGCCCCGGACCTCGACGACACCAACGGATACGCGCGCTCCAAGTGCAACAACGGCTGGTGCGCCGTCATGTACGGCCTCTACTTCGAGAAGGACCAGGCGTCGGTCGGCGGACACCGCCACGACTGGGAACACGTCGTGGTGTGGGTCCAGAACAACCAGGCCCAGTACGTGTCCACCTCCGCCCACGGCGGGTTCTCCACCTACGGCCGTGACGCGATCCGGTGGGACGGCAACCACCCGAAGATCGTCTACCACAAGGACGGACTGAGCACCCACGCCTTCCGCCCCGCCAACACCAACGACGAACCGCCGGAGAACCACGACAAGACCTGGCAGTTCCCCACCCTGGTCGGCTGGAACGGCTACCCCGCGGGCCTGCGCGACAAGCTGAGCCAGGCCAACTTCGGCAGCGCCAACTTCGGCCTCAAGGACGGCAGCTTCGCCGACCACCTCCAGAAGGCCAAACCGTCCGGCATCCCCTTCGACCCCGCCGCGTGACCAAATGCTCCCAGGTCAGCCCAGGGCACGGTCGAGGTTGAAGGCGGCGCTGATGAGCGCGAGATGGGTGAACGCCTGCGGGAAGTTGCCGATCTGCTCACCGGTGCGGCCGATCTCCTCGGCGTACAGCCCGCAGTGGTTGGCGTACGTGAGCATCTTCTCGAACGCGAGCCGCGCCTCGTCCAGCCGTCCGGCCCGGGACAGCGCCTCGACGTACCAGAAGGAACAGATCGAGAAGGTGCCCTCCTCGCCGCGCAGCCCGTCCGGGCTGGCCTGGGGGTCATAGCGGTAGACCAGCGAGTCGGACACCAGATCCTCGCCCAGCGCGTCCAGCGTGGACAGCCACTTGGGGTCGGCGGGGGAGATGAACTTGGCCAGCGGCATCATCAGCACGGAGGCGTCGAGTACGTCGTCGCCCTCGTGCTGCACGAACGCGTTCCGCCGCGCGGACCATCCGTTCCGCATGATCCGGCGGTAGATCTGGTCACGTACCCCCGACCAGCGGGAGATGTCCGCGGGCAGGCCTCGGTGGGTGGCGATGCGCATCGCCCGCTCGATCGCGACCCAGCACATCAGCCGCGAGTACAGGAAACACTGCGGACCGGCGCGGGTCTCCCAGACGCTCATGTCCGGCTGGTCCCAGTGCTCGCAGACCCAGTCGACCAGTTCGCAGAGGGTGTCCCACTGGTCTCCCGCCAGTGGCTTTCCCCATTTGTCGTAGAGATAGAGGGAGTCCACCAGCGCGCCGTAGATGTCCAGCTGGAGCTGGTCGACGGCGCCGTTGCCGGACCGGACCGGGGCCGAGCCCAGATGGCCCTCCAGATGGGAGAGTTCCTGCTCGGTGAGTTCGCTGCGGCCGTCGATGCCGTACATGATCTGCAGTGGCCCGCCGGGGCCGTCCCGCAGCCGGATGTCTTCGGACAGGAACCGCACGAACGCCTCGGCCTCGTCGGTGAAACCGAGCCGCAGCAGCGCGTAGATGCAGAACGCGGCGTCGCGGATCCAGACGTAGCGGTAGTCCCAGTTGCGTTCGCCGCCGATCTGCTCGGGCAGGCTGGCCGTCGGAGCCGCCACGATGGCGCCGGTCGGCGCGTACGTGAGGAGCTTGAGGGTGAGCGCCGAGCGGTGCACCATCTCGCGCCAGCGGCCCCGGTAGCGGGACTGCGAGAGCCAGCGGCGCCAGTACCGCACCGTGGCGTTGAACAGCTCCTCCGCCTCGGCCAGCGGGCAGGGCCGCGGCCGCACCGTGCCGCCGATCCGGTCGAGCGCGAACACCGCGGCCTCGCCCTCGTTCAGCTTGAACGAGGACACCGCGTCGGGGCCGTCGGCCTCCACCGTGACGCTGGACGTCAGCGCGAGGGACAGCTCCGGGGAGTCGAACACGGTGAGCCCGCCGTCCCGGACGCTCACCGTGTGCGTCTGCCGCCCGTAGTCGAAGCGGGGCGCCACCCGCGCGGTGAAGGGCAGCGAACCGCGCACGCACAGCACCCGGCGGATCAGCCGGTGCCGGTCGGCCTCCCGGGAGTCGTCCTCGACCGGCATGAAGTCCTGCACCTCGGCGACACCGTCGTCCGCGAAGAACCGGGTGATGAGGATGTTGGTGTCCGGGAAGTAGAACTGCTTCGTCCGGGCGGGCGCGTCCGGGGCCAGGGCGAATGCCCCACCCCGGTCGGCGTCCAGGATCGACGCGAACACACTGGGGGCGTCGAAGCGGCTGGGGCAGTACCAGTCGATCGTGCCGTTGGTGCCGACCAGCGCGGCGGTCCGCAGATCGCCGATCAGGCCGTGCTCCGCGATGGGCAGATACCGGGGCGTGTCCGCCTTGCAGGGGCGAAGGCTCTCGGCGACGGTCATCACAACCTCCCGCGCTCGCCGGTCGCGGTACCTCGGTTCTCAGGATACGTCCGACCGGCTACGAGCGTCCGGCGCCACCTCGCGCGGGTGCTACTGGCCGTCCGCGCCGATGGCCGTCAGCATCGGCACCCGCGCCGCCTGGCGCCCCGGCCACAGCGAGGCGAGCACACCGATCACGGCGGCCGCGACGAAGAAGAGGACCGCCCGGTCCCACGGGATGACCAGGGGCACGCCCTCCTCGCCGAGGACGGCCGCCGCGCCGATGACACCGCCGACCGCGACACCGAGCGCGGAGCCGAAGAGGGAGATGGTCACCGACTCGATGCGCAGAACGGCGGCGACGCCCCGGCGGTCCAGGCCGATGGCGCGGAGCATGCCGATCTCCCGGACCCGCTCGAAGACGGCCATGCCCATGGTGTTCACCACTCCGAGGGCGCCGATCAGCACGGTGACACTGAGCATGGCGTACATGATGTTCAGGAACGGAGCGGTGCCCGCCGTGGCCGCCGCCCGTGCGTCGGCGCGGTCCTGGACCAGCAGCGCGGGGTTGTCCAGGGCGTACCGGATCTCCCGCCCCAGCGCGTCCGCACGGCCATCGGCGGCCTTGACCAGCACCGATCCCACCGAGGAGAGGTGCGCGCCACCGGCCGTACGCGGCACGGCCCGGTCGGCGACGAGGGCGGGGCCGAGGCGGTCCGGGCCGTCGTACAGCGCGACGACGGGCAGGCTGGTCCGCTCGCTCGTGCCGGTGAAGGCGCCGGTGACACGGGAACCGAGCCGCCAGCCGCGCTCGGCGGCCAGCTTCTCGGTGACGGCGATGCCATGGCCGAGGCGGTCCAGCGAGCCCTTGCGGACGGTGATCGGCGCCAGCTGTTCCACCGTGGCCGGGTTGACGCCGGTGACCGCGACGGAGTCGTCGCGGGACAGGTCGAAGTAGGTGTCGACGAGCGGGGTGACGGCCTCCGCACCGGCGAGCCGCGCCACCCGCGCGGCGGTGTCGCCGCCGACCTCCGCGAAGGGGACGGCCGTGATGCGCAGGTCCGAGGTCATGGAGGCGTCGACCTCCTGTTCGTCCATGCGGTTCACCGAGGAGACGGCCACCGTGACCGCGGTGACCATCGCGAGACCCACCATGAGCGTGGTCGCGGTGGCCGCCGTGCGCCGCGGGTTGCGGCGGGCGTTCTCCACGGCCAGCTTGCCCCGGATACCAGCCACCCGGGTCATCGGGGAGCGCAGCAGCGCCGTGACACCCAGGGCGAGCAGCGGAGTGAGGACGATCAGACCGACGAGGAAGACGGGCACGGCGGCGTAGAGGAGGTTCGTATCGCCGAGCGCGGCACCGAGCAGCAGCGCGCCGAACACCGTGACGGCCACGCCGACGATGCCGCGGCGGCGCAGCGAGGCCGCCGTCGAGGGTTCGACCGTACGCAGCGCCGCCACCGGCGGTACGCCCGCCGCGCGGCGGGCCGGGACGTACGCCGACAGGACGGTGACGCCGATGCCGACCGCGAACGCCGCGATCAGGGGTGTGGCGGACAGCAGCCGCACGGGCCCGGCCGGTGTTCCGGTGGCGCCGAACAGTTCGCCCAGCAGCGTCGCGACGGCCGTTCCCAGCGCGTATCCGGCGATCGAGGCGACCGTGCCGACCAGGGCGGCTTCCGTGAGCACCCTGCGCATCACATGGCTGCGGGTGGCGCCGACCGCTCGCAGCAGCGCGTGTTCCCGGGCGCGGGCGGCACTGAGCATGGTGAAGGTGTTGGCGACCAGGAAGGTGGAGACGAACAGGGCGACCCCGGCGAAGCTCAGCAGCAGCTGGGTGAGCTTGTCCTCGTCCCCGGTGGTGGCGGAGGACTCCAGCTCCGCCCGGGTGGCCGCCATGACACCGGATGGCAGCACCTTCTCGGCCTCCCGCGCGAGTCGCGCATCCGACACGCCGTCGGCCGCCGTCAGGGTGATCGTGGAGTAGCTGCCCGGGGCGGGCGCGAAGTACCGCCGCGCGGTGGCGGAGTCGAAGGCGGTGAGCGTGCCGTCCGCCTCCAGACGGCTGTCATGGGCGGTGAAGACCCCGACCAGCCGGACACTTCGCGCCGTACCGCCCACCACGACACGCGCCCTGCCCCCCACCCGGTACCCGGCCCGCTCGGCGGTCCGCCGGTCCACGGCGACCTCCCCGGACGTACGGGGAGCATGGCCCGAGACGAACGGATAGCGGACGTCCTGGCCACCGTCGCCGGGGACCACGTTGACGCCCGCCGCCTGCGACACATCACCCACCAGGGTGCCGTCGGAGCCCGCGACGAAGGCGGGGCCCTCCACCACACCGCGCGCCACGGCCGCCGAGGGCAGCTTCCGCAGCCGCTCCAGCAGCGCGCCGTCGACCCGGGAGGCTTCGTCGGGGGAGACCGGTTCGACCTGAACCGACACATCGGGCTGGGAGTTGGTCTGGGCCCGGGCGACGGCCGCCTTGGCCGCATCGCCGTAGAGCAGCGAACCGGTCACGAACGCCACACCGAGCAGGACGGCGAGGGCGGGCATCGCGAAGCGGAGCCGGTGGGAGCGGAGGGTGCGCAGAGCGGTGCGGAGCATCGGCGGCCTTCGGAAGGATCGAGTGGGGTGGGCGGTCTCGATCCTTCCGGCGCGGCAGGGGGCGGCGGATCCACTGGATGACCGAAACGGCCGGTGTTCCTTCCGCCCGCCCTCGGCCGAATGGCCGATGTGGCGCGGGCGGCACGGCCGTACCGTGACTGCCATGATCACCGAGTTCCGGGCCCGCTCCCGCCCCTGGCAAATCCGGCTCGCTCTGGGCGGCGCGGTAGCGGTCGCCCTCGTGGTTCTGGAGGCGCTGAACGCCCCCTATCCGGCGGTGGTCTTGGCAACCGTGGTGTCCGGGACGCTGTGTCTGCTCTCCCTGGTCGTGCCGGAGCGCCACTTCGTCCGCTACACCCTGCTCGCGACGGCCGTCTCGTGCGCGCTGACCCTGGTGGAGACGGTGCTGGCCCGGCGCCCCGAGAACACCCCGGGGATGATGGAGCTGTGCGTCCTGCTGTGGCTCATCACCCGCGCCGTGCGGCGCTGTTCCCCGCTGATGGCCACCGTGCTCCCCGCCGCCCCGGCGTTCGCCGCCGTCGTCCTGCCGCTGCGGATCGCCGAACGCGGCGACAACCTCAACAGCGCGATCGGCATCATTGTGGCCAGCGTGCCGTTCATGGTGGTGCTGGGGCTGTGTCTGCGCCTGTACGACGCGCTGCGGGCCCGGGAGCGCGAGGCCATCCTGCAGACCCAACGCCTCGAACACGCACGGGAGTTGCACGACTTCGTGGCGCACCACGTCACCGCGATCGTCGCCCAGACCAAGGCCGCGCGCTTCACCGCGGCCGCCGGCCACTCCCAGTCCCCGGAGGACCTGGACCAGATGCTCGCCCACATCGAGCGGGCCGGATCGCAGGCGCTCGGGTCGATGCGCGCCATGGTCTCCAGCCTGCGGGACACCAGCGCACCCGCGGCCACCAGCCCCACCGGCGGCCTGACCGGACTGCGGGACCTCACCCGGGACTTCTCCGCCGTCGGACCCTCCGCCGAACTGAACCTCGACCCACGGCTCACCGACCGCCCGCTGCCGCCCGAGATCACCACCGCCGTCCACCGCGTGGTGCAGGAGTCCCTGACCAATGTCCGCAAACACGCCGCCGGAGCGGGCCGCGTCGAGGTGCGGGTCGCGCTGCGCCCCGGCGCCCCGGAGGAGTTGGAGGTGTCGGTGGCCGACGACGGCCGCGTGGGCGCCGAGGCGGGCGGCGGCGCGTGGAACGGGGGCGGCTACGGCCTGGTCGGCCTGACCGAGCGGATCGAACGGGCCGGTGGCCGTCTCACCGCCGGACCGGGCGACGACGGCGGCTGGCACGTCCTGGCCCTGCTTCCGCTGGCCTAGGGCCACATGACATGCGGGGCACCTGCGATCATGTCCGGTATGACGATCCGGGTGCTCCTCGCCGACGACCAGGAGATGATCCGTGCCGCGTTCCGCATGATCATCGACTCCCAGCCGGACATGCGGGTGGTGGCCCAGGCGGTGGACGGCGCCGAGGCGGTCGAGCAGGCCCGGGCCCTGCGCCCCGACGTCTGCCTCCTGGACATCCGCATGCCCCGGCTGGACGGCCTGGAGGCCACCCGGCTGCTCGCCGGACCCGACGCCACCGACCCGCTGAACGTCCTCATCGCCACCACCTTCGACCTCGACGAATACGTCTACCGCGCGCTGCGCAACGGCGCGTGCGGCTTTCTCCTCAAGGACGGCGCCCCCGGGCTGCTCACCGAGGCGGTGCGGGCCGCGGCGGCGGGCAACTCGCTGATCTCCCCCTCGGTGACCGTCCGCCTCCTCGCCCAGATGGCCCCCCACCGCCGCGCCCCCGCCCCCTCCGAGGCCCGGCCGGACCGTACGGCAGGGGGCGGCCCCGGGACGGAGCCGCTGACCCAGCGCGAACTGGACGTCGTACGACGGGTGGCCCGGGGCCGTACCAACGAGGAAGTGGCCGCCGACCTCTACGTCACCCTGTCCACGGTCAAGACCCACCTCGGCAACGTGCAGCGCAAGCTCGCCGCCCGCAACCGGGTGGAAATCGCCGCCTGGGCCTGGGAGAACGGGATCTGCCACGGCGACCAGGGCTGATGTGTCCTGTCAGGCGTGGGCGAGACCGTACGCGGGCGGGGCGCGCAGCGCCTGACGGGTCGGCAACTCGACGCTGAGGAACGCGACGCCCGCCACCACCACCGCGACGACCGGCGCCAGCCACGGCGGACCCGCGGGCCACGGGCGGTGCAGAAAACCGGCCGACAGCAGCGCCAGGGGGATGACGGACAGCACCAGCCCGGTGACGAGCGCCAGGGCGGCCATCAGCCCCGCCTCGCGCCGCATCATCGCCCGGATCTGGCGCGGTGTGGCGCCGATCAGCCGGAGCGTGGCGAGTTCGCCGCGCCGCTGGGTCGTGGTGGCGATCAGCTTGTTGGCGATCCCCAGCAGCAGGTAGCCGAGCAGCACGGCGAGCACCGCGACATTGATCCACAACTCGGGCGCGGTGCCGCCCACACCCCCGAGCCGCGGCCCGGAACGGTCGTCGTCCAGCGCCAGGCCCGGCCGCGCCGCGGCCAGCGCGGCGACCTGGCGGCGGGCCTCCTCGCCGCCGTCGGTACGGATCAGAACGCTCTGGTCGAGCCCCGTCGTGGTGTGTCCGGCGGCCAGGTCCCTGGAGAGCACCACGGGGCCGAAGCCGAGGCCGCGCGCGTACGTGGCCACCACCCGGGCGGTGACCCGGGCGCCGTCGCCGAGCACCAGCTCCACCTCGCTGCCCACCGGAGCGTCGCGCGATGTGGCGGCGTCGGTGGAGACGGCGACGGTGGCACCGGTGAGCCCCGCCAGGCTCCCATCGCGTACGTCCAGGTCGAGGACGTCCGGCGCCTGCGGGGTCAGCACCAGCGCGGAACTGCTCTCGATCTCGGGTTCCCCCAGCATCCGGTACGGCCACAGGACGGTGGTCGAGGTGACCGGGGCCGCCGCCCGTACGCCGGGAGTGTCCCGCAGCGCGGGAACCACATCGCCGGGCACGCCGCCGAGCCCGGGCGCGCTCATCCCGAGCTGCGCGCGGGTGGCGTCGCGGAGGTCACCGGAGGTGGCCGCCATCACCGTGGTCTGGGTCAGGGTGTAGGTGAGCGTGAACACCACGGCCATCGCGAGGGTGCTGATGGCCGCGGCGGAACGCAGCGCGTAGCCATGGCTGTTGGCCACGGCCAGCCAGGTCGGTGCCGAGGCCTTCGGGGGAAGCTTCCGCGCCAGCAGCCGCCCGACGCCGCCGACCAGGGCGGGACCGGCCAGCGCGAGCCCGATCGCCGCGACGAGACCCGCCACGGCGGTGGCCGCCGCCCCGGCCTGCGACCGGACCAGCAGCGGAGTGGCCGAGGCCCCGGTGCCCACGGCGATCATCGCCAGACCGGCCTGGGCGCGCGCCTTCGAGGGGGTACGGGGTTCGCTGCGCGACTCGGCGACCGCCTCGGTGGCCGGTCTGCGCGACGTACGCCACGCGGCGCACCGGGCCGCCACCCACACGACGCCGACCAGCAGCAGCACGGCCGCGGCCGCCGGAAGCGGGCTGAAGGTCAGCGGCAGCGCGTCCGGCAGCATCCCGTTCGAGACCAGCAGTTCGCGGAACCGTTCGGCCAGCGGATAGCCGAGGGCGGCACCGGGCAGGGCCGCGACGACCGCGATGATGGCGGCCTGGGATCCGGCGAGCTGACGGATCTGGCGCGGAGTCGCGCCGACGGCACGCATCAGGGCGAGTTCCCGCCGCTGGGCCGCGATCGACACCGAGAGCGCGCCGCCCACGATGAATCCGACGACTAGCAGGGTGATCCCGGCCAGCGACCCCGCCAGCAGGGGCAGCAGGGAGCGGGCGGCGGCCGTGCCGGGCGCCTCGGCGTCACCCCGGGCCACCCCGGTGGACACGGTCAGCCCATCTTCCCCGACCAGGCGGCGGACCTCGGTGGCGACCGAGCCACCGGCGCCCGGTTCGGCACGTACCGCGATCAGATCGACGGAGTCGGCGGCGGGGCGGGGGCCGTAGCCGGTCAGCCGCGCCGCCGTGGCGTCGGCGAACCAGAGGCCGCTTTCGGAGGTGTCCACCACGGCCGCGACCCGGTAGCGGGCCGAGCGCCCGGCGGCGGCCACCGTGACCCGGTCGCCGGGCCGTGCGCCCGCGGCCGCGGCGGTACGGCGGTCCAGGGCCACGTCGTACGGACCGGCCGGGGGCGTGCCGGTGATCCGGGCCCGCTCCAGCAGGGCGGTCGAGGACCATCCGTGTCCGGTGGCCGCCGGATCGTCCGCCGGTACGGGCCCGCCGTCCCGGGTGACCACCACGGCGGGGAAGCTCCGGTCGCCGACCGCGTCGGCCACACCGGGCAGTTCCGCCACCCGGTCGACGAGACCGGCCGGCACCCTGGCCCGTTCCGGCAGCGCGATCGGCAGGTCTCCGTCCGGGCGGAAGGTCTGGCGGCCGGACACGACGACATCGGCACCGGCGAGCCGTTCCACCGGCGCGTGCGAACGCCATCCCGACTCGGCCAGCACACCGATACCGGTGATCATCGCCGCGCCGCCCAGCGTCGCGCACGTGACGGCCAGCAGCGCGGCGATCCTGCGGCGCACCATGTGCCACGCGAGGTACAGCATCGTCACTCCGTTTCCAGCGTGGTCACGCAGTGGGCCAGCTCGGCCGCGGTGGGCGCCTTCAGCGTCTCCACGACCCGCCCGTCGGCCATGACCATCGCCAGGTCCGCCCGCGCGGCGGCGGCCGGGTCGTGGGTGACCATGACCACCGTCTGGCCGAGGCCGTCCACCAGGTCGCGCAGCAGCGCGAGCACCTCACGGGCGGTCCGCAGATCCAGCGCGCCCGTCGGCTCGTCGGCGAACACCACGGCGGGCCGGGACACCAACGCCCGTGCGATCGTGGCACGTTGCTGCTGACCGCCGGAGAGTTCGGCCGCGCGGTGTGCGAGCCGGTCCGCGATGCCGACCCGCTCGATCAGCTCGCTCACCCACGCCCGGTCGGGTTTCTCACCGGCCAGTCGCAGCGGCAGCATGATGTTGTCCTCGATGGTCAGCGACGGCACCAGGTTGTAGGACTGGAAGACGAAGCCCACGGAGCGTCGGCGCAGCTCGGTGCGGCGGGCCTCGTCCAGCCCGCCGATCTCCGTACCGTCGATGAAGGCACGTCCATCGGTCGGCGAGTCGAGACCGGCGGCGCAGTGCATCAGGGTGCTCTTGCCGGAGCCCGAGGGCCCCATCACGGCGACGAACGTGCCGCGTTCCACGGTCAGCGACACCTCGTCCAGGGCGCGGACACCGCCGGGGTACGTCTTGCTGACCCCGGCCAGCTCCACCGCCGGTGCGGGACGGTGCATCAAGTACTCCTGGTTCTGGGTGCGGTTGAGGCTCATGACCGCCGCCGCTGTCGGCGGTGGTGGGCGACGAGTGCGACGGCGCACGCCAGGGTGGCCAGGCCGAAGCCGATGCCGACGAACACACTGAGGCCCCCGATGGACGACGTCACCATGTTGGCGACCGCGAACACCACCAGCAGCAGCCACAGCACGGGACGGACGAACCCGGCCCCGTCCCGCCCGGGTTCCGGCCGTAGTGGCTCCGGGGCCGCGAAACCGCGGTAGGGGTCCGTCACGTAAAGCTCCTCGTACGTCGGGGCGTTGGGCACACACCGACGCTACGAACCGCCGCCGCCACCGGCGATCCGGCCAGCGGGAGACCCGGGGTACAGCAGGCTGTACCTCTCCCCGGGACGAGGTGACGGCGGCTCGCGGAGTGCCTTATCGTCCAGGTCCAGGAGGTGGGGATGGACACGCACAGGGCCACGCGGGCCGACGCCACGGGGCCCGACCCCACGCGGGCTGATGCCCCCGGGCCCACCCGCCCGTGGGACGTGTTCGCCCGTGGCCGGACCGTTCTGGACGCCTTCGACCAGCTCGCGGGCGGTCTCGCCACCGCGATGCTGGCCCTGGTCATGCTGGTGTGGCTGACCGCCACCGCCCTCGCGTGCCTCGTCGGGGTGGGGCTGCCGCTGGTGCCCGTCACCCTGCGCGGGCTGCGTGCCGTGGCCAACCGGGAGCGCGCCCGGCTGTCCCGGTGGGGCCCGGACATCATCGCCCCCGAGCCGGGCCCGCAGCGGCTGTGGGCCGCCGTCGCGGACCCCGTCGTCCGGCGGGAGGCGCGCTGGCTGGTCTGCCACGCCACCGCCGGACTGTCGCTCGCGCTCACCGGCCTCACGCTGCCGTTCTCCGCGGTCACCGACGCCACGTTCCCGCTGTGGTGGCGGCTGGTGCCACCGGAGGACGCCTCCCCGTCCCCCGTGCCGCTGTGGACCGTGCACGACTGGCCCGGCGCCTTCGCGGTCTGCCTGCTGGGCCTCGGCTGGATCGCCGTCATCGCGGGTGTGGCACCGGGCATGGCGTGGCTCCAGGCCTGGCCGGGGCGCCGGTTGCTCCCGGCCGCCCCGGGCACCGACCTCACCCTGCGCGTCGCCCAGCTCACGGCCACCCGGGCCGCCGCGCTGGACGCGCACGCCACCGAACTGCGGCGGATCGAGCGGTCGCTGCACGACGGGACGCAGAACCGCATGGTCGCCGTCACCGTCCTGCTCGGCGCGGCCCGCCGCGCCGTGGCCCGCGACCCGTCCCGCGCCGACGCCATCCTCGAACAGGCCCAGAGCGCCGCCGAGCAGGCCCTCGCCGAACTCCGCGGCGTCGTCCGCAGCATCCTGCCGCCCGTGCTGGCCGACCGGAGCCTGACCGACGCGCTCACCGGCCTGGCCGCCGACTCCCCGGTGCCCTGCCGGATCGACGCCGACGTACCCGGCCGGTGCGCCGCGTCCGTCGAGGCCACCGCCTACTTCGTGGCCGCCGAGGCGCTCACCAACGTGGCCCGGCACAGCCACGCCCACAACGCCACTATCACCGTCCGCCGCCACGACGGCCGACTGCGCCTGTGCGTCACCGACGACGGCCTCGGGGGAGCGGACGAGCACGGCGGCTCCGGGCTCGTCGGCATCCGCCGCCGCACCGAAGCACACGACGGGACACTCGTCCTCACCAGCCCACCCGGTGGGCCCACGACCCTGGAGGTAGACCTGCCATGCGGATTGTGATCGCCGAGGACGATCCGCTGCTGCGCGAAGGGCTCGCCCTGCTGCTGCGCGCGGAAGCGCTCGACGTCGTGGCCGCCACCGGCACCCCCGACGGCTTCCTGAAGGCCGTCGAGGCCCACGCCCCCGATGTCGCCATCGTGGACGTCCGGATGCCGCCGACCCACACCGACGAGGGCATCGTCGCGGCCGTGGAGGCCCGGCGCCGCCGCCCTGACCTGGCCGTCCTCGTGCTGTCCGCCTACGTCGAGCAGGCCTTCGCCACCGATCTGCTCGCCGAGGGCAGCGCCCGGCTCGGCTATCTGCTCAAGGAACGGGTCGGCCGCGTCGAGGAGTTCCTGACCGCGCTGCACCGGGTGGCGGACGGCGGCACCGCCATCGATCCCGAGGTCGTCGCGCAGCTCTTCGCCCGCACCCGGCCCGACACCCGGCTGGACCGGCTCAGCCCGCGCGAACGCGACGTCCTGGCCCTGATGGCCGAAGGGCTCGGCAACACGGCCGTCGCCGAGCGGCTCGTCGTCACCGAGGGCGCCGTCCACAAGCACATCCGTAACATCTTCGCCAAGCTCGGGCTGGCCCCCACCGACCGCACCGACCGGCGCGTGGCCGCCGTGCTGCACTACCTGGAGGACGCCCACCGCCGCGTCTGACGACCGCGTGTTGTGGGCAGCGTTCCCTCCGACGGCCGTCGAAGAGATCGGAAGGTTCGTATGAGTGGCACGCAGCCGAGTGACACGCACCGGTCGCGGCAGTGGTACGAGGGTGAGACCCGCGACGCGTTCATCCACCGCGCCTGGATGCGGCGAGGTCTCCCCGACCACGCCTTCGACGGACGCCCGCAGATCGTCATCTGCAACACCTGGTCCGAACTCACGCCCTGCAACAGCCACTTCCGTGAGATCGCCGACCATGTGAAACGGGGCGTGTGGGAGTCCGGCGGGGTGCCGCTGGAGCTTCCGGTGCCCTCGCTCGGGGAGACCCTGCTGCGCCCGACCGCGATGTTCTTCCGCGACCTGGCCGCGATGGTGACCGAGGAACTCATCCGGGCCAACCCCGTCGACGGGGTGATCCTGCTCGGCGGCTGCGACAAGACCGTACCGTCCCTGCTGCTGGGCGCCGCGTCGGTCGACCTGCCCACCCTGATGGTCACCGGCGGCCCCATGCTGAACGGCTCGTGGCAGGGGCGCCCGCTGGGCTGCGGCACCGGGGTGTGGGAGCTGAGCGAGGAGGTGCGGGCCGGGCGGATGGAGCGCTCGGAGCTGCGCCGGGCCGAGTCGGCGATGATCCGCAGCCGGGGACACTGCAACACCATGGGCACGGCGTCCACGATGGCGTGTGCCGCCGAGGCGCTGGGCATGACCCTGCCCGGCAACGCGGGTCTCCCGGCCCCCGACAGCCGTCTGCTGGAGCTGTCCCACGCGGCGGGCAACCGCATCGTCGACATGGTGCGCGAGGATCTGCGGCCCAGCGCCATCCTGACGGCGGAGGCACTGCGGAACGCGGTGCGCGCGGTGGCCGCCATCGGCGGCTCGACCAACGCGGTCGTCCATCTGCTGGCGCTCGCCCGGCGGGTCGGGGCGGACTTCGCACTGGACGATATCGACCGCGCGGGCCGTGGCATCCCCCTGCTCGCCGACGTGCAGCCCGCGGGCTCGCACCTCATGGAGGACTTCCACCGCGCCGGTGGCCTGGACGCCGTCCTCGGCGAGATCAAGGACCACCTGGAACCGGCCCTCACCGTCTCCGGCCGCCCCCTCACCGAGCAGGTGTCCGGCCACTCCAGCGCCGATCTCACCGTCATCCGCACCGCACAGGACCCGATCGCCCACCATGCCGGGCTCGCCGTGCTGCGCGGCAACCTCTGTCCCGACGGAGCCGTCATCAAACCCGCCGCCGCGACACCGGAGCTGCTGCGCCACCGGGGCCGCGCCGTGGTGTTCGACGGCATCGAGGACTTCCGTACCCGGATAGACGACCCGGACCTGGAGGTCGACGCGTCCGATGTGCTGGTCCTGCGCGGCTGCGGGCCACGCGGCTACCCCGGCATGCCCGAGGTGGGGAACATGCCCCTGCCGCCCGCGCTGCTGCGGGCCGGAGTGCGGGACATGGTGCGGATCAGCGACGCCCGCATGAGCGGAACCGCGTTCGGCACCGTCGTCCTGCACATCGCGCCCGAGTCGGCGGCGGGCGGCCCGCTGGGCCTTGTGCGGTCCGGCGACTGGATCGAGCTGGACACCGAGCGGCGGGTGCTGCGGCTGGACGTACCGGACGAGGAACTCGCCGCCCGGCAACCGGTCACCGCCGCCGCGCCACCGGCCACCAGCGGCTGGGAGCAGATCTACCGCGACCACGTCGAACAGGCCGACCGTGGCGCCGGACTGGACTTCCTCAGCGGCACCCGCGGATCGTTCGTCGCCCGCGAATCGCACTGAGGTGATGCCCACAGCGGGGTCACAGGAACATCCCACGTTCCGGAAAGGTTCGCCCTCTAGCCTCTGTCCATGCCCACGACGCGTTCCATGGACGAGGCACTGGCGCAGACCGCCGTACGAGCCCTGATCTCCCAGGCGGAACTGACCCCCAAACCGGGCCTCGCGGACACCCGCGACCTCCAGGCCCGCGCCACCGGCGCCGATCTGCTCGCGCTGCGCTGGGCGGCCAAGGCGCTGGCGCCCGGGTTCACGGCCATGGCCGCCGCCGCCCGCCGCCCCGGCGAGCCGACGCGCGCGCTCCGTGAGGAGCTGGGCGCCATCGGCCGCTGCGCCGAGTGGACCATGGCGCGGGCCGATGGCGGCACGGCCGGTGGCCCCACCGGTTCGGCCACCGGTCGACTGCACCATGGGGCGCTGTGGGTCCTGGGGCTGCTGGTGGCGGCCGCCGCCCTGACCCCCGGCGCCACACCCCACGACGTGACCGCCACCGCCCGGCAGCTCGCGACCCACACCGACCGGGGCGCCCCGCGCAGGCCGTCGGCGGGCTCGCAGGTGTCCGCCACCTACGGGGCGGCGGGCGCGCGCGGCGAGGCGCGGGCCGCCTTCCCGCATGTGCGCCGCGCCCTGGACGTCCTGTCCCGGACCCGTGCGGCGGGCGCCACCGAGACCGAGGCCCGGCTCGACGCGCTGCTCACCGTGATGAGCACCCTCCAGGACACCGGGCCGCTGTACCAGGCGGGGCCGCCCGCCCTCCGCCGGGTGCAGGACGGGGCGCGCGGGGTGCTGGAGGCGGGCGGCACCGCGACGGCCCCGGGCGCCGCCGCCCTCGCCACCCTCGACGCCGAGCTGCGCGGGGCGGGCATCGCGCCCCGGGGAAGCGCAGCGGTGCTGGCGGGGGCGCTGTTCCTGGACGCGCTCCCGCCAGTGGCCCGCTAGCTGCCCGGTGGCGGCCCACACCCCCTGGGGCGGGGCCACGTGGCGAGAGGTTAGGGTGGGCCCGCTCCACCGGACACGGGGTGCCCCCACGCGGGGGCTGAGATCACACCCGTCGAACCTGAACCAGTTAGCACTGGCGGAGGGATGTCATCGATGCCATTGCCGCATGCTGCCACCGAACCGGCGCCCACCGGCGCCGAATCCGTCTTCGACGGGCGGATGCCCACCGCGCCCGGCGATCTGCGCGTCGAGGCGCGCGGTATCGCGCCGGTTCCGGAAAGCCACCGCTACGGCGGGCCGGGGCGCCTGTTCACCGTGTGGTTCGCCCCGAACCTGACCATGACCGGCGTGTTCACCGGCACCGTCGGCATCGGCCTCGGCCTGGACTTCGCCACCGCGCTGGCCGCCGTCGTCCTGGGCACCCTCATCGGCGCCGTACCCACCGCGTATCTGGGCACCTGGGGCAGTCTGACCGGAGCCGGGCAGCTGCCCCTGGCGCGGCTGGCGTTCGGCCGTGCCGTCAGCGTGCCCGGTGTCCTGCAGTGGCTGTCGTCGATCGCCTGGGACGCGCTGATCGGCCTGTTCGGCGGTGACGCGCTGGCCCGGCTGTGCGGGCTGCCGTTCTGGCTCGGCGTGCTGCTCATGATGGCCGCGCAGGGGGCCCTCGGAGTGCTGGGCTACGAGGCCGTCCACCGGATGCAGAAGCTGATGACCTTCGTCCTCGCCGCCGCGTTCACCGCCCTGGCCGTCAAGCTGCTCGCCGGTGTCCACCCCGCCACCAGCGGCTCGGCCCATGGCGCCGACCGCCTCGGCGCGTTCGTCCTGACCAGCACGATCGCCCTGAGCCTGGCGCTGTCGTGGGCGCCGTACGCCAGCGACTTCAGCCGCTATCTGCCCCGCGCCACCTCCCGGACGCGGATGTTCTGGTGCACGCTGCTCGGTGTCACCGTGTCCTTCGTGGCGGTCCAGGCGCTCGGGCTGTGGGGGGCCTCCGTCTTCACCGACCAGACCGCCCGTGGCGTGGACGAGGCGCTGGGCGGCGGGGCGCTCGGCGCGTTCGGGCTGCTGGCCGTGGCGCTGGCCGCGCTGTGCAGCAACGCCATGAACGACTACAGCGGCTCACTCGCCCTGCAGACCGCAGGCGTCCGCATCCCCCGCCCGCTGGCCGCCGCCCTCGCGGCCGTGCTCGGCTTTCCGCTGGTGCTGTGGATGCACGCCGCCGACACCACCGCCCGCTTCCAGAACGTGCTGTTGTTCGTCGGCTACTGGATCCCCGGATTCGTCGCGGTCGTGGCCGTCGACTGGTTCGTCCGTGCCCGCGCCCGTGGCGGCGCGCCCGTCGACCTGGCCGCCGAGAGCGCCCGCCCGCAGCCGTGGTGGCCCGCACTGCTGGCGTTCGGCACCGCGTTCGCCGCCGCGGTGCCGTTCATGGACACCAGCCTGTACACCGGCCCGGTGGCGGCCGCGCTGCACGGCGCCGACCTCGCGTACTACGCCGCCTTCCTCGCGGCGCTCCTCGTCTACACCCCGCTCAGGATGCGCCGCCGTACGGTTCGCTGAGGCGCGCTTCGTCGGCGAAAGCGGCCCATATCCGCACGTCACACGGCATCCGGCCACCGAGTCCCACGGTATGCGTGGCACCCTGGGCTTTTCGACCAACCGCACCACCGAGGAGAAGTGCCACGTGCCGCAGAACCAGCCAGCGGAGTCCATCGCCGCCCCGGCGGTGCTCGCCGAGGAACGCAGACTCCACAAGGACCTCGGCTTCTGGGGCCTGACCGCGATCGGGTTCTCCAACATCCTCGGCTCCGGCTGGCTGTTCGCGGCCCTGTACGCCGCCCAGACCGCCGGGCCCGCCGCGCTGCTCTCCTGGATCGCGGCGGGAGCGCTGTGCGCCCTGATCGCGCTGGTCATGGTGGAGCTGGGCGCCACCCGCCCGGAGGGTGGCGGCACCGTGCGGTGGCCGCTGTACGCGAGCGGGCGGCTGGTCGGCACGATGGTCGGCTGGTCCGTCGTGCTGTCCGTCGGCGGTACGGCCGCCGAGATCAGCGCGATCATGCAGTACGCCGCGCACTATCTGCCGGGGATCTACGACGGCGGCAGGCTCACCCTCCCGGGCCTCGGCGTGGCCGTCGTGCTGAGCGTCGTGCTCACCGCGCTCAACTGGTTCGCGGTGAGGATATTCGCCCGGCTCAACAACCTGGTGTCGGTGTTCAAGGTCGTCGTGCCCGTGGTCACCATCATCGCGCTGTTCCTGTCGGGCACCCACTCCGGGCGCCTCACGGAACACGGCGGCTTCGCCCCGTACGGCTACGCGGCCTGCCTCACCGCCCTCGCCGGTGGCGGCATCGTGTACTCCGTCAACGGGTTCCAGGCCCCGCTGGACTTCTCCGGTGAGGCCCGCAATCCGCGCCGTTCCGTACCGGCCGCGGTGCTCACCGGGATCGGCCTCGCGGTGCTGGTCTACCTCGGGCTCCAGTTGGCGTTCCTGTACACCGTGCCGGACTCGGCACTGGCCCACGGCTGGCAGGGCGTCAACTTCGAGTCGCCGTTCGGGCAGCTCGCCCTCATCCTCAATCTGCACTGGCTGGCCACGCTGCTCTACGCGGACGCCGTGATCTCTCCGGGCGGCTCCGCCTACGTCGGGGTGGCGGTCAACGCCCGGCACACCTACGCCCTGGCCAAGAACGGCCTGCTGCCCCGCTTCTTCATGCGCATCGACCCCGGCTCCGGCGTGGCACACCGGGCGCTGCTGTTCAACCTCGCGGTCATCGTCGTCTTCATGCTGCCGTTCGGTGGCTGGCAGGACATCGTGAGCGTGATGGGCGATATGTATCTGCTCATCTACGGGGCCTCTGCGGTGGCCGTCGCGGTGTTCCGGGCCCACGACCGGGAGCGGGGAGTGCCCCGGATGGACGGGCAGGTGCCGGGGGTGCGCTGGATCGCCCCGCTCAGCTTCGTGGTGGCCAGCGAGTTCGTGTTCTGGTCCGGCTGGCACGATCTGCGGCTCGCGCTGCCCCTCGTGCTGGTCGGGGTCCCGCTGTTCCTGCTCCAGCGGCGTGGCACCGAAGGACTCCCCGCCCTTGGCGAGCTGCGGCACGGCGCCTGGCTGGTCTTCCACCTGGCCGCGCTGACCCTGCTGTCATGGCTCGGCACCTTCGGCGGTTCCGGCCATCTTCCGGCGCCGTACGACACGATCGCGGTGGGCGCCCTCGCGTTCGGCGTGTTCGCGTGGGCGGTGCGCTCGGGCGCCGCCCACCTCAGGTCGGGGCCTGCCGAGGCGGCACCCTCGGCCCCGCCGGTCTGAGGTCCCGCTGCGCGCTGCCGGAAATCGCCTGGCGTGGTGGTGCTGCTTCGTCGGATGATCGCAGCACCACCGGCCGTGTACGACCCACCGCATACGGAGGATGAGACGCGATGAGTGCTCGGAGTGCGCGACCCCTGTCCGAGAGCACACCCGCCGCGCAGGGAGTGGACGCGCGCGGCGTCGGCGCGTTCGTGGACGCGCTGGAGGCGGCGCCCGGCATCGAGCCGCACAGCCTGATGATCGTGCGCCACGGCCATGTGGCCGCCTCCGGCTGGTGGGCGCCGTACAGTCCGGACCGGCCGCATCTGCTGTACTCGATCAGCAAGAGTTTCACCTCGACGGCGGCCGGATTCGCGGTGGCCGAGGGGCTGATGAGCCTCGACGACACGGTGCTCTCCCACTTCCCCGAGTTCGACGGCGACATCACCGACCCGCGCAGCCGTGCCATGCTCGTCCGGCATGTGGCGTCCATGGCCAGCGGGCATCTGGCCGAGACCCGGGAGCAGGCGTTCTCCCGTGACCCGGACGAGCCCGTGCGCGGGTTCCTGCTGACCCCGCCCGACCGCGACCCCGGTACCGTCTTCGCCTACAACCAGCCCGCCACGTACAGCCTCGCCGCGATCGTCCAGCGGGTGACCGGGCAGTCGCTCATCGACTACTTGCGGCCACGGCTGTTCGACCCGCTGGGGATCGCCGAGACGGCCTGGATCCAGCGCCCGCCCGGCCGCGATCTCGGGTTCAGCGGCATGTTCGCCACCACGGACGCCCTCGCCCGTCTTGGCCTGCTCTACCTCGGCAACGGGGTCTGGGAGGGCCGCCAGCTGCTGCCCGCCTCCTGGGTGGCCGAGGCGACCCGGGCGCACATCACCAACGCGGACGGCACCGCCGAGGGCGCGCTGTCCGACTGGCAGCAGGGATACGGGTTCCAGTTCTGGCGGTCCCGCCACGGCTACCGGGGCGACGGGGCGTACGGGCAGTTCTGCCTGGTGCTGCCCGAATACGACGCGGTGATCGCCATGACCGCGGACACCGTGGAGATGCAGGCGGTGCTGGACCTCGTATGGCGCCACCTGCTCCCGGCGTTCGGTCCGGCGCCGCTCGACGGCCGCGAGGACGAGGACGCGGCGCTGCGGCGGCGGCTCGACGGGCTCCAACTGCCGCCGTCGTACGAGAAGTTCAGCTCGGAAGCCTCATCGGTGGCCGGGGCCACGACCTTCACCCCGGCGGGCGGCACCTGCGCGGACCAGCCCACGCTGGCGGAGGTGACGGTCGCCGCCGACGGCGACGGCGCCTGGACCCTCTCCTTGGCGGAGGGCGTGTCCCGGCTCGATGTGCGGCTCACCCCGGAGTGGACGGTCGAGGAGGGCACGGACGGGCGGGTCCCCACGGCGGCGAGCGGCGGCTGGACCGATCCGGACACCTTCGTGGCCGACATCGCGTTCCTGGAGACCCCGCACCACCTCGACGTGACCTGCTCGCGGGCCGACCGGACCTTCACCGCGCGGTGGCGCACGACGCCGCTGCACTCGGCGCTGCTCCCTGCGATGGGAGTGCCCCGCCGCGCCCGGGGGTGACCCGGCAACCAATGGCGGCTCGGTGGCGACTGTCGCATGGACGGTTCCACCGAGCTGAGGAGTGGTGTGGTCATGGCGGCCCAGTGGCGGCACATACGAGGAAACGGCGGGCGCGGAACGGGTGCGGTGGTGTGGGCGGTGCCGCTGGCAGTGGCCCTGACGGTCGGTCTCGCCCCCCAGGGACCCGGCTCCGGCTCCCCGGCGGATACGAGCCCGGTGGCCGCGGCGGCGACCACGGCGTGGGCCGATGGCGTCGCCGACGGGTTCGCGTCGGTCAACGCGCTCGGCCAGAACGGAACGTACGGAGGCCGTGACGGCAAGACCGTGACGGTGCGGACCCTGGCCGATCTGGAGAAGTACGCGACGGCCGCCGAGCCGTACGTCATCGTGGTGGCCGGGGCGATCACCATGGATCCCAAGGGCAAGGAGATCAAGGTCGCCTCGGACAAGACGATCGTGGGCCAGGGGAGTGTGGGCGAGATCGTCGGCGGCGGCTTCTTCCTCGGGCAGGGCGTGCACAACGTCATCATCCGCAACCTGACGATCCGCGACTCGTACATGGGCACGTGGAACGACAAGGAGCACGACTTCGACGCCATCCAGATGGACGGCGCCCACCATGTGTGGATCGATCACAACGATCTGAAGCACATGGCCGATGGCCTGATCGACAGCCGCAAGGACACCACCTACCTCACGGTCTCCTGGAACCGGCTGCAAACGCACAACAAGGCGTTCGGCATCGGCTGGACGGAGAACACCACGGCCGACATCACCATCCACCACAACTGGTTCCGGGAGACCGAGCAGCGCAACCCGTCCGCCGACAACATCGCGCACGCGCACCTGTACAACAACTACCTGCAGGACGACCCGAACACGGACATCGCCTCCTCCTACGGCAACTACTCGCGCGGCAACACCAAGATGGTGCTGGAGAACAGCTACTTCGAGGGGATGAAGAACCCCGTCACCAAGGACGCCACCGCCTCGATCGTCCAGCGCGGCAACATGTTCGTCGGCACCAGCGGCCGCAACGAGAGCGGCGGCACCGCCTTCGACCCCAAGGCGTACTACGCCTACACCCTCGACCCCGCCGCCAAGGTGCCGTCGGTCGTGAAGTCCGGATCCGGACCTGGCGGTACCCCGGCGCGGTAACGAGCCGGTGTCAGCCCTCCCGGGCCGGGCCCGTGGATTTCCGGATGACGAGGTCGACCGACATGTCGAGCCGGATCGGGGCCCGGTCCGGCTCACCCGTGACGGCGCCGAGCACCCGGATGGTCTCGGCCGCCATGTCCTCGAAGGGCTGACGCACCGTGGTCAGCGCGGGCGCGGCGGACCCGGCGGCGTCGATGTCATCGAACCCGACGACGGAGACATCGCCGGGGACGCGCAGCCCGCGTTCGGCACACGCCTCGATGGCGCCGAGCCCCTGGAGGTCGTTGCCGGTGACGAAGGCCGTCGGGGGTTGCCACAGATCCAGGAGGGCGTGGGCGGCGCGCCGGGCGGGCTCGCTCTGGAAGGCCACCGACCGGATCAGTGCGCGGTCCGGGCGGATCCCCGCGTCCCGCAGCGCGGCCAGATATCCGCCGAAGCGTGCCCGGCAGCAGGTCAGTTCCATGGGCCCGGAGACCAGCGCGATCCGCTCGTGGCCGAGCCCGGTGAGATGACGGGCGGCCATCGCCCCGCCCCGCCACTGGGTGGCCCCGATGGCGTTCATCCCGGAGGGCGCGTCGCCGATGGTGTCGAGCACGACCACCGGGATACGGGCGTGCGCCAGCCGTTCCGTGACGATCTGCGGGACGGGGGAGAGGACGAGCACGACACCGCTGGGGCGGCGGGCGACCAGGGCGTCGAGCCAGCCCGTGTCGCCCTCGGAATGGCTCACCGTGAGCGCGTACCCCAGGGAGCGCAGCACGGTGGAAAGGCCACGGATGAGGGGTGCGTTGACGGCACTGCTCGCACAGCCGAACACCACCTCGACCGATCCGTGGCGCGGTCCGCGCGGGCGCCACTGGTATCCGGTGGCCCGCACCGCGTCGAGGACGCGCCGCCGCACCTCGGCCGACACCCCGGGCCGTTCGTTGAGGACCTTGGACACCACGCTCTGTGAGACGTTCGCGGCTTCCGCCACCGTCGTCATGCGCACCGTGGGGCGCACTGCGGATGGTACGGTCATCGCTGCTTCCTCCAGTCCTGTTGAGCCGGGCAGTCCTGATGAGCCGGGCGGGGAGCGGTGCTCTGCCGCACCACGAGCGAGGTCGCCAGCTCGACGCCGCGCCCGGCCGTCGAACCGCGCCGCGCCTGCTCCTGGTCGATGAGCCGCACCGCCTCGGCGGCCATCTCGGCGAGCGGCTGACGGACCGTGGTGAGCGGCGGCGTCAGCATCGCGCACACCGCCGTGTCGTCGAACCCGACCACCGACAGCTCCTCCGGCACCCGCAGCCCGCGCGCCCGCGCCGTCTGGTACGCCCCGGCCGCCAGCGCGTCGGACCCGGCGAAGACGGCGGTCGGCGGGGCGGCCAGAGCGAGCAGGGTCGCGGTGCCCTCCGCCCCGGCGGTGACGCGGAGTTCGCCGTACCGGGTCAGGGCCGGATCGGGGGCGAGGGAGAACTCGCGGTGTGCGGCGAGGTAGCCCTCGTACCGCTCCCTGGTGCACGGGGATTCGGAGGGCCCGCCGACGAAACCCACTCGCCGGTGGCCCAGTTCGAGGAGATGGCGGGTGGCCGCCGCGCCGCCCGACCAGTTCGTCGCCCCGACCGTCGGGACAGCGGACCCCTGCACACCGATCGCGTCGAGGGCGACCAGCGGCACCGGCAGCTCCGCCAGCGCGGCGATCTCGTCGTGGCCGGGCCGGGTCAGGGCCAGCAGGATGCCGTCCGACGGCCGCGCCCGGCGGCCGTCGATCCAGTCGCCGATACGGAAGCGCGGATGTCCCACGGGCGTGAGTGCCAGGGTGTATCCGAGCCCGAACGCCGCGCGCTGCGCCCCGTCGACGAGTTCCGCCGCCCAGGGCGTGGCGGCCTCTTCGACCAGCAGGTCGAGAATGCCGCCGAGTTGCCGGCGGCGCTCCGCGCGGAGCACATATCCCGTCGCCCGCGCCGCCTGGGTGACGCGGTCCCGGGTCTCCTCCGAGATATCCGGCTTGTCGGCGAGTACCCGGGACACCGTGGAGACCGATACACCCGCGGCCTTCGCGACTTCCGCCATCGTCGCACGCGTTGACATGCTGATTCCCTCCCGCAGGGCACCGCGACCGCACTGCTCTGCCGCAAATTCCCGCAAAAGATGGTCGAATATTCCGCCAGGACTGCATGCAAATAGCCGGTGAGCCTTGTGTTTGGTCCCTTGCCTTGACAGTGGTTTTTGCCCGCGTTTAGCGTCACGGTCGCTGAAGTTCCGCAATGTTTTGCGTCTCATTGCCATCAAGGAGACCGTATGCATAAGGAATCCAGCCCCCGGCGTCTGGCCGTGGTGGCCGCCGTGACGGCACTGCTCCTGGGTGGCTGTGCCGAAGGGTCCCCGGACACCGAAGGATCCGGCAGACAGACACTCACCTTCTGGGGGTGGTCGGACATGACGAAACCGGTCGCCCTGTGGAACAAGAACCATCCCGAACTCCAGGTGAAGTTCCAGGCCATCACCTCGAATTTCTTTCCCAAACTTCGGGCCGCCCTCACCGGGAAGTCCGGCGCACCGGACATCACGCAGGTGGACTACCCCAATCTCACCTCGACGATCATCGCCGGAAACCTCAAGGACGTCACGGCCGAAACCCGCGATCTGAAAGGCCGGTTCAAGCCCGGCGTATGGGACCAGGTCGTGGTGGACGGAAAGGTCTACGGGGTGCCGCAGGACATCGGCACCCAGGTGCTCTACTACCGCTCCGACCTGTTCAAGAAGGCGGGCCTGACCGCCCCCGCCACCTGGGACGCCTACCGGCAGGCGGCCGCCACGCTCAAGAAGAAGTACCCCACGGCGTACACCACCGCGCTGCCCGCCAACGGCGGCATCTGGCTCGCCTCGCTCGCGTGGAACGCCAAGGCCCAGTGGTTCACCACGGACCGGGACGCCTGGAAGGTCGGGCTGGACGACGGACCCACCGCGAAGGTCGCCGCATACTGGCAGACCATGCTGGACAAGGGCTACGTCAAGGGCGACCAGCACTGGCAGCCCACCTGGTTCAAGGGGCTCGCCCGTGGCACCTACCTCACCTGGATCGGACCGGCGTGGGGAAGCTCGGCCCTGAAGGAGAACGCCCCCGGCCTCTCCGGCAAATGGGCTGTCGCCCCGCTGCCGCAGTGGTCGCAGGGGGAGCGCGCCCCGGTGTACTGGGGCGGTTCCCTGACGGCGCTGACCAGCGCCACCAAGAAGACCGACGCCGCCATGACGTTCGTGAAGTGGCTGAACACCAGCGCCCAGAGCGCGAAGCTGCTGGCCGCCGACGTTCTGCCCGCCTCCGAGCGCGGACAGCGCATCCCGGCCCTCACCCGGCCCGACCCCTACTTCGGCGGCCAGGTGCCCGGCGAGGTGTTCACCGTGCGCGGCACCGCGTCCACCCCCTGGACCTGGGGCCCGACGATGACGGACACCACCAACTACCTCAATGACGCGATGCAGTCCGCCATCAACAAGTCGATGACGCTGCCGGAGGCCGTGCGCAAGGTCGACCGGCAGACCGTGGCGCAGCTGAAGCGCAAGGGCCTGTCCGTCCGATGACCGTGACCGCCCCGCCGTCGCGGGCGCGCCGCAACCGACTGCGCCTGGGCGCCGACTGGAAGATGGCGTGGGGCTTCACGGCGCCGTTCCTCGCGGTGTTCCTCGTCTTCACGCTGCTGCCGGTGGTCTACGCGCTGTGGCGCAGCTTCCACGGCGACCGGAAGTCGGGCCTGGGATTCGGCACACCGCGCGTGGTCTTCGTCGGGCTCGACAACTACGCGGACGCCTTCACCAACCGGGAGTTCCTGGTCTCGGTCGGGCGCGTCCTGCTCTACGGCGTCGTCCAGGTGCCCGTCATGCTGGGGCTCGCCCTCGTGATGGCGCTCATCTTCGACACCGCGCTCGTCCGGCTGCGCGGCCTGTTCCAGCTGGCCGCGTTCCTGCCCTACGCGGTGCCCGGCGTCATCGCGTCCATCCTGTGGGCGTTCCTCTATCTGCCCGGAGTGAGCCCGGTCGTGGACCTCCTCGACGGGGTCGGCGCCCATGTCGACTTCCTCGCCAAGGGCACCGTCCTGTGGTCCATCGCCAACGTCTCGACCTGGCAGTGGACCGGCTACAACATGATCATTATCTATGCGGCGCTCCAGGCGATCGACCGCGACATGTTCGAGGCCGCCCGCATCGACGGAGCGAGCGACTGGCACATCGCCTGGCTGATCAAGGTGCCGCTGGTGACCCCGGCGATCCTCATCACCGGGCTCTTCTCGGTGGTCGGCACGCTCCAGCTGTTCTCCGAGCCGACCGTGCTGCGCTCGATCACCGGCAATGTGTCCTACGACTACACACCGAACATGATCGTCTACAACCTCGCGTTCGGATCGGACCAGCCGTACTACTCGGCCGCCGTCGCGGTCGTCGTCGCGATCGGCTCGTTCCTGCTGTCCTTCGGCTTCCTGCGGCTGCTCCAGAGAAGGAGCCCCGATGCGTGACCCACAGGGCGCGCCCCGGTCGACCCGGTTCATCCTGACCGCGACGATCGTCGCACTGACGGCCTACTTCCTCATCCCCGTGGTGTGGATGCTGATCGCCTCGACCAAGTCGACGGCCGACCTCAACACCACGTCCGGCTTCTGGTTCGCCCGCTTCGACCTCGTACGCAACCTGGAGGACCTGTTCGCCTACCGCGACGGGGTCTTCCGGCGCTGGGTGCTGAACTCCCTGCTCTACTCGGGCGGCGGCGCCCTCGGTGCGACGTTCCTGGCCGCCCTGTGCGGATTCGCCCTCGCCAAGTACCGTTTCCGCGGCCGGAACGCGCTCATGGGCCTCATCTTCGGCGGAGTGCTGATCCCCGGCACGGTCCTCGCCCTGCCGACCTACCTCCTCCTCAACTCCCTCGGCCTGATCAACACCTACTGGGCGGTGATCCTGCCCAGCCTGTCCAGCGCGTTCGGCGTGTTCCTCGTCCGTATCTACACGGCCGCCGCGGTGCCCGACGAACTCCTGGAGGCCGGACGGCTCGACGGCGCCCACGATCTGCGGGTCTTCTTCACCGTCGTGCTGCGCATCCTGCTGCCGAGCCTGGTCACGGTGTTCCTCTTCTCCTTCATCTCCATCTGGAACAACTTCCTGCTGCCGCTCATCGTCCTCAATGACCAGTCGCTGTGGCCGGTCACCCTCGGGCTCTACTCCTGGCAGCTCAACGCGATGAGCGAACCCGACCTCGTCCGGATCGTCGTCACCGGCTCCATGGTCGGCACCATCCCCCTGGTCATCCTCTTCCTCGCGCTCCAGAAGTACTGGCGCAGCGGCATCACGACGGGAGCGATCAAGTAGCCATGAACAGTCGCATGGACACCTTCCGCGCGCGCATCGGCGGCTTCGCCTTCGGCGGGGACTACAACCCCGAGCAGTGGGACCGCCCGGTGTGGGACGAGGACGTGGCGCTGATGCGGCGCGCCGGGGTCAACCTCGTCACCCTCGGCGTGTTCGCCTGGGCGTCGCTGGAGCCCGAGCCGGGCCGCTTCACCTTCGGCTGGATGGACGAGGTGATGGACCTCCTCCACGCAGGCGGCATCAGCGTCGACCTCGCCACCCCCACCATGGCGCCACCGGTGTGGCTCACCCATGGCCACCCGGATGTGCATCCGGTCATGGAGGACGGCGAGCCGTTCGGCTTCGGCAACCGCCTCCACTTCGACCCCGCCTCACCCCGCTACCGCGAACACGCCGCCCGCATCACCACCGCCCTCGCCCAGCGCTACTCCCACCACCCCGCGCTCGCGATGTGGCACATCAGCAACGAATACGGACCCACCTCGTACGGGGGCCACAGCGCGATCGCCTTCCGCGACTGGCTCAAGGCGCGGTACGGCAGCCTGGAGGCGCTGAACGACGCCTGGTACACCCGCTTCTGGTCCCAGCGCTACACCTCCTGGGACCAGATCAACCCGCCCGAGGTGCCGCGCACCTGGTCCAACCCCACCCGCCGCCTGGACTTCAAGCGGTTCGTCTCGGACGCCAACCTCAACTGCTTCGTCATGGAGCGCGACATCGTCCGCTCCTACCGCGACGACCTCCCGGTCCTCACCAACTACATGCGCTTCTACAAGCACGCCGACTACTGGCGGTGGGCCGCCGAACAGGACGCCGTGGCCCTCGACATCTACCCCGACCCCGGCGAGGACGACGCCCATGTGGCCGCCGCGCTCAACTACGACCTGATGCGCTCGCTGCGCGGCGAACCCTGGATCCTCATGGAGCAGGCCGCGAGCGGTGTCTCCCAGTGGAAGGTCAACAATGTGAAGCGGCCCGGCCGGATGCGGCTGGGCTCCTACCAGGCGATCGCGCATGGCGCCGACAGCGTCCTGTACTTCCAGTGGCGCGCGAGCCGTGGCGGCCACGAGCGGTTCCACTCCGCGATGCTGCCGCACTCCGGCACCGGCTCCCGCACCTGGCAGGAGATCGAGGCGCTCGGCACCGAACTGCCGAGGATCGCCGAAGCGGCCGGTACCGCCGCGCACGCCGACATCGCGGTGCTCTTCGACTGGAACGCCTGGTGGGGGCTGACCGAGACGGGCGGCCTGCCGCGCAACGACTTCGACTACCCGCGCATCGCCACCGACCACTACCGCCCGCTGCTGGAGGCCCAGCACGCCGTCGACACGGTGTCCTTCGGCTCCGACCTGAGCCGCTACCGGGTCGTCGTCATACCCAACGCGTACCTCGTCGACGACGCGTTCACCGACGTCCTCACCCGCTTCACCGAGAGCGGCGGCACCCTGGTCTGCTCCTTCTTCTCCGGCGTGGTCGACGCCCACAACCACGTCCGGCAGCCCGCCTACCCCGGCGCCTTCCGCCACCTCATCGGCGCGTACATCGACGAGTACTGGCCCGCCCGCCCCGGCGAGAAGTTCACCGTGGCCCGCGCCGACGGGACCACCGCCACCTCCGACTGGTGGCAGGACAGCATCCACCCCGAGGGCGCCCGCGTGACGGCCACCTACACCAGCGGCGCGCTGCGCGGGCGGCCCGCGATCCTGGAGCACGCGGTCGGCCGGGGCCGCGTCGTCTACATCGGCACCCGCCTGGAGGCCACCGCGCTGCGCGACACCCTGCTCGGCGCCGTGGCCGCCGCGGGCGTATCACCGCTGCTCGACCACGCCCCGGCCCACCTGGAGGCGGTCCGGCGGACCGGCGACGACGCCGAGTTCCTGTTCCTCCTCAACCACTCCGAGACGGACCCCGTCCGCGTCCCCCTCGCCACGGACGGGATCGACCTGGTCTCCGGCGCCAAGACGGACGGGGCCATCGAACTGGCACCGCTCGCCGTCGCGGTCGTACGGACCGAACCGGGGCGCACGGCGATGTCCCGGAACTCCACCCGGGCGTCCTCCGTGTAGGCGCCCACACTGCCCGCCGGGTACGGGCGTTCCCGGTCGGTGAAGGTGACCACCTGACGGTCGTCCACCGACACCGCCATCCGGGGCCCGTCCTGGCGGGCCCGGACCCTGGACCACTCGCCGACCGGGAACGGGGTGGTGCCGGTGGCCAGGAACCGCTGGCCACCCCGGTACGCCGGATCGCGCTTGCCCAGTTCCCAGCCGTTGGGCTTGAGCGCCAGATAGTAGAAGTGCTCTGGGTCGGTGTACGCCCAGACCAGCCACGCCACTTCCCACGGATTGGGGTCGGGGCTGCGCAACTGCTCGACGGTGCGCATCCGGACCGAGTAGTCGAGGCGTTCGTAGCGGGCGGTGGAGACCACCAGACAGGCGTGGGTACGGTCCTTGTGCCGGGCGGCGCGCGGGGTGAGCGTCAGCTCGTCCGTCCCGCCGACGTTGCTCCCGTAGCCGTGGAACACCGACCGCCAGGGGCCGTACACCTCGCCGTCCCGCCAGGACTCGACCGGCTCGGGCGGCCGGTCCTCGTCCCATACGCCGCTCAGCGCCAGCGCCCCCGCCACCAGGGCGACGGCCAGCACCAGCCCCCCGATCCGCCACCGCCACCGCCACCATGTGCGCCCGCGTAACGACGTCATGCCACCGGATCATACGAGCCGGACGCGTCGCGCGGCGCGGTATTCACCGCCCCTTCGCCGCCCACGTCCGCGAAGTCCGCGGTGAGCCGGGCCACGATGCGCTCGGCGGCCCGGCCGTCGCCGAACGGGTTGCCCGCCGCGGCCATCCGCCCGTACTCCTCCGTATCGTCCAGCAGCTCCCCGGCGGCGGCCAGGATGGTGTCCGGGTCGGTCCCCACCAGCCGGGCCGCGCCCGCCTCGACCGCCTCCGGGCGCTCGGTCGTGGTCCGCAGCACCAGCGCGGGCTTGCCCAGGCTCGGGGCCTCCTCCTGCAGCCCGCCGGAGTCCGTCAGCACCAGATCGCAGTCCGCCAGGGTGGCGGCGAAGTCCAGGTAGTCCAGCGGGTCCACCACCCGCACGCCCGGATGGCCGTCCAGCTCGGGCAGCAGCGCCTCCCGTACGGCGGGGCTGCGGTGCAGCGGCAGGACGACCTCCACATCGCCCCGGTCGGCGAGGCGGCGCAGCGCCGCGCCCATGGACCGCATCCGGGCCCCCTGGTTCTCCCGGCGGTGCAGCGTCAGCAGCACCTTGCGCCGGGTGGTGCGGAAGGCGCTGCGCCCGGCGCCCTCCGCCAGCACCCACAGCAGGTTGTCGACGACGGTGTTGCCGGTGGTGATCACCTGCTCGGGCGGTACGCCCTCGGCCAGCAGGTGACCGGCGGACCGGGCGGTGGGGGCGAAGTGCCAGCGGGCCACCCGGCCGATCATCCGGCGGTTCAGCTCCTCCGGGAACGGGTTGTCGAGCACGCCGGTACGCAATCCCGCCTCGACATGCGCGACCGGGATGTGTTCGTAGAAGGCGGCGAGCGCGCCGCACAGCGCCGTGGTGGTGTCGCCCTGGACCACCACCAGGTCCGGCTGTTCGGCCCGGATCACCGTGCCCAGACCGTCCACCAGCCGGGCGGTCAGCTCGGACAGCCGCTGCCGGTCGCGCATCACCGCCAGGTCTGTCTTCACGCCCACGCCCAGCAGGCCGAGCATCTGCTGCAGCATCTCCCGGTGCTGACCAGTGGTCACCACCACGGGCTGGAAGAGCGAGGAGGCCGCCATCGCCCGGACCACGGGGGCCAGTTTGATCGCCTCCGGCCGGGTGCCCAGCACGAACATGGTGCGTACGGAGCCGGGGCCGGGCGGCTGCGGGGGAGTGGGCACGGGTACGGACACGGGTCTGCCTGATGTGGACATGAGTCTCCCTGGGCAAGGCGAGCGGACAGGCACGAGCGGGTGACACGGTCGTACGAGGCAGCCGCAGCAGTCAGCTGCGGGCGGTCTTGAGCCAGGTGCGCTTGCCGGTGATGGCCCGCCACAGCCCCCACCAGCCCGCGGCGAACCAGATGTAGCCGTAGAACACGAAGACATGGCCGAGCAGCACCGCGTGCAGCACACCGAGCGACGATTCGCGGCGGCGGTACACGTAGCCGTAGATATAGGCGGCGGTGAAGGAGAGCAGATACGGGCCGAGGAACCACATCGTGGAGACCAGCGGCCGCCCCGCCTGCACGGAACCGATGACCGTTCCGACGACGGCCACCATGAAGGACAGCGGCAGCAGCGAGGTGAGCAGGATCAGCACCGGGCTGGACAGGTGGTAGATCAGGTCCATCGCGGCCCGGCCGGGCACCTCGCGCAGTATCAGCGGGACGAGGTTGGCCGACTGGAGGTGGCCCTGGAACCAGCGGGACCGTTGCCGGATCAGCCGCCGCAGATCGAGGACGGCCTGCTGGGACACGGCCGCCGTGGTGCAGTGCTGATTGGTCCAGCCGCGCGCGATCAGCCGGACCCCCAGGTCCAGGTCTTCGGTGAGGCTGTCGCTCCAGGGGGTCTCGCCCAGCGAGTCGAGCGCGGACAGCCGCATGAACTGGCCGTTGCCGCCCATCCCGACGCTGCCGATGAAGCGGCGGGCGCTCTGGAAGATGTCGCCGTAGACGACGAACTCCATGTCCTGCAGCCGGGCCAGCAGCCCGGCCCGGCGGTTGTACATCCGGACGCCGATCTGGGTGGCGCCGGTCCGTTGGTCGTTGAAGAACGGGTCGACGGCCTCGATCACATGGCGGTCCAGCCGTCCGTCCGCGTCCACCACACAGATGATGACGTCATGCGGATCGCGGCCGCCGAGCAGCCCGGACGCGCGGAGCAGCCGGACTCCGTCGTTGAGCGCGGCGCCCTTGCCGCGCCGGGCGTCCGGCAGATGACGCTGATGGAGCCACACCCGCTCCGGGTCCGCGGTCCGCGCGATCTCGGCCGTACGGTCGTCGGACGCGTCGTCGATGACCAGGGCCACGCAGTTCTCGGCGGGGAGCGCGGTGATCCGGGCGAGGCTTTCGGCCAGCACCCGTTCCTCGTTGAGGCAGGCCAGCAGGAACACATAGAAGCGTTCTTCGCCGGATCCGGAGCGGTGCGGCAGCCGCCGCCGGGAGAGCAGGAACAGACCGAAGTTGTAGGCACCAGCCATCACGATGATGGCGATACTGGCCCATATCAGCGGCTCATCGCTCACGGCCGGTCCACCGGGGCGAGGTCCTCCCGCCCGGCGGCTCTCACATCGGTCGCGGTGGCCCCGGCGCGCAATCGCCAGCGCGCCACCAACAGGCCGAAAACAACCAGGCAGTACAACAGGAAACCCGCCCCGGCGGTCGCCTGTAACGCCCTGGCAACCGGAATTCCCGGGACCATTTCCGGTGCCGCCGCCAGACCCATCAAGGGCAGCACTGATCCCACAGCAGCCCTACCGTACATCGCGGTCCCCCCACGGTCAGTTGGCGCAGGAGGGCCGGACGCCTCCCCAACGGGCCGACCTCTGCGCGCTTACGGAAGGTACCAGACCCAACACGGTCGCAGGAGTTCTTCAGTTGAACTCTCATGAATCTCAAAGACACAACTCGGACCCGTAGGCCCCATTGACAGCCGGTGGGAATCGTCAGAACAATCACCGGATTATTGAGCCGAGTGATCCCGCTCCGTGGAATTCCATGATGAATCGGCCATGATCCGCTGCTTTCCCAGTTCCTCGTTCCATGCAGTTTCACGCCAATGCGGGACCCGAATGAGGGGGGTACAGAGTATGACCGAACCCTGGAGAAGATCGCGGCCGGCCTGGCTGGCGCTGATCGCTCTCGCCGTCGCAGCCTTGCTGGCGGGCGGCTTCCTGGCACCGGCGGCCTCGGCCGCGGGCGATGGCCGGGGGGCCGTCGACCGGTCGGCCACGCACGCCGCCGACAACGGCCTGCGCGGCAAGGACCTCAAGGGCTGGGCCAAGGCCCAGCGGGCGGGCGAGGTCGAGCGCCGCGCCGACATGGCCAAAAAGCACACCAGTGAAAAGCGGACAGCGCAGCAGCCGCTGAAGTCGGCCGCGGCCATCGGCCCGAAGGCCACGAGCACGCCGAAGGCCGCCGAGCCCGGCAAGGCCAAGACCCTGGTCCTGTACGACACGGCGGGCCCGTTCGGACACCTCGGTGAGCTGTACGCGATGGGCGTGGCCAACCTCGGCGGCCACTTCGGCACCGTGACCTCCAAGCCGGTCCAGGAGTACACGGCCGGGATGCTGGAGGAGTTCGACGCCACCGTCTACGTCGGCTCCACCTACTACGGCGGCGACGTCCCCGACGCCGTGCCGGACGACTTCTACCTGGACACCCTGCTGTCCGAGCGCCCGGTGATCTGGATGGGCGACAACATCTGGAACATGGCGAACTCCATCAGCCTGCAGGAGTTCCAGTACCGCTACGGCTGGGACCCGACCACCTCGTACAGCCAGGTGGACGGCAGCGTCGGCCAGATCACCAAGGTCAGCTACAAGGGCCAGGAACTGACCCGCACCATTCCGGCGGGCGCGGACGGCGGTGTCATCCACCCCAACATCAAGACCGGCTCGGGCCTCGGCCAGGTCACCGAGCTGGCCCAGATGACGGACACGGCCGGTGGCGCGGAGAAGAAGTCCCCGTGGGCGATCCGCTCCGGCAACCTCACGTACATCGGTGAGATCCCCTTCACCTACGTCAACGAGACCGACCGCGTCCTCGCCTTCCAGGACCTGCTGTTCGACGCGCTGGCCCCGGACACCGCCGAGCAGCACCGCGCCATGGTGCGCCTGGAGGACATCACCCCGCTGTCCGACGCCACCAGCCTGCGGGCCACCGCCGACTACCTGAAGTCGAAGAACATCGCCTACGGCATCAACGTCATCCCGGTGTACTCCGACCCCAAGGGCGTGCAGAACAACGGCGTGGCGCGCACCGTGCGGCTCGCCCAGCGCCCGGCGCTGGTGAACACCCTCAAGTACATGCTGAGCAACGGCGCGGTGCTGATGGACCACGGCTACACCCATCAGTACGGCAACGTCGACAACCCCTACAACGGGCTGTCCGCCGACGACTTCGAGTTCTTCCGCGCCCACGTGGACGCCAACGACAACGTCATCTACGACGGCCCGGCCACCGAGGACTCCGCCGAGTGGGCCCAGAGCCGGGTCACCGCGGCGCTGGCCGAGTTCGCCCGGGTCGGCCTGCCGGTGCCGAAGCTGTGGACCACCCCGCACTACGCGGCCTCGCCCACCGACTACAAGGTGTTCTCGCAGAACTTCGCGGCCCGGGTGGAGCGCCCGCTGTACTTCTCCGGCACCCTCTCCGGCGCCCCCACCGACACCAGCCGCTACCTCGGGCAGTTCTTCCCGTATCCGGTCACCGACGTGTACGGCACCAAGGTGCTCCCGGAGAACCTGGGTTCGTACGAGCCCGACGCCCACAACAACCACCCGCCCCGGCTCGCGGCCGACCTGATCAAGAACGCCAAGGCCAACCTGGCCGTGCGGGACGGCTTCGCCAGCTTCTACTACCACCCGTACCAGCCGGTGGAGCCGCTGAAGGAGATCGTCGAGGGCATCGAGGCGCTCGGCTACACCTTCGTCAGCCCCGAAAGCCTGATCTGATGGCAAGCCTGATCTGATCCCTCGTCACCACACCAGCACCGCCGCCGTTCCCGGTCCGCTCCGCGCGGGCCGGGAACGGCGCGCGTCACCCGGGCCCCGCCCGAGGAAGGCCCACGCCCCGATGAGTGCGCTGAGGCGGGCGGCCGCGGCGATGACCGCCGCCGTCGCCGTTCTGACCGGATGCTCGGCAGGCGGGGACGACCCGCCCGCGCCGCACCACCACGGCCAGCTGCGCGGGATCACCCTGCCCGCGTGGAACACCGACGACTACGACCGGCACGAGGCCCGGCGCTATCTGCGGCAGATCGCGGCCACCGGCGCCCGGTGGGTGGTGTTCACCCCCACCTGGTACCAGGGCGGCGTCCGGGACTCCGCGATGCACACCACCGGCGAGACGGCGAGCGACCGAGGGGTGCGCCGCATCGTCGGCCTCGCCCACGACGCCGGGCTGAAGGTGATGCTCAAACCGCATGTGGACCTGGTGGACGGCGCTGACCGGGCCGGTATCCGGCCCGCCGACCGGGACGCCTGGTTCACCGCGTACGAACGCTTCATCACCCACTACGCCGGGCTGGCCGAGGACGTGGGCGCCGAGCAGTTCTCGGTGGGCACCGAACTGGCCGGAACCTCCGCCGACCGCCGCCGCTGGACCCGGGTCATCGCGGCGGTCCGCGACACCTACGACGGCCCGCTGACGTACGCCGCCAACTTCGACGAGTACGCCCGCATCCGCTTCTGGCGCGCCCTCGATGTGATCGGCATCGACGCCTACTGGCCACTGACCGACACCGCCACCACCGACCCGGACCGGCTGGCGAAGGGCTGGGAGCCGATCGTGGCCGAACTCGCCGCGTTCGCCGCCCGGCAGGATCGCAAGATCCTGTTCACCGAGGCCGGATACGCCAGCCAGCGCGGTACCACGGCCGCCCCGTACTCCTGGACCGTCAGCGAGCACGCCGCGGCCGACGAGCAGTCCGCCGCGTACCAGGCCCTGCTGACCGCCTTCGACGGCCGCTCGTGGTGGGCTGGGGTGTGCTGGTGGATGTGGGACGACTGGCCGGACACCGGCGAGACCGCGCCGCGCCTTGCCTACACCCCGCACGGCAAACCCGCCGAGAAGGTGCTGCGCCGCTGGTGGCGGGGGTGAGACACGGCTGATGTGCGGTTCCGCACGATCCGCCTAGGCTCAAATGTGTGACGTGGCCCCGGTCGCTGATGGACACCGTGCGTTCCGGGCTGACGATCGAGCGCGCCCGGCTCGAACCGCTGGCCGCGCTGCGGGCGGCGGCCGGAGTGGCGGTCGTGATCGGGCTCTCGCTGTCGATCGCCTCCCCGTCGTACGCCGCCTCCGCCGCGTTCGGCGCCTACTCGGCCGGGACGTCGACGTTCCAGCGCAGCTGGCGGCCGCGCAAGGTGATCGCGCTCGTCGCGGGGGCCGGGCTGGGGCTCAGCACCTTCGTGGGCTACCTCGCGATGTCGCATCTGGCCCTCTTCCTGCTGTTGCTCGCCGCCTGGGCGTTCCTCGCCGGAATGGCGTGGGCGACGGGGCCGACCGCCGGAATCGTGGCCACGACGACGGTCGCCATGATGCTGCTCACCATCACGCTGCCCACCGGTGTCCTGGAGGCCCTGGAACACGCGGCGGTCATCGCGTTCGGCGGGGTGGCGCAGGCTGCGCTGATCTGGCTGTTCCCGATCCGCCGATGGGGGCGGCACCGGGACGCGCTGGCCGACGCCCTGGCCGCCGTGGCGGACTACGCCAGGCGGCTGCGCGAGGACCCGGTGGCGCCCTTCGACCCGGAACCGATGATCACGGCCCGGAGCGCCGCCGCCGTCACACCCGCGCAGGCGCGCCGCCGCCCGGCCGCCCTGCACGGCCCCCGTGGCCTGGCCGAACGCGTCCGCCCCACCCTCGCGGCCCTCGCCGATCCCCGGGTCGGCGCCCCCGCCGAGGGTCCGGGCCGGGACCGGGCGCGTCAACTGCTCGAAGCGGCCGCCGACGTCCTGGACGCCGCCGCCCGGTCGATCCGCCGTGGCGCCCCCGCCCAGGTGCCGTCCGCGACCAGGGAAATCCTGCGGATCGACGACGAGAACGAGGAAAGTGGCGCGGACGAGGAGGGTGGCGCGGACGTGGCCCTGGAAGGGCCCGCCCGGCAGGCCGCCGTCCAGCTGGCCCACCTGCTCACCGAGGTGCTGGAGATCGCCGATAGCAGCGGCAGGGACCTGGGTCCCACCTCCGGCGCCGACGAGGGCGCCGACGAGCCACCGCCCCTGCTGCGGCCGACGGTGTTCCAGCTGGTGCCCATCGTGCTGCGCGCGATGCGCCGGGAGCTGTACAGGGACTCGCCCGTCTTCCGGCACGCCCTGCGACTGGCCGTGGTGGCCTGTCTCGGCTATGTGCTCGGCAGCGCGCTTCCACTCGGCCACGGCTACTGGGCGCCGGTCACTTCCGTGATGGTGATGCGGCCGGACTTCCACCGCACCTACTCCCGCGCCGTGGCCCGCTTCGCGGGCACCCTGGTGGGCGTCGCGCTGGCCACCGGCGCGGTGCAGCTGACCCACCCGGACGCGTATCTGTCCGGCGGGCTGGCCGTGATCGCCGCCGCCCTGACGTATCTGCTGATGCGCACCGGCTACGCGGCCTCCCAGTGCACCGCGGCCGCGTACGCCGTCCTGCTGCTCGGGATGGGCGGCGAGGGGTGGCATCAGACGGTGCCGGACCGGGTCCTGCTCACCCTGCTGGGCGGGGTGCTCGCGATGCTGGCGTACGTGGCGTTCCCGGCCTGGGAGACACCGCGCCTGCTGGACCGGCTCGCGGACTGGCTCGCCGCGAGCGGGCGGTACGCGGCGGCGGTGGTACGCGGCTACGCCGAGCCCGGCGAGCTGCCCGCCACCGACGTACGCCGCACCCTGCTGGCCGACCGCACGGCGCACGCCGACTGGAACGAGGCCTTCGACCGGGCCAAGCGGGAGCCCGTACGCCACCGGGGGCTGACCCACGCGCAGGCGGAGGAGGCGCAGACGGCGCTGGAGGCGTTCGGGCAGGCGGCGATGTTGCTGGAAACCCATCTGCCGGAGCGCGGCGCGCGGCCGGTGCCCGGGGCCGCCCGGTTCGCCGACGCGCTGGCGGCGGACACCGAGCGGGCGGCGCGCCACGTACGGGAGCGGCGCAGACCGGGCTGGGACCGGGCCAAGGAGGCGTTGGTCGACTGGGAGGCCGACAGCACCGCGGAGGCGGTGGTCCAGAGTGGTGCGGAACTGCTCGTACGGCCCCTGGACCAGCTGACGACCGCCGTGGACCGGGCGCCCGTGGAGCGGCCCTAGCCACGGGTCAGCGGAACCGTTCGGCGACACCCGCCATCGCGTCGCTCTCCGGCAGTTCGCCACCGTAGGCATAGGGGTGGCCGACGTGTACCCCCGGCGCCGCCCGTCACGCGTGGCGAATCCGCTTGGCATCGACGGTGGCGAAATGCGACCGGAGGTCGGCAGGTCTTCAAGTGATCGGCACATGCATTCCACAGAAGTCGCGTGTACCGCACCCCGTCGGCGGCCATGCGGTCCAGCACCCGGTGACTCCGCCCGGGAATGCGCGGTTTCCGTACGGGCGTGGGGGAGTGGCGTCGCGCGAGTGGTGACGTTCGTGTGGGGAGGCGGTGCCGGTCACGTGGGCTGGTGTGCACGCCATGTGATCGGAAAGTTGGCGGAATGCGTAGTTCCGGATGCGCCGTGGTTCGAAGGCGGCGAGCCCGCGTGGTTACATCCTTCCGCGCCGAGACGTTCCCGGGAGCCCGGTTTCCGGAAAGCGCGGGAACGTGCCGCGGTGGCCGGTGGTGAAGCCATGCGCATGTCGGCAATCACCGGCCGTTACAAGCTCATTCGAGATACGTATCCAAGGGAGACGCAGTAATGAACAACGCACCCAAGGTCGCGACCCAGGAGATCTCCGACGCTGAGCTGGACAACGTCGCCGGCGGTCTCGGCGCTGTGGGCGACGCCCTGGGCACCGTGCAGGCCGTCACCGGTCCCGTCACCGGCCCGGTCACCGGCGCCGTCGGCACCGTCACCGGCACCGTGGACGGCGTGACCGGCCTGAACACCTCCGGCATCGTCGGCACCGTCTCCGGCCTCTGAGACGACCGCACTCCATGCCCCGGGCCTGCCTGGTCCGGGGCATGCGCGGTCCCCGGCACCCGTCGGAAAACGGGCCGCCCGGACCGCCGCGCACCGACCCGTTCCCTCGCGCCCCCCGGCCGGTTGAGGAAAGACTCCCGTGCAGTTCCGCCAGCAGGCCCTTTCCAAGCTGCAGTCGGCAGACGACATCGACCTGCCGGTCCGCTACGCCCGTCCCCAGGGCTGGCTCGCGCTGACGGTCACCCTCGTCGTCATGGCCGCGGCCGCCGTCTGGGCCGTGACCGGCACCGTGGCGGACACCGTGGGCGCCTCCGGGATCCTCACCCACGGCCAGGGCAGCTATGTGCTGCAGAGCCCGGTCCGTGGGCAGGTCACCGCCGTGCTCGCCGAGGAGGGCAGCACGGTGCGCGCGGGTGCGCCGCTGGTGAAGGTCCGTAATCCCGGTGGCGGCAGCACGGTCGTGCGCGCCCTCGCCGCCGGGCGGCTCACCACCCTCTCCGTCTCGATCGGCGCCGTCCTCGACACTGGCGGAGACGTCGCCTCCGTGGAGCGCGTCCGCCACTCCCGCGACCCGCTGACCGCGACCCTGTACGTCCCGGCGGACCGGGCGGCGTCGGTGCCCGTGGGGGCCGAGGTCGACCTTGATGTGCAGTCGGCGCCTTCCCGTACGTACGGCGTGCTGCGCGGCCACGTCCAGGCGGTCGGCCGGACCGCCCAGACGAGTCGGCAGATCGGCTCCTTCCTCGGCAGCGCGCAGCTCGGCGAGGAGTTCTCGAAGGACGGCCCGCCGGTCGCGGTGGCGGTACGGCTGGACCGATCGTCGGCCACCCGCTCCGGCTACCGCTGGTCCTCGCGAGAGGGCCCGCCGTTCGCCCTCGGCTCCATGACCCTGGCCACCGGCACCCTCCACCTGGCCGACCGTCACCCCGTCGATTGGCTGCTCCCGTGACCGCGACGAACCCGCCGAACGCCGCGAACCCGCCGAACGCCGCGAATCCGACGGCCGCCGCGAACGCGACGAACGACAGCGGCGGACCGCCCCGCCCCGCACCCGCCGGGACCAGCGGCCGCCGCCGCCCAGAACCCGCCCGTGGACGGCGGCGCGCCCCGCGCCGGGGGACCGGCCCGAAGAAGCCGGGGCGGCGGACCGTACGCACCCCCACCGTGCTCCAGATGGAGGCGCTGGAGTGCGGCGCCGCGTCGCTCGCCATGGTGCTCGCCCACTACGGGCGCCACGTACCGCTGGAGGAGCTGCGGATCGCCTGCGGCGTCTCCCGCGACGGATCGCGCGCCAGCAACCTGTTGAAGGCCGCCCGCAGTTACGGGCTGCGCGCCAAGGGCATGCAGATGGAGCCGGAGGCGCTGGCCGAGGTGCGGGCCCCGGCGATCCTGTTCTGGGAGTTCAACCACTACGTCGTCTACGACGGCACGGGACGGCGGTTCGGCAAGCGCGGCGTCCACATCAACGACCCCGACAAGGGACGCCGCTTCGTCACCACCGAGGAGTTCGGGGCGAGCTTCACCGGGGTCTGCCTGGTCTTCGAACCCGACGCCTCCTTCCGTCGCGGTGGAAAGAAGCCCGGCGTCCTGGACGGCCTGCCCGCGCGGCTGCGCGGCACCGGCGGCACCCTGCTTGCCTCGCTGCTGGCCAGCCTGCTGCTGGTGGTGGTGGGCGCGGCGGTCCCGGCGCTCGGCCGCACCTTCATCGACACCTTCATCATCGGCGGCCAGACCTCGATGCTGCCACCGCTGTTCGCGTCGATGGCCGTGGCGGTGGTACTCACCGCGGTGCTGACCGGCGTCCAGCAGGCGAACCTGCTGCGCGGACGCATCATCTCCTCCACCCTCGGCAGCGCCCGGTTCCTGCGCCATCTGCTGCGGCTGCCCGTCACGTTCTTCGCCCAGCGCAGCCCGGCCGACCTGGTGCAGCGGCTGCGGTCCAACGACACCGTCGCCGAAACCCTCGCCCGCGACCTGGCCGCCGCGGCCGTCGACGGGATCGTGGTGGTCCTGTACGCCCTGCTGCTGTGGACGTACGACCCCCAGCTCACCCTGATCGGCGTCGGGCTGGCGCTGCTCAACGTGGTCGCGATGCGCGTCGTGATACGGCTGCGCGCCACCAGGACCCAGAAGCTGCGCGCCGACACCGCGCGGCTGACCACCACCGCGTACACCGGGCTCCAGCTCATCGAGACGATGAAGGCCACCGGTGGCGAGAGCGGCTACTTCCGCCGCTGGGCCGGTCAGCACGCCATCACCCTGGAGGAACAGCAGCGGCTCGGTGTACCGAGCGCGGTCCTCGCCGTCGTGGCGCCCACCCTCGCCACCCTCAACAGCGCGCTCATCCTGTGGATCGGCGGGCTGCGGGCCGTCGAGGGCCATCTCTCGGTCGGTCTGCTGGTGGCCTTCCAGGCGCTGGTGACCCGCTTCACCGCGCCCATCACCCGGCTCAACGGCGTCGCCGGACGCATCCAGGACTTCTCCGCGGACGTGGCCCGGCTGGGGGACGTGGAGCGCTTCCCCGCAGACGCCCTCCACACCCGCGACGAGGGCCAGCCGGACGCCGACGGCGCCCGCCGCCTCACCGGCCATGTGGCCCTGGAGGACATCACCTTCGGCTACAACCCGCTGGACGAACCGCTGCTGCGCGGCTTCTCGCTGTCCGTCGGCCCCGGCCGTCAGGTGGCGCTGGTCGGCGGCTCCGGCAGCGGCAAGTCCACCGTGTCCCGGCTGGTCTCCGGCCTCTACAGCCCGTGGGAAGGCGCCATCCGCATCGACGGGCAGCGGCTGGAGGACATCCCGCGCGGCCGCCTCGCCGCCTCCGTGTCCTTCGTCGACCAGGACGTGTTCCTGTTCGAGGGGACGGTGCGGGACAACGTGGCGCTGTGGGACCCGTCGATCCCGGACGACGCCGTGGTGGCCGCGCTGCGGGACGCCGCGCTCTACGACGACGTCATCGCCCGCCGCCCCGGCGGCATCCACTGCCGGGTCGAGCAGGACGGCCGTAACTTCTCGGGCGGCCAGCGGCAGCGGCTGGAGATCGCCCGCGCCCTGGTCCGCCGCCCCAGCGTGCTGGTCCTGGACGAGGTGACCAGCGCCCTGGACGCCCGGACCGAGCAGACCGTCATGGACAGCCTGCGCCGCCGGGGCTGCGCGTGCGTGGTGATCGCCCACCGGCTCAGCACCGTCCGGGACAGCGACGAGATCCTCGTCCTGGACCGTGGCACGGTCGTGGAACGCGGACGGCACGAGGACCTCGCGACCGCCGGGGGCCCGTACGCCGAGCTGATGAAGGAGCACTGACATGGCGTCCGTACACCCCGCCGCGTCCGTGGCCACGGACGGTGGCGACGCGGTGGTGGCGGCGCTGGGCGCCCTCGGCACCCCGGTCGACGGCGCCGGGCTGCGCAGCCTTCCGCTGGAGGGCCCGCAGGTGCTCTGGCTCGTCGTCCAAGGCGCCCTGGACCTCTTCGCGGTCGACGCCGCCGAGGAGGGGCAGTGGCACTTCCTCGGCCGCCTGGAGACGGGCGCCGCGCTCCCCGGGCCGGTCGAAGGCCCGCGCCACACCCTGGTGGGGCGGCCCTCGCAGGACTGCGCGGTGCGCCGCATCCCGCTGCGCGAGCTGTACCGGCCGGAGGGGTACCACGCGTACGGCGCCCCCTACGCCACGGCGTACGACGCCACGTACGCGGACGGCACCGCGTTCCAGGACCCGGCGCCCACCCCGCTGGAACACGCCGTGGCGCTCGGCATCAGCCGCAGCCTCGGCGTGCTGTTCCAGGCCCCGCTGGACGGGGGAGCGCCGGGCGAGGAGGCGGCCGACGAGGACCTGCTGTGGCTCCCGGTGCCGCCCGGCAGTGTGCGGTACGGCGCCGAGTACAGCGCCCAGGCCGCCGGGGACCTGCTGATCGACGGCGCGCTGTGGCAGCGGATGGTCAACCAGCAGTACCGGCTCGGCACCGCCGTGGACCGCTGGATCGACACCCTGGAGCGCGCCCACGCGGACCGGACGGCCGCCGGAATCCGGGCCGGTGAGGCCGTCCGCTCACGCGCCGACGAGGCGCTCATCGCGTCCATCGGCGGCCCGCGCCGCTCGGCCCGGGCCACGGACCGGACCGCCGACGACACCGACGACGCCGTGCACGCGGTGTGCCGGGCCGTGGCGGACGCCGCCGGGATCACCCTCCCCGAACCGCCGAAGGGCCCCGCCGCCGACGACCGTACGGACCCCGTGGAGCGCGTCGCGGCCCACGCGCGGATCCGCACCCGCGCCGTCCGGCTGGAGGGCCGCTGGTGGCGCGAGGACGCGGGACCCCTGGTGGGCTACCGCGCCCGGACCGGGACGCCGGTGGCGCTGCTGTGGCGGCGCGGCCGGTACGAGGCCGTCAACCCGGCCTCCGGTCTGCGGATGCGCGTCGGCCGGTCCACCGCCGACGAGTTCGAGCCGCGCGCCGTGATGTTCTACCGCCCGCTGCCCGAGCGGCCGATGACGATGTGGCGGCTGCTGCGCTTCACGGCCCGTGGCGCCGCGCCGGACATGCGCAACCTGGTCGCCGCCGGGCTGGTGACGGTGGCGCTCGGCGCGCTGGTGCCGGTCGCCACCGGCCAGGTGCTCGGCGGGTTCGTACCGCGCGCCGAGAAGAGCCTCATCGTGCAGGTCGCGCTGGCGCTCATCGTCTCCAGTGTCGTCGCCGCGTCCTTCCTGCTGCTCCAGAACCTGACCCTGCTGCGGCTGGAGGGGCGGCTGGAGAGCACACTGCAACCCGCCGTCTGGGACCGGCTGCTGCGGCTGCCCACCACGTTCTTCGCCGAGCGCTCCACCGGCGAACTGGCCAGCGCGGCCATGGGCATCAGCACCATGCGCCGGGTGCTGTCCGGCACCGCCCCGGTGGTCCTCCAGGCCGGGACCGTCGGCGCGATGAACCTCGCCCTGCTGCTGTTCTTCAGCGTCCCCCTCGCGCTCGCCGTGCTGGCCATGCTGCTGGTCATCTGCGGCGTCTTCCTCGCCATGGGCTTGTGGCAGGTGCGCTGGCAGCGGCGGCTGGTGGAGACCGAGAACAAGCTCAACAACCAGGCGTTCCAGACCCTGCGCGGACTGCCCAAGCTGCGGGTCGCCGCGGCCGAGAACTACGCCTACGCGGCCTGGGCCCGTGGCTTCGCCCGCTCCCGCGACCTCCATCAGCGCACCGGGCGCATCAAGAACCTCACCCAGGTCCTCGACGCGGTCTACCTTCCGCTGTGCTCGCTCGTGGTGTTCATGCTGCTGGCCGGACCGGCCCGGGGCAGCATGTCGGCGGGCGGCTTCCTGACGTTCAACACTTCCGTCACCATGCTGCTGACCTCCGTCACCCAGCTGACCAACTCGCTGGTCTCGGT